>NZ_JBQENC010000008.1:0-212633 GCF_052044485.1 Pseudoxanthomonas sp. 22568
CCACGGTCGCGACTTACGTCGCTCCTACGGGGAAGGAACGCCTTGATTGAAAGATGGATCACTTGCCAGCCATCGCCTTTGTCCGCTCCACTCAAGCCAACCTGCCATTGTGGGAGCGACGTCAGTCGCGAGCTTTTCCGCAGATGCCACGAGTCCCGCTTTCGCAACCAGCGTCGTTCCCGCAAGCGGGCGCGATCACGGTTGTAGGAGCGACGTAAGTCGCGACCGCTTCCCGGGCGGCATTGAACCCCACGGTCGCGACTTACGTCGCTCCCACAAGGAAGTGTCGGGCGTGCCGGTCAATGCGCGGACGCTTCCATCCACCATGCCGGCGACCAGCTGTAGTCGTACAGCGGGCGCGCCTCGCGCGGCTGGTAGCCGGCCTGTTCGAACTCCCGCTGCCAGTCCACAACCGGCTGTTCCCAGTTCGAGGGCGCGACGCCACGGCGCAACTGGCCAGCCAGCATCGGCGCGAGGAAGCCATGTGCGATCAGCGCCGCATCCTCGCCATATTGCGCCAGGCAACGTTCGTAGCGGCCGGCGACCGAATGGAAGTACGCGGGCGTGCCGTGCGCCAGCGCGGGTACGTCGAATTCCACCACCACCAGCGTGTCCAGGTGCGGCCGCAACGCGCGCAGCGCGTCCACCCGTTCGGGGGGCGGCAGCGATTGCAGCGCGAAACTGGACTGCGCCAGATCCCAATGGTCGCCCTGCGACAGCCCCTGTACGAAGGCCTGCAAGGTGACGCCGTGCAGCTGCAGCCGTCCTTGCGCGTGGGCGCCGGCGAACTGTTCGGCGAACAGCGCCGCCAGCGCATCGCGCAGGCCGTCCTGCGGCTCTATCACGTCGATGCGGTCAGGCAGCCGCGCGCCGGCACGCAGCGCCGGCAATAGCGCCATGCCATCACCGGCGCCGATATCGAGCAGCCGATGCACCACCGGCCGCGCATGGCGTTCGGCCATCGCCTGGCTGACCGCCGCGTACAACGGCACGTTGTCGCCACCCCGGATGAAGGCCTGGAACGCGGCGTGCGTCGCGTAGGCGTGGTCCGGGCCTTCGCCGGCCAGATGCCGCAGCAGCGCGGCGGCCATGCGCGATCCCCGCGCGTCCGCTTGTCGAAGCAAGGGCAGGGCGGTGGCGGGACGCTCGTCGGCGATGGCGGCAAAGGCATCGGCCAGTCGCGTAACGGCTTCGTCATCGACATCGGACTTCAGCGCGCCGGAGAGGTCGTGGCGTGGTTCGGCGGGGTTCGACATGCGTGCGAAGAAGGCGGAAGGCCACGCGATTATGCCGAGCCACGCGTGGTTGGTCAGTCTTCCTCCAACGCCAGGAAACGCTGCGCGAGATGGTCGATCAAGTGGCGCACCGACGGTACCAGCCCACGCCGCGACGGGAATACCGCGTGGATGATGCCCTGCTTGGGCTGCCAGTCCGGCAGCAGCCGGATCAGGCGTCCGTCGGCGAGTTCGTCGCACATCACCATGGTCGGCAGCAGCATGATGCCGACCCCGGCGACCGCCGCCATGCGAATCGCGGTCATGTCGTCGGTGACCAGGCGGGGTTCGTGATGGACGGTGGCGAGGGTGCCTTCGCGATCGCTGAATTGCCAACTGTGATCGCGGTGGAACGGCCCGAGATCCAGGGTGGGATACCGCGCCAGGTCCGCCGGCGTGGCCGGTATCGGGCTGTTCTCGAAAAGACGCGGATTGGCGGCCACGTTCCAGCAGCGCTGCGCCAGCACGCGGATCACCAGATCGCTGTCCTCCAGCGGCGGCGGGCGCACGCGGATCGCCACGTCCACGCCTTCACCGACCACATCGACGCGACGGTTGGTCGCGTCCAGCAACACCGTGATCTTGGGATTCTCCGCCATGAAGTCGGCCAGCATCGTCCCGACCCGCGCATGCAGCAACGCCACCGGACAGGCGACCCGCACCACGCCGCGCGGCTCGGAGCGGGTGAGTTCGATCGCCTCCTGCGCGGCCTCGGCCTCCACGATCATCGCCTTGCAGTGGCGGTAGTAGTCCTGGCCAATCTCGGTCACCGAAAAACGGCGGGTGGAGCGCTGGATCAGGCGCACACCGAGGCGCTCCTCCAGCAGCGCGATGCGCCGGCTGAGCTTGGACTTGGGCACGCCGAGTGCGCGCCCGGCGGGGGCGAACCCGCCGTGGTCCACCACCTGGGCGAAGTAGAACAGGTCGTTGAGGTCGGTCGGAACCATGCCAGTCATCGTTCACCTGATAGGACTCTGAGGATAAATCCTGCCGACTACCGGGTCCATCGTTCCGGGACTAACGTGGCACCCATCGCAAATCAAGCCCGGTCCGCCCGGGCGGGAGCCCACCAATGAAGAAAGTCCTCGGCGTCTACGGCGCCCCGCGTCCCCACTGGGTCGGGGACGGTTTTCCGGCCCGTTCGCTGTTCTCCTACCAGACCCACGGCAGCCACCTGAGCCCGTTCCTGCTGCTGGACTATGCCGGCCCGTACCGGTTCGAACCGACCGAGCATCGGCGCGGCGTCGGCCAGCATCCGCATCGCGGTTTCGAGACGGTGACCATCGTCTACGAGGGCGAACTGGAGCACCGCGATTCCTCCGGCGCCGGCGGCCGCATCGGTCCGGGCGACGTGCAGTGGATGACCGCCGCTTCCGGGATCCTCCACGAGGAATACCACTCGCCGGATTTCGCCCGTACTGGCGGCACCCTGGACATGGTGCAGCTGTGGGTGAACCTGCCGGCCGGCGCCAAGATGTCCGCGCCGGGTTACCAGACCCTGCTGGATCGCGACATTCCGTCGATTGCGTTGCCGGAAGACGCGGGGCGGTTGCGGGTGATCGCCGGACACCATGGCGATCACCATGGCCCGGCGCGCACTTTCACGCCGATGGATGTGTGGGATGTACGCCTGCAGCAGGGCCACGGCACCACCTTTGAAGTCGCCGAGGGGCGCACGCTCGCGCTGGTCGTCCTGAAGGGCGCGTTGCGCGTGAACGGCAAGCAGGCCGCGCACGACGCCCAACTGGTCGTGCTGGATCGCGATGGCGCCGACGTTTTTGTCGAGGCCGAGGCCGATACGACCTTCCTGCTGCTCAGCGGCGAACCCATCGAAGAACCGATCGTCGGCTATGGCCCGTTCGTGATGAACACCCAGGACGAGATCGTCCAGGCCATCGACGACTTCAATCGCGGCCGTTTCGGCCGGATCGCGCAGTAGTCCCGAGGGGCGCCCGCAGCGCGGGCGCCTCTTCCTTCCCGAGGGCGGCGACGCTCGTCCTCCCCCAACCGGAGTGTTTCCCATGAGCCTTCCCGCCAACTTCAACGGCAGCAAGCCGATTCTCGATCCCGCCAATACCGCGATGCTGCTGATCGACCACCAGAGCGGCTTGTTCCAGACCATCGGCGACATGCCGTTCACCCGCGTGCGGGCGCACGCCACCGCGCTGGCGCGGATGGCCACCCTGGCCGGTCTGCCGGTGATCACCACCGCCTCGGTGCCGCAGGGCCCGAACGGCCCGCTGATTCCGGAAATCCATGCCGCCGCGCCGCACGCGCAGTACGTGGCCCGTCGTGGCGAGATCAATGCCTGGGACAACCCCGACTTCGTCGCGGCGGTGAAGGCGACCGGCCGCAAGCAGCTGATCATCGCCGGCACCATCACCAGCGTGTGCATGGCGTTCCCGTCGATCGCCGCGGTGGCAGACGGCTATCAGGTTTTCGCCGTGATCGACGCTTCCGGCACCTATTCGAAGATGGCCGAGGAAATCACCCTCGCGCGCGTGGTCCAGGCCGGCGTGGTACCGATGGACACCGCCGCGGTCGCCTCCGAACTGCAGAAGACCTGGCACCGCGACGACGCGCAGCAATGGGCCGAGATCTATACCCAGATCTTTCCGAACTACCAGTTGCTGATCGAAAGCTACATGAAGGCCCAGGACGTGCAGAAGAACCACGAAGCCCTGGATTCGCAGCGCGCCTGAGCGCCTGCGACCCGGCCGATCCGGCGATGGCCGGTTCCGCGCTTCCGCATCGCGATGCCGTCCTCCTCCCCGCGGCGTCGCGGTGCATCCCACGGCGGTGCCGGACCCTCCACAGGAGCCACCAGCCGGTGCAGGTAAATTCCATCGCTTCGATGGATCGCCAGTTGCTGGTCAACAACATCGTCGGTGCGTCCCCGGCATCCAATTCTCCTACGACCGCAGCGAGTAGGCGGTTCCGGGGTGGGCGGGACGGGCGGGTGGCCCGTTCCGCTCATTCACGGTCCAGGCCCTCGACGTAGGCCTTGAGCACGTGCAGGGTGCCAGCCCAGTAGAACGTGGTGTGGTGGAAGATGGCATCCGTGGGAAATCCGTGCGCGGCCAGGGTCAGGCGGGTGCCGCCGTTTTCTTCCGCCAGATCGAAATGCAGGTGCGTCTGGTTGGCCGGTTCGTCCGCCAGTCCCGACAGCGAGCTGAGATAGCGATAGCCCAGCGCGTGCGGTGGATCGAAAGCCAGCACCACGCCGCGATTCTCGAACGGCACGTGATGGAAGCCCCGGATGGTGATGGGAGCGCCGATCCGCCAGTCCGTCGCCACCGAAATCCGCAGTTCGGGTTCGCCCATCCAGCGCGGCAGGTGCGCGGGGTCGGTGAGCGCGAGCCAGACCCGCGCATTGGAGGCGTTGACGTAGACGTGATCGGTCCATTCACCGGGCACCGCGTCGTCGGACCGTGCCGTGTCATCCATGTGCGAGGCTCGCGGCAATCAGCGCCACCGACACGATCGCCAGCCCGATGCCCAGCCAGTTGATCCGGCTGAGCCTTTCGCCGAAGGCGAACGTGCCGACCAGCGTGCCCAGCACGACCACGCCCAGGTTCATCGTCGCGAAAACCACCGCCGGATGGCCGGGCAATGCCTGGTGGGCCTTGATGTAGAACAGGATGTTGGCGAAGTTGCAGGCACCGACCAGCAGGCCGGCGAGCAGCGCGCCGGCTTCCATCCGCGCCTGTCCGCGCAGCACGCGCGCGCTGTGCACCGCGATCATCAGCAACAGCGCACCGGCAAAGGCCACCGCGAGCGAAGCGGCGAACGGGGTTCCGGCCATCGCGATGCGCTTGAGCAGGATGTCGACCGCGGCGTAGCCCAGCAACACGGTCAGCGGCAGCAGCCAGCGCGCCCGCGCCACGGCGGTGCCGCCATCATCGCCCGCGCGGGGGCGCGAGACGATGCCGGCGATCGCGATCAGGCCCAGCAACAGCCCGGCCAGCTTGCCGGCATCGGCGGTTTCGCCGAAGAACAGGAAGGCCGCACCCAGTGAGACCACCAGCGACAGCCGCTGGGCCACGTCGGTGCGGGCGATGCCGGCCACGCGCACCGACGCGGCCATCGCGAGGAAGATGCCCGGCAGCAGGATCACCAGCAATCCCAGCGCCAGCCAGGGCGTGCCCGGCTCCCGCAGGCGGGCTAGAGGCGGGTCCAGGGTGGCCAGGCACAGCGCCAACGCCGCCACGTAGTTGCCCAGGATCACCGGCACCATGCCCAGTCCGCGCCGTTGGGCCAGTTTCAGCAGCACCCCGACCAGTACGCTGAACAGGACGCTGACGATCAAGAAGGACATGCGCGGGCCGATAGGGAGGGGCGGCGATTATCTCCCGGTGGCCGGGCGTGCGCCGGATTCGCGTTTCAGGACCATGATCCCGGTACCAATGGGTCATGGAAGAAGGTCTGCATTCGCTTATCATCGCGGCTTCCGCGAGCTGCCATTCGGATGGTTGCGGCGGAACTCAGGGGAGGGGCCCGACGGCCCCGCAATGTTTCAACCAAACAGGGATTGATTTTTCATGTTGAAGATTTCTTTGAAGCAGGCCGCGCTGGCGGCCTCCATGCTGCTGATCGCCGTGCCCGCCTTCGCCGCCAAGAGCGCCCAGGACACGCGCAAGGAAAAAGTCGCGCAGATTCCGACCTGCACCAAGCCGCTGGGCACCATCTCGGTGATCGAGCCGGAAGACGTGGTGAACTGGTGGACCGGCCAGCAGCTGCCGGCGCCGTCGCGCCTGATCAAGGTCTTCGTCAACAAGTCGCGCTGCTTCACCCTGGTGGATCGCGGCGTCGGCCTGAATGCCGCGATGAGCGAGCGCGCGCTGGCCGCCGACGGTGAGCTGCGCAACCGCTCCAACATCGGCAAGGGCCAGATCAAGGCGGCCGACTACGTGCTGGTGCCCGACCTGATCTCGCAGAACTCCAACGCCAGCGGCAACGCCATCACCGGCCTGCTGGGCGGCCTGATCGGCGGCACCGCCGGTGCCGTGGTCGGCGGCCTGAACTTCAAGAGCAAGACCGCCGACGTGGTCCTGACCCTGACCGACGTGCGTTCGTCCGAGCAGGTCGCGATGGCCGAAGGCAACGCCAAGAAGACCGACATGGGTTGGGGCGCCGGCGGCGGCCTGTTCGGCGGCAGCGGCGTGGGCGCGGCCGGCGTGGGCGGTTACGCCAACACCGAGATCGGCCAGGTCATCACCCTGGCCTACCTGCAGGCCTACACCGATCTGGTCACCCAACTGGGTGGCGTGGCCGAGAACGCTTCGGCCGCCAGCGCCCAGCAGGCGGTCGAAATGACCAAGCCGGGCCGCCTGTTCGCCAACGCCAAGGGCACCGGCAAGGCCGTGCGCGATCTGGAGCCGGGCATGATGCTGTACCCCACCGGCACCAAGGAAGGCGTGATGTGGGAAGTCGAGGACGAACTCGGCAACAAGGGCTGGGTCTCCTCCACCCTGGTGCAGCTGGCCCGCTGAGGCCCGCGCCGCACCTGACGCACCGGAGGCCGCGGGAAACCGCGGCCTTCGCGTTTTCCGGGGCCGGCGGGGCCCGCGCTTGGTTTTCACCCGGACCGGCCCAATAATTCCCGCCATGGAAATCAAGTCCGACAACCCCGAACACGGCTTCCAGTTCCCCGGCACCTTCGAACTGAGCGCCATGGGCACCGCCAACGCGGGCCTGGAAACCGAACTCCCGAAACTGCTGACCCAGGCCGGCGTGGAAGTGATCCACGAGGACATCACCTGGAAGCACTCCGCCAACGGCAAGTACGTGTCCGTGCGCATCGCCTTCCAGGCCGCCAGCCGCGAACAGTTCGACGCCGCGCACGAAGCCCTGCGTTCGCATCCGGAAGTGAAGTGGACGCTGTGAGCCGTCCGTGCGTGGTGCGTGAACTGGGACGCCAGCCCTACGAGCCGGTGTGGCGGGCGATGCAGCGCTTCACCGACGCGCGCGACGAACAGACTCCCGACGAGCTGTGGCTGGTCGAGCACGATCCGGTATTCACCCTGGGCCAGGCCGGCAAGCCGGAGCACGTGCTGGCGCCCGGCGACATCCCGGTGGTGCAGGTGGATCGCGGCGGCCAGGTGACCTATCATGGTCCGGGCCAGATCGTGGCCTATCCGCTGTTCGACCTGCCACGGATGAAGGTCGGCGTACGCGATTACGTCTGCAAGATCGAGCAGGCGATGATCGACACCGCCGGAGAATGGAACATCCACGCCGAACGCAAGTCCGGCGCGCCTGGGGTGTACGTGGCAGGCGCCAAGATCGGCGCCCTCGGCATCCGCGTGCGCCACGGCCGCACCTTCCACGGCCTGGCCTTCAACGTCGCCATGGACCTGTCGCCCTGGCACCGCATCAATCCCTGCGGCTACGAAGGCCTGCAGGTCGCGACCCTGTCCGATCTCGGCGGCCCCTCGGGGCTGGAGCAGGTCAAGCCCGTCCTGCTGGAAAAACTGGCCGCGCAGTTCGGCCTGGACCTGCAACCCGAAACCACCCTGCCGGATCTCTCGCTGGCCGCCTGACAAAGCGAAGGCTCCCTGTAGGAGCGACGTCAGTCGCGACCGCTAACCGTGCCTTCCCGCTTCTTCCCATGACGCGCATGCCCTTGGGGGAAAGCACGGGTTTGCTTGCGCATCAGTTTTCCGGTCGCGACTGACGTCGCTCCTGCAAACAAAGCCGGGACGGCATGCCACAATCCGGCGATATGGATGACAACGCCCCGGTTTCCGACACCGATCTCGAAGCGCTGATCGAACGCGGCCTGGCCCGCCTGCGCGAATCCTCGCCCGCCTCGGCCGAACTGCTGGCCGATGCCGTCCGCGCCGCGCGCGTCGGCAGGGTGATCCTGGCCAGCGACTTCGCCCTGGAAACCCTGCGCCGCCAGCCGGATCGGCTGGAAGCCCTGTTGCGCGACGATGGCGCCGCGCCGACCCCCGCGCCGATCCTGGCCGCCGATGAATCCGGACGCTGGCAGGAACAACTGCGGCGCTACCGCGCCGCCGAATCGACCCGCCTGATCTGGCGCGACGTGCTGGGCCTGGACGACGTCGACGCCATCCTCGCCGGCAGCACGCGGCTGGCGGAGAACTGCCTGCGCATCGGCCTGGAAGCGCTGGAAGCCGAATTCGCCCAGCGCCATGGTGTCGTGCGTGCCGCCGATGGCAGCGTGCAGCGGCTGGTGGTGTTCGGTCTCGGCAAGCTGGGCGGCGGCGAGCTGAATTTTTCCTCCGACGTGGATCTGGTCTACGCGTTCCCGCACAACGGCGAATCCGACGGCGCGCGTTCGCTGGCGGCGGAAGACTACTTCGCCCGGCTCGGCCAGCGCCTGGCCAAGCTGCTGGACGAACCCACGGTCGATGGTTTCTGCCATCGGGTGGATTTGCGCCTGCGCCCGTTCGGCAATGCCGGACGGGTGGCGCTGTCGTTCGCCGGCATGGACCAGTATTTCCAGCGCGAGGGCCGCGACTGGGAACGCTACGCCTGGCTGAAGGCGCGCGCGGTGGCCGGCGACATCGAAGCCGGCGAGCGCTGGCTGGAGAGCCTGCGCCCGTTCGTCTACCGCCGATATCTGGACTACACCGCGCTGGACGGCCTGCGCGAGATGAAGGCCGCGATCGCCGCGGAGGTGGCGCGCCGCGAACTGGCCGACGACATCAAGCGCGGCCCGGGCGGCATCCGCGAAATCGAATTCCTGGTGCAGGCGCTGCAGTTGATCCGGGGTGGCCGCGAACCGTCGCTGCGCGAGCGCCGGCTGATGCCGGCGTTGCGCGCGCTGGTCGCGACCCGCCAGGTGGTCGAAGGCGATGGCGCCGCGCTGGGCCAGGCCTACCGCTACCTGCGCCGGCTGGAAAACCGCCTGCAGATGCTGCGCGACGCGCAGACCCACGCCTTGCCGGACAACCCGCTGGATCGCGAACGCATCGCGCGCGGGCTGGACTACCCGGACTGGCCGGCGCTGCAGGCCGCCCTGCAGCGCCAGCGTGATCGGGTGGCGCAGGAATTCGCCGAACTGCTCGCGCCGCGCCGCGGCCAGGCCGAGCCGGGCGCGCTGGAACACTATTGGCGCGCATTGCCGGAAGGCGGTGACGAATCCGCGCTGGCCGACGCCGGCTTCGCAGACGCCGCCACCGCGGACGGCGCGCTGCGCGATTTCGCCCGTTTCTCCGGGGTGCGGGCACTGTCGGACACTTCGCGCGCGCGACTGGATCGGGTGGTGCCCGCATTGCTCGGCGCGGCGGCGCGATCGGCGCAGCCGGATGCCGCGCTCAAGCGGGCGCTGGCGCTGCTGCAGGCGATCCTGCGTCGGGCCAGCTATCTGGCACTGCTGGACGAACAGCCCAGCGCGCTGGCGCGCCTGGTCGACGTGCTGGCGCGCAGCGCGCTGCTGGCCGAACGGCTGGCGCTGTACCCGCTGCTGCTGGACGAACTGCTGGACGCACGCGTGTCCGGACCGCTGCCGGACAAGCAGGGCCTGCACGTCGAATGCAACCGCGCGCTGGAGGGCGGCGATGCCGAGTCGACCCTGCGCGAATTGAACGAACGCCGGCTGGCGCTGAGCTTCCGCATCGCCATGGCCGCGCTGGACCGTCGCCAACCCGCCCGCGAAAGCACCCGCCAGCTGGCCTGGCTGGCCGACGAAGTCGTGCGGGTGGTGCTGCGCACCGCCGAGGACGAGGTCGCGGCCGCGCACGGCCGCGTTCCGCAGGGACGCTTCGCGGTGATCGGCTATGGCAGCCTGGGTGGCGAGGAACTGGGCTTCGGCTCGGATCTGGATCTGGTGTTCCTCTACGACGCGCCCGCCGACGCGCAGTCCGACGGTGCGCGTCCCCTGGAAGCCGGACGCTGGTACGCGCGGCTGGCGCAGAAGATCGTCGCCCTGCTGGGTGCGGAGACCGGCGCCGGCCGGCTCTACGACGTGGACGTGCGCCTGCGGCCGGACGGCGCCAAGGGCCTGCTGGTGTCGTCACTGGCCAGCTACCGCGAATACCAGCGCGAACGTGCCTGGACCTGGGAACACCAGGCGCTGGTGCGCGCGCGCGGCGTTGCCGGCGACGAGGTGCTGCAGCAGGATTTCGAGGACATCCGCGACACCACCCTGTCGCGGATGCGCGATCCGGCGCAGTTGCGCGACGACGTGGTGAAGATGCGCCAGCGCATGCGTGCGGAACTGGACCGCAGCGACGCCGCCCGCTTCGATCTCAAGCAGGGCGAAGGCGGCCTGGTCGATCTGGAGTTCCTGCTGCAGTACCGGGTGCTGCGTGAATCCGACGCCGCCCCCGCGCTGCTGACGCCGCGCAACACCGCCTCGCTGATCGCCGCGCTGCTGGCAACCGGCCGCATCGACGAACCGACCGCGCAGGCACTGACCCAGGCGCATACCGTGTTCCTCGCCGAAGGCCTGGCCTGCACGCTGGACCGGCGCCCGCGGCTGGTGCCGGAGACCGCCGCCATCGCCACCGCCCGCGCCGCCGTGCGCCACGTGCTGGCGGCCCACGATCTCGATTTCGGCGGGTAACCCTGTGGTGTGGTGNACCGCCGGTATCTCCGGTCGCGACTGACGTCGCTCCTACAAAAACAGCTCATTCCCCCGCATAAAACCCCGACCGTTCCAGGAACGCCTCCACTTTCGCGCCATCGCGGTAGTCGAGCTCGATGATCTCGGCCAGCGCGCGTGACTGGTCGGGTGCGCGCCGGTAGTAATCGCGCATGATCGCGTAGCCGATGTAGTAACCCAGATCGCCCGTGCCGTAGGCATTGCCCGGGCCGTTGTAGAGCCAGCCGCTCCAGTCCGTGGCATGCATCTGCGCCCTGAAATCACGCTTCAGCGTGGCTTCGTTGCGTGGTCCGTAACGCATGTACGGCTGCGCGGGTACCTGGCCGGTATAGCGCTCCGCGACGAAGTCCGCCGCGCCTTCGTACATCGCCTGCGCCAGCAGGTTGGCGCCGGGTCCCTTCTGCTGGGTGTGCACGTACTCGTGCACGTTGAGCAGCACCAGCTGCGTGCCCGGCTCGCTGCGGAAATAGACGCCCAGCGCCCTGGACATGCGCTCCGGCAGTTCGGACACATCGGTCCGCGGATCGCCGCCGGCGATTTCCGCGCCAATCAGCACCTTGTCGCCGAGCGTGGTGCCGCTGGATCGCAGGCAGCCGATGGCGAAATAGATCCGGGCTGGCCGCAATGCCGGATACAGCTCGCGGAAGCGGGCGATACCGGGCGCGAACTCGCCGCCGCGCGCCGCCAGCGCCAGCGATCCGGCGCGCACCGAGCCCCAGAACTTCGGATAGCGCCGGATCGCATCCAGATAGCAATCCGCGTCATAGCCCTTGGCCTGCATGAATGCCTTCAGGCCCGCGCTGCCGGGATCGAGGAAATCCCGCTGCAGGATCCGGCGCCGGTCCGCGTCGTCCGGTGTGGCGACGATGCGGTCATAGGCGGTCCAGAAGCGCTCGACATCGGCCGATTCGACTGCGTCGTCCCCGCCGTCGCTCCGCCCCAGCCCCGGCAGGGCCAGGATCATCAGGCCCAGCAGCAGGGCGCCCAAGACGTGTACGTAGCGCATGCCGTCACCCTCGCCGCTGGAAAACAGGAACCGGTTGGATGCGTCGGGCGGGCAGGGCGTTTAAAGCGGCCGTCGATGGCAATCCTGGCCATCGGTGGAGGCACTCAACTGAAATCGGCCAGATGATTGATGCGATCACCGGCGAAGCCGAACTCCGACCGTCCCTGCAACGCCAGTTCTGTGCCCGCGGACGGACCGTCGGGAATGTTCTGGGCGAGGGTGCCGCGATAGTCGATCTCCACGATCGTCCGCTCGGGATCGAAACGCCATGATGTCACCCGCTGCTCGCGGACGGAGAACAACCACCGCGATTGCTCGGCGAGCGCGCGAAAGGCGTCGCTCCCGTCGGTGGCCGTGGTGAGCGCGCCGCCGGCATGGTTCTCGAAGCGCACGTCGTCGGACAGCAATGCGACCATGCCATCGATATCGAAGGCGTTGTAGGCGGTGATGTAACGTTGGATCAGGGCCTGCTTGTCGGCATCGTTCATGGAAACACCGCGCGGGGGAGGAAGGCCCACCTTATCCGCCACCGCCGTGATCGCGCTGTTTCCTTGATGCGGGCCGTTTCCCGTCAGCCGACGGAACCGCCCAGCCGTTCCCGCAGCAGGCCGGCCACGCGCGCGGTTTCGCGCAACGGCTCGACCGCAAACGGCGCCAGCTTCCCGTCCATGGCGCGGATCCGGCCGCTGGCCAGCAGCGCGTCGAGGAACCGGCGCGGCCGTCCGCTCACGCGCGGCGGATCGAACACGAATACCGGCACGCGGGTGGCGCAGGCTTCGGAGATCATGTTGACCGAATCCGGCGAGCACACGATGCGGTCGGCCCAGGCGAGCAGTCCCGGATAGGGATTGGCGCCGTCGGCGTCGTCGATCCAGGTCAGTCCAGGCGTCTCGACGAAGCGGTGGCGCAGCGCGTCGCGGACCTGCGCGTCGGTCCGCCGCGAAGCGGTGATCAGCAGGCTGCCGCCGTCGCGGGCGAGCATCGCCTCCAGCCGGCCGGCCAGCACTTCGAAGGCATTGCGGTCGAAGCGGGCATGCGCGCTTCGACCGCCCAGCAATACGGCGGTGCGCGGTCCGGGCAGATCCGCGAACGCGGCGAATCCGTTGCGCGCCCGCGCCAGCCAGGCGTCGTCGATGGGATTCAGGCTGCCCTGCACGGTGAGAACGTTGGCGCCAGACAGGCCGTCATGCGCCGGCGCGACGACCCAGTTCCACAGCGAGGGATCCAGCCGGGGATCCAGGATCTGCACGACCTGGCTGCCCACCGAGCGCAGCAAGCGGGTGGCGAGCGCGGCCTGCCGGCCGCAGCCGATGGCCAGTCGCGGCGGGGCGGCCAGCGCGGTCCGGAACGCGGACCCGAACGCCCCCGTGTCCCCGGGCAGCCGGCGGGGCGCCCACCAGCGCCAGGGCGCGCTCGGTCGCAGGACCAGTGCCTCGCGCGGTGCCGCCTCCAACGCGTCGGCCAGGGCCGACGCCTGGCGGACGTTGCCCGCATGGCCGTCAGTGAGGGTCCAGAGGCGGTCGGAAAGCAGGGTGGGGCGGTCTGTTTGTTCCACCTGTCAAAACAATCCGTTCCGGAGCAGCCGGATGATCGCCAAAGTCGGGACACTCTACACTGGCCGGGTTGTGATTCGCGCGGTCGGGCGAATCCGACGTGCCCGATCCCGCCTCCTTTCGGATGAACCTTTTTCCCGGGTCTTCCGCCGGCCGTCGGTCATGTCGCCCGCCTCGACCCCGCCTTGACGAAGCCTGACGTATTCGACTGACCACCACCCCCGGAGATTCCACCATGCGCAAGACCCTGTTGATTGCCGCCCTGTTCGCGTTCGCCGGTTCAGCGTTCGCCGCCCCGGTCACCTACAAGATCGATCCCAACCACACCGACGTGATCGCCCAGTGGAGCCACTTCGGCTTCTCCAACCCGAGCGCGCACTTCGGCAAGGCCGACGGCACCATCGTTTATGACGCCGAGAACGTGTCCGCGTCCAAGGTCGAGGTGACCCTGCCGCTGTCGGGCCTGAACAGCTTCGTCGCCGATTTCGACGAGCACCTGCGCAGCGCCGATTTCTTCGATGCCGCCAAGTTCCCGGCCGCCACCTTCAAGAGCACCAAGGTGGAAGCCGCCGGTGAAGGCAAGCTCAAGGTCACCGGCAACCTGACCATCAAGGACATCACCAAGCCGGTGGTGCTGGACGTGACCCTGAACAAGGCCGGCGAGCACGCCATGGCCAAGCGCGCGGCGATCGGCTTCGATGCCACCACCACCGTCAGCCGCACCGAATTCGGCGTGGGCAAGTACGCGCCGGCGGTCAGCGATGAAGTGAAGCTGCGCATCACCACCGAAGCGATGGTGCCGAAGGAGTAAGTCTCCCCGGGGCCGGTGCCCCTCCCTCCCCCGACCGGCCTACCCGCGCCGCCCGGTTTCCGCCGGGCGGCGTTTCTTTTTTCGCCGGTCTTGTCCGCGGCGCGCGCATGGGCCCGGTTTCCCCACCGGTGGTAAACTTCCCCGGTTCCCCCGAATCGCATCGCCGCCATGAGCCAGACCGCCACCGCGCCCGCCAACGCCGAGAAGCGCTACACCGTGCATCGCGCCGACCTGCCGTTGAGCTGCCCGCTGCCGTCGATGGCGCTGTGGAACTCGCATCCACGCGTGTACCTGCCGATCGAGGATGCGCCGGGCGGCGAAGTCCAGTGCCCGTACTGCGGTTCCCACTTCGTCCTCGCCGACTGATTCCGGCCGGGCCGCGATGCCCCGCCTGACCGTGGTGCAACTGCTGCCGGCGCTGGAGTCCGGCGGCGTGGAGCGATCCACCCTGGAGATCGCCGAAGCGCTGGTCCGGGCCGGCCATCGTGCCATCGTCGTCTCCGCCGGCGGCCGGCTGGTACCCGCGCTGGAAAAGTCCGGCGCCGAACACATCACCCTCGACATCGGCCGCAAGTCGTTGCTGACCCTGCGGCACGTCCGCACCCTGCGCGATCTGTTCCTGCGCGAGCGCCCGGATCTGGTGCACGCCCGTTCGCGCCTGCCGGCGTGGCTGGGATGGAAGGCGCTGGGCGCGGTGCCCGCCGCGCGGCGCCCGCGCTTCGTCACCACCGTGCACGGCCTCAACTCGCCCGGTCGCTACAGCGCGATCATGACCCGTGGCGAACGGGTGATCTGCGTATCGGAAACCGTGCGCGACTACGTGCTGGCGCACTACCCGCGCACCGATCCCGGCAAGCTGCGGGTCATCCCGCGCGGGATCGATCCGACACGCTTCCCACATCGGGCATGGCCTGATCGGGCGATGCGCGCCGAGTTCGCCAGCGAATACCCGGGCCTGGAGGGCGACGGCCCGCTGCTGTTGCTGCCCGGCCGCGGGACGCGGCTGAAGGGGCATGGCGATGCGGTTTCGCTGCTTGGCCGGCTGCGCGCGCAGGGACTGGACGCGCGATTGTGGATGCCCGGCGCGCGCGAAGCCGGTCGCGAGCAGTACATCGGCGAACTGGAACGGCAGGCCGGGCAGGGCGGCTTCGGCGACGCGCTCGTGATCACGCCACCGACCGCACGCATCGCCGATGCCTATGCGGCGTCGGATCTGGTGCTGCAACTGTCGCGCAAGCCCGAGGCGTTCGGCCGCACCGTCATCGAAGCGCTGTCGGTGGGACGTCCGGTGGCGGGCTGGGCCCATGGCGGCGTGGGCGAACTGCTGGCGGAACTGCAACCGCAGGGCGCGGTGCCGCCGTTCGACGAAGCCGCGCTGCTGCGGACGGCACAATCCCTGCTGGCGTCGCATCTGCCGCCTTCAGCGGCTACGATGCCGGCCTACACCCTGCGTGCGATGCAGGACGCCACGCTCGCCACCTATCTTGAACTCGCCCATGACCGCCAGCTCGCCGATCACTGAGAACGCGCAGCACGCGCCACACGGCTGGCGCTGGGCGCCGGCGTGGGTGCTGACGTTCGTCGCGTTGTGGCCGATGCCCGGATTCGCCGAGGGCGTGATGGTGCTCGGCGCATTGGCGGCCATCGTCCGCTTGCTGCTGGCGCGCTTCCGCGGCAGTGCCAGCCTGCTCAGCAACCCGGCCTGGGCGCTGACCAGCGTGATGTTCCTGGCCTACTGGCTGCCCGAATTGATTTCGGCCGTCGAGGCGGTCGACTCCGCGCGCGCGCTGCGCGAGGCGGTGGTGGATCTGCGCTACCTGCCTTTCCTGTGGCTGGTCGCCGCCGCGGTGGCCAACGAACGCGGCCGGCGGACCACGTTCGGCGGCCTCGCCGTCATCGTGGCGGTATGGACCTGCGATGCGCTGCTGCAGGCGGTATCGGGCACCAGCCCCTTGTTCTGGAGCCTGGATCAGCTCAAGCAGCTGACCAGTGGCCATTCCATGTGCACGGCCGAGGATGTCGCGGTGCTGGATCGCCTCAGCGGCTTCCTGGGGCCCTGCAATCTCAAGCTGGGCGTGGTGCTGGCCAGCCTGTCCCCGTTCGTGCTGTTCGGCGCGGGCAGGAAGCTGGGAACCTTCGGGTGGGTCGNCTGGCCGGCGCGCGCGCCGCCTGGATCACCTATGCGCTGGTGCTGGTGTTCTCCGGCCTGCCGCTGCTGGGCTGGAAGCGCCTGTTGGCGGTATTCGCCTTCGGCGCGCTGGCGCTGGTCGCACTCGGCGTGTCCTCGCCGCAGCTGCGCGAACGCCTGGACCGCACCAGCCAGGCCCTGGCCGCCGACGAGGACGGCGTCGACATGGCGCTGTCCGGACGTACCCAGATCTGGGGCGCGGCCTGGTGCATGGTCAAGGAACAACCGATCAACGGCGTCGGCGTGAGGGGATTCCGCAAGGCGTTCCCCGACTGCGATCCGTTGCACGGCGGCCGCCCGGCGTGGGGCCACGGTCCCGCGCTGCATGCCCACCAACTGGTGCTGGAAGTGCTGAGCGAAACCGGCGGCATCGGCCTGCTGCTCTGGCTGGCCGGCGCCGCGCTGGCCTGGCGCGCCTGGCGCTATGCAACCCCGCAGGCCAAGGAGCGCGCGCGCCCGGCGATGCTGGCGCTGGCGGTGACGGTGTTCCCGTTCAATACCCACCTGGCGTTCTATTCGACATTCTGGGGCGGGCTGACCCTGATGCTGGCCGCGCTCTACACCGGTAGCCTGCTGGCCCGCGAGGCCGCGCCGGAATCCGGGCCGGCGGCGTGATCCGGTTGGCGGACCCGGCGGCCTGAGCCGAAGCGCGCCCGGTCCGGAGGATGCGGATTACGGGTCGTACCGCTTACTGCGGCCTTCGGGCTGGCGCTTGAAGCGGCGGTGGATCCACAGGTACTGCGCGGGCGCTTCCCGCACCATCGCTTCTATCTGCGCGTTGACGCGCGCGCTGTCGGCGACCGCGTCCTGCGACGGGAAATCCTCCAGCGGCGGCGCCACCCGCAGGATGTAGCGGCCGCCTTCCCGGCGATGGAAGAACGGCACCACCGCGCATCCGGTCAGGCGCGCGAGCTGGTGGGTGGCGGTGATGGTGGCGGCCGGCACGCCGAAAAACGGTGCGAACACCGTGTCCTTGCCGCGCATGTCCTGGTCGGGCGCGTACCAGAGGAAACCACCCTGCTTGAGATGACGGACCGCGCCGCGGATCTCGTCGTTGGTGAACATGTGGGTGGCATAGCGCAGGCGGCCGCGCTTGACCGCCCATTCGAACACCGGATTGCGGTGGCGCCGGTACATGCCGGCCAGTTCGATGTGGTCGCAGATGAGCCGGCCGCACATCTCCAGGGTCATGAAATGCCCGGACACCATCAGCACGCCGCGTCCCTGCGCACGCAGCGCCTGCAGGTGTTCCAGTCCTTCGACGACCACGTCGCGCCGCATCGGCGTGATCGAACCCCACCAGGCGCGCGCGAACTCGAACAGGCCGACGCCCAACGCCTGGAAGCTGTCCTTCAGCAGTGCCTGCCGCTCCGTCTCGTCCATGCCCGGGAAGCACAGCGCGAGGTTGACCTCCGCCGCGCGCCGGCGCGAAGGCGCCAGGTATGGCGCCAGCCAGCCGATGCACGCACCCAGCGCGCGCTGCACCGGCCAGGGCAACTGCGCCCCGGCGACCATGACACCCAGGCCAAGCCACTTCAGCCACAGGCGTGGGGAAAACGGGGGGCGTGCGGGCATCTGCGGGGCGGCCATGGCTTAATTCTAGCGTCTTACCTATCCTTTCCCGATGCGGAAGGACTTCACCGAGCGTTTGTTGCGTGGCCTGTACTCGGGCGCGCTGTACCTGTTGACGCCCGTCACCGTGTACCACCTGATCTGGCGCGGTTTCCGCTTCGCCGAGTACTTCCAGCGCTGGAACGAGCGCTTTGGCAGTTATGAGCGCAAGCCGGAGCCGGCGGACATCTGGCTGCATGCGGTGTCGGTGGGCGAAGTCAACGCCGCCGCGCCGGTGGTGGAAGCCTTGCGCCGCGCGCGTCCGGACCTGCGTTGGGTGGTCACCACCATCACCCCGACCGGCTCGGAGCGGGTCGCCGCCCTATGGGGCGACAGCGTCGAACACGTCTACGCGCCCTACGACCTGCCCGGCGCCGTCGGGCGCTTCCTGGACCACTACCGCCCGGCGATCGGCCTGGTGATGGAAACCGAGCTCTGGCCCAACCTGCTGTTCGGTTGCCAGGACCGCCACATACCGACCTACATCCTCAACGGTCGCCTGTCGGCGCGTTCACTGCGTGGCTACAGCGTGTTGCGGCCGTTGATCGCGCGCACCCTGCGCACCCTGCGCCGGGTCGCCGCGCAATCCGATGCGGATGCGCGCCGGTTCGTGGTGCTCGGTGCGGATCCGGAACAGGTGCGCGATATCGGCAACCTCAAGTTCGATGTGCGTGTTCCCGAGGGACTGGATGCGTTCGTGGCGGGATTCCGCGAGAACGCCGGCCGCCGTCCGGTCTGGATCGCGGCCAGCACCCACGAGGACGAGGAATCGGCGGTGCTGGCGATCCATCGCCATCTGCGCGCGCGCTGGCCGGATCTGCTGTTGTTGTGGGCGCCACGCCATCCCGAGCGCTTCCCGCGCGTGCAGGAAGCGGCCGAAGCCGCGCATCTGCGCACGGCCTCCCGTCGCGGGAAGCGTTGGCCGGCCGCGGATACCGACGTGTTCGTCATCGATACGCTGGGCGAACTGGCCTCGTTCTACGCCTGCGCGGACGTGGCTTTCGTCGGCGGCAGCCTGCAGCCGATCGGCGGCCACAACCTGCTGGAGCCGGCCGCGGTGGGTACCCCGGCGGTGACCGGTCCGCATCTGCACAACTTCGTCGAGATCGCCAAGCGGCTGAGGGAAGCCGATGCGCTGATCGTCGGCCAGGACGCGCAGGCGGTGGCGACCGGCGTGCAGCGGCTACTCGAGGATCCGGTCGAATGCCAGCGCATGGCCGACAACGGACGCGCGCTGGTCGAGCACGGACGTGGCGCGCTGGCGCGCACACTGGCGATGATCCAGCCGGATCTGCCGCCCTCGGTGGACTGATTGCGCCGATGAGCATGCCCGTCATTCCTCCGCAGGCGCTGTCCGGCGTGCGGGTGCTGGATCTGTCGCGCGTGCTGGCGGGACCGTGGTGCACGCAGACGCTGGCGGACCTGGGCGCCGACGTGATCAAGATCGAGCGACCCGGCAGCGGTGACGACACCCGTGGCTGGGGGCCGCCGTTCCTGCGCGATCGCGACGGCCAGGAGACCGGCGAATCGGCGTACTACCTGTGCGCCAACCGCAACAAGCGCTCGCTGGCGGTGGATATCGCGACCGCCGACGGGCAGGCGCTGATCCGCCGGCTGGCGCGGGGTTGCGACGTGGTGGTGGAGAATTTCAAGGTCGGCGACATGGCGCGCTACGGACTGGATGCCGCCCGCCTGCGCGCCGATGACCCGCGCCTGATCTATTGCTCGATCACCGGTTACGGACAGACCGGGCCCTATGCGCGCCGCCCCGGTTACGACTTCGCCGTGCAGGGATTGGGCGGACTGATGAGCGTGACCGGCGAACGCGACGGTTTGCCCGGTGCGGGGCCGCAGAAGGTGGGCGTCGCCGTCGCCGACCTGTTCACCGGTATGTACGCCACGGTCGCCATCCTGGCGGCGTTGCGGCATCGCGATATGACTGGAGAAGGACAGGTCATCGACATGGCGCTGCTCGATGCGCAGGTGGCGATGCTGGCCAATCTCGGCAGCCAGTATCTGGTAGGCGGCGTCGTGCCGCACAGGATGGGCAACGGCCATCCGAGCATCGTGCCATACCAGGCGTTCGAGGCCGCCGATGGCCACGTCATTCTCGCGGTCGGCAACGATGCGCAGTTCGCGCGCTTCTGCGCCATCGCCGGACATCCGGAATGGGCCGGTGATCCGCGTTTCGTCCGCAACGCCGATCGCGTGCGCAACCGCGACGCGCTGGTTCCGTTGATCACGGACGCGATGCGCATGCGCAGCCGCGAGGATTGGCTGGCCGTGCTGGAAGCCGGCGGCATTCCCTGCAGCCCGGTCAACGACATCGACGAAGTGTTCGCGGACCCGCAGGTGCGTGCCCGTGGTCTGCGGGTGAGCGTGGACCATCCCGCGCGGGATGCGCTGCCGTTGGTGGCCAGCCCGCTGAGACTGTCGGCCACGCCGGTGCGCTATCGAAGCGCGCCGCCCACGCTAGGGCAACATACGGAGGAAATCTTGCGCGAATTCGGCTTCAGTGGAGAAGAGATTGCGGCTTTATGGGCGGCCGAAGCTATATCCTCTTAGTTCAAACGGAGCAACAGTCTCCATTGCTGTTGCTCCGTACCTCGGACGACTCAAGGGACGGTACAGGCCATCGTTACCCTCACAATCCAAGGTCCGAACTTTCCGACCTGTTGTTGGCTTATCACGTTAACTCTGGTGAACCTTGAGTCACCACCCATGAATGCACATTGTCGTTTGACTTCCATTGTGGCGAAGTTCATGGCGCTGGCCTGTGTTGAACCGGAACCGCTTCCATAAACCGTTCTTGTCCAAGCGGCTTGAGCCCCTTGCGTTGCCAGGCACAGGATCGCAGCAGTGCCAAATGCAACTACACACTTTTTCATTGCTAGCTCCTTCTTAGCGGATGGGAGCGTTGAAGCTATGAACGTTTCTACATGTAGTTGTTATCTATCGGTTAGTTCGAAGAGAAAATCCTTCAAAATTAGATTAGTCATATTCTTGGAGCAACTAAAAAAGGCGGGCCGAAGCCCGCCTTTTTGGTTGTTGCCCGGAAGATAGTTTTAGTTCGTACCGGTGGCCGCCGGCGCCAGACGCGCCTCGGCGTTGACCGTCAGCAGGCGGTTCACGTCCTCGACATCGGCGCGCTCCAACGTGCCGGCGGCCTGCTCCAGCAACAGCCGGTTCTGCAGGTACTGGTACTTGGAGCGGGCGTACTCGACCTGCGCCTGGAACAGCGTGCGCTGGTTCTGCAGCACGTCCAGCACGGTGCGGGTACCGACTTCCAGGCCAACCTCGGAAGCGTCATAGGCGCTCTGCGCCGAGACCACCGCCAGGCGACGGGCCTCGACTTCGCTCACGCCCGCGACCAGCGCCTGGTAGACGTTGCTGGTGTTGCGGACCAGGGCGCGCTTGGTCTGCTCGACGGTGTCGTCGGCGATATCGCGTTGGGCCAGGGCCTGGCGCACGCGCGACTGGGTGGCGCCACCGGCGAACAGCGGCACGTTCAGGGTGATACCCCACCGGTGGCCTTCGGAATCGCTCGAAATGCCGGGGCTGCCGGGGCCGTGCACGGAGTCCCAATTGGCACCGTTGCTGTAGCTGCCCTGGAAGCTGAGAGTCGGGTAGTGGCCGGCGCGCGCACTGGACACGCCGAAGTCGGCGGCCTGCTTCTGGAACTCGGCGGCTTTCAGCGCCGGATTCTGCTCGACCGCGCGATCCACCCAGCCCTGCGCCGATTGGTCGGCCGGCAGTTCGGGACGGAAATCGTCCGGCAGGCCCTGCAGGTTGCTGATCGGCTGGCCGGTCAGTTCGGTCAGGGCGCGGTAGGTGTCGTCCAGGGTGTTGCGGCTCAGGATGGTGCTGGCGCGGGCGCTGTCGTACTGCGCACGGGCTTCATGCACGTCGGTGATCGGCGCCAGGCCGACTTCGAGGCGCTTCTGGGTGTAGTCGAACTGCTTCTTGGCGGCGGCTTCGTTGGTCTGGGCCGCGGCCAGCGACTCGATCGCGATCAGCACGTCGAAGTAGGCCGCCGACGTGCGGGTGATCAGCTCCTGGTTCGACGAATTGAGGTTGTAGTCGGCCGCGGTGCTGTTGGCGCGCTCGGCACGCAGGTTGGCGATGCGGCTCCAGTCGAAGATCGACTGGCTCAGCGTCGCACCGTAGGTGCGGCCCTTGGTGTCGCCGACCGCGACGACGTTGCCGAATTCATCCTGCTGGAAATTGCCGGGTCGGCTGCTGTGCGAACGCTCATAGCCCACCGAGCCACTGAGCTGCGGCAGCAGCGCGGCTCGCGCCTGCACCTTGCCTTCCTTGGTGCTCAGCGTGTTGGACTCGGCGATCGACAGCTGGGTATCACCGGTCCGCGCCAGATCGAAGGTCTGGAGCAGGTCGGTGGCGCTGGCGCCGACGGGCAGGGCAAGGGCGAGCGCGAGTACGAGGGGGCGACGGCTCATGCGGTTTCCTTATTGATCCTTTAGAAGACGAACTTCGGCGCCGGGGCGGCGCCGACAAGGTAGGCGAGATCAGTCTCGAACAACGATTCGATGCGGCCGCCGTTGACATCGGCGTGGTGCAGGACCGCTTCCATCACCGGCGACTGTCCGCGCACGACGAACAGGCGGCCGCCGGGGCGCAGCCATTCCAGGAAACGCGCCGGGATGCTGTCCACCGCCGCGGTCACGCAGATCGCATCGAAGCGGCGCTCGGTCGTGTAGTGCAGCGCATCCGCGGTTTCGATGCGTACGTTGTTGCCCAGGCCGGTGCGATCCAGGCGCTCGCGCGCGGCGGCGGCCAGCTCGGGCTGGATTTCCAGGCTCACCACGTCGCGCGCCAGCGCGCCCAGGCAGGCCGCCATATAGCCGCTGCCGGTGCCGATCTCCAGCACTTCCTCATCGGACTGGATGTTGAGGGCCTGCAGGGCACGACCCTCGAGCACCGGCTTCATCATCTTCTGGCCGTGGCCCAGCGGAATCTCCAGATCCGCGTACGCCAGCGCGCGGTGAATCTCCGGTACGAACGCCTCGCGCGGCAGCGTGGCCAGCACGTCCAGCACGCGGACTTCCAGCACGTCCCAGGGACGTACCTGCTGTTCGACCATGTTTTCGCGGGCGAGGGAGTAATCGATCGTCATGGGGGAAATCATCCGGCGCGTGGGACTGGGTCGAGCATTTTACCGGGACGGCCCCGGTCGCGCTCGGGAAGGATCGCGGCTGGCCCCCGCAGGGCGCAGTGCCGGAAGTCACCGCGACCTCCGTCGGGCATCCTCGGCGGCATGAGCCTAGCGCTTTCCGTAGGCCCGCAGGAACAGGTCCACGCTGGCATCCAGGTGGCTGTCCACGTCGCCCCGGCCGGGCCGCTCGCACAAGCCGCACATCATGCGTCCATGGAGATCGCCCTTGATCAGGGTGAAGAACTGCTCGGCGGCCCGGGGCACGTCGGGGATCTCCAACTCGCCGGCATCCACGCGCGCCTGCAGCAGGGCGGCGAAGGCGTCGTGGGTGCGCTGTGGCCCGGCCTGCCAGAACACCTGCTTCAGGTTGTCGTCGATATTGCCGGGGACCAGCATCATCCGGTGGGTGCTGATGGCCTCGTCGCTGCTGATCAGGGCGAAAAACGCCTGGGCGATGACCCGCAACTGGTCGCGTAGCGGTCCCTTGAGTTCGATCTGGAACAGGTCGTCGGGCAGCATTTCCTCGCATTTGGCCCGCACGGCCTCGGTGAACAAGGCTTCCTTGTCACCGAAATGGCTGTATACGGTCAGCTTGGAGACGCCGGCCTCGGCGGCGATCTGATCCATCGAGGTTCCTCCGAAGCCCTCGCGGGCGAACAGCCGCTTGGCGGCGTCGAGGATGGCGGCGCGCTTGCCGAGATCCTTGGGACGCCCGGGCCCGGTGGCGGGCTTGGCGGCAGGACGGCGGCTGGCGGGGGGAACGGGGCTGGCCATTCGGCAATACTAGACTACTCGGTTCGATATTTATACTATACCGGCAAGTCCATTAATTACTGAATGACAACGGAGTCGCCATGCACAGGCAGGGCTTGCGCGGGATCGGAATGGGTCTGTTCCTCGGATTGGCGCTGTCGGCCTGCGGAGGAAGCGATGAAACCGCGGAAACCCCGCGGCCGGCCATGGTGGTGCATCCTGTCGGCGGGGTCGAGGCGGCGCTGACGGCTTATGCCGGCGAGGTGCGGGCCCGCGAGGAGAGCCCGTTGTCGTTCCGGGTCGGCGGCAATCTGACCCGTCGAAACGTCGATGCCGGTGCGCGGGTGCGGCGCGGAGAAATCCTGGCGCTGCTGGATCCGGGCGATTTCAGCCTGCAGGAGCAGGCCGCACGCGCCGAACTGGCCGCCGCCGAGGCCGAACTGGCCCGCACCCGCGGCGACCGGGATCGTTACGCCAAGCTGGTCGAGCAGTCGGTGGTCAGCCGCTCCGCCTACGACGCGCAGGTCGCGGCCTGGAAGGCCGCCGACGGCCGCGTCCGCGCCGCCCGCGCGCAGATGGAAGTGATGCGCAACCAGGCGGGCTATTCGCAGCTGCGCGCGCCGCGCGACGGCGTGATTGCCAGCCGCCAGGCCGAAGCGGGCCAGGTGGTCGCCGCCGGGCAGACCATCTATACGCTGGCTGCCGATGGCGGACGCGAGGTCGCCATCGGCCTGCCGGAAAACCGCATCCGCGAGTTCAGCGTCGACCAGCCGGTGCTGGTGGAACTGTGGAATGCGCCGGGCGAGCGGTTGCCGGGCGCCATCCGCGAAATCGCACCCGCGGCCGATCCGCAGACCCGCACCTACGCCGCGCGGGTCAGCTTGGTCGGGGAAGCGGTCAACGCGGTCGAACTGGGCCAGAGCGCGCGCGTCTACGTGCAGGAACACGGCGCCAAGGCGGCGCTGAAGCTGCCGCTGTCGGCGGTGCAGCGTGGCGCCAAGGGTGGCACCGCGGTCTGGGTGGTGGACCCGAAGACCGCCAAGGTGTCGCTGCGTCCGGTCCGGCTCGGCGCCTACGGCGATACTGAAGTACCCGTGCTGTCCGGTGTCGCCGCAACCGACTGGGTCGTGGCCGGCGGCGGCCATCTGCTGCGCGAAGGCGTGGCGGTGACGCCCGTGGATCGGGACAACCGCCCCGTGCTGGCGGTGCCCGCCAAGGAAGCACGCTGATGAAAGCGACGATCAGGATGGGGCTCGCGTCCGCTGAAGGGAGCCGCTGACCATGCGCCGCTTCAATGTTTCCGAGTGGGCGCTGACCAACCGCTCGCTGGTGCTGTTCGCGATGATCGTGCTTGCGCTGATCGGTACCTGGTCATACCGGCACCTGGGCCAATCCGAGGATCCGCCGTTCACCTTCAAGGCGATGGTCGTGCGCACGGTATGGCCCGGCGCGACCGCGGACGAAGTGTCCAAGCAGGTCACCGAGCGCATCGAGAAGGCGCTGATGACCACCGGCAAGTACGAGTTCATCCGCTCGTATTCGCGCGCCGGCGAGTCGCAGGTCATCTTCATGGCCCGGGATTCGCTCAAGTCCAAGGACATTCCCGAACTCTGGTACCAGATCCGCAAGAAGGTCGGCGACGTCCGCTACACCCTGCCCGAAGGCGTGGTGGGGCCGTTCTTCAACGACGAGTTCGGTGACACCTTCGGCAATATCTATGCGCTGACCGGACCGGGCTTCGACTATGCGGTGATGAAGGACTACGCGGACCGCATCCAGTTGGAACTGCAACGCGTATCCGACGTGGGCAAGGTGGAACTGGTCGGACTGCAGGACGAGAAGGTCTGGATTGAACTCTCCAACACCAAGCTGGCGACGCTGGGCATTCCGCTGACGGCGGTGCAACAGGCGGTGGATGAGCAGAACGCGATGACCTCGGCCGGTTTCTTCGAGACGCCAAGCGACCGGGTGCAACTGCGGGTCAGCGGGGAATTCAGCTCGGTCGAGGAGATCCGCGAATTCCCGATCCATGCCGGCGGCCGCACGGTCCGGCTGGGTGACATCGCCGAGGTGCGCCGCGGCTTCGCGGATCCGTCCGCGCCGAAGATGCGCTTCATGGGCGAGGACGCCATCGGCATCGCGGTGGCGATGAAGGACGGTGGCGACATCCTCAAGCTGGGCGACACCCTGGAGCACGAATTCCAGCGCCTGCAGAAATCCCTCCCGGTTGGCATGCAGTTGCGCAAGGTATCCGACCAGCCGCATGCGGTGGAGGAATCGGTCGGCGAGTTCGTGCGGGTGCTGACCGAGGCGGTGATCATCGTGCTGGTGGTCAGCTTCTTCTCGTTGGGCCTGCGTACCGGCCTGGTGGTGGCGGTCTCGATTCCGCTGGTGCTGGCGATGACCTTCGCGGTGATGCATTACTTCGGCATCGGCCTGCACAAGATCTCGCTGGGCGCGCTGGTGCTGGCGCTGGGCCTGCTGGTGGACGACGCGATCATCGCGGTGGAGATGATGGCCATCAAGATGGAGCAGGGTTACGACCGCTTGAAGGCCGCGAGTTTCGCCTACGAGTCGACCGCATTCCCGATGCTGACGGGTACGCTGGTCACCGCCGCCGGCTTCCTGCCGATTGCCACCGCCGCGTCGAGCACCGGCGAATACACACGCTCGCTGTTCCAGGTGGTGACGATCGCCCTGGTGGTGTCGTGGATCGCGGCGGTGCTGTTCATTCCCTATCTTGGCGACAAGATGCTGCCGGACCTGGATCAGCCGCGGCCGCCGAAGCCGGGGTCGCTGGCCGCGCGCTGGCATGGCCTGCGCGCGCGCCTGGCCGATCGCCATCCGGCACTGGCCGGCTGGCTGGAACCCGCGCCGCATGACGCCCACGATCACGATCCCTACCAGCGGCCGTTCTACCAGAAGTTCCGCAAGCTGCTGGATGCCTGCCTGCGCCATCGCTGGCTGGTGATTGGCGTGACCGTGCTGGCATTCGTACTGTCGATCGTGATGTTCCGTTTCATTCCGCAACAGTTCTTCCCCGATTCGGTGCGTCCGGAACTGATGGTGGATCTGGAGCTGGCTGAAGGCAGCTCGCTCAAGTCCACCGACGCGCAGGCGCGCCAGCTGGAGAAGCTGCTGGCCAGGCGCGAAGGCATCCAGAACTACGTGGCCTACATCGGCACCGGCTCGCCGCGTTTCTACCTGCCGCTGGACCAGCAACTGCCGCAGGCCAATTTCTCGCAGTTCGTGGTACTGGCCGACGACACCGAGGCGCGCGAGTCCACCCGCAAGTGGCTGATCGAGGAGGTCGCGCCGAAGTTCCCGCAATTGCAGTTCCGGGTGACCCGGCTGGAGAACGGACCGCCGGTGGGCTATCCGATCCAGTTCCGCGTGTCGGGCGAGCACATCGACCGGGTGCAGGCGCTCGCGCGCCAGGTGGCCGAAAAGGTGCGCGCGAATCCCAATGTCGCCAACGTCAACCTCGACTGGGATGAACCCAGCAAGATCGTGCGCCTGGTGATCGACCAGGATCGCGCCCGCGCGCTCGGCGTCAGTACCGCGCAGGTATCGCATTTCCTGACCAGTTCGCTGTCGGGCCTGCACGTGAGCACCTATCGCGAGGGCAACGAGCTGATCGAGATCCTGCTGCGCGGGCCGGAGCAGGAACGCGCGCGCATGGATCTCGTGGGCAGCCTGGCGGTGCCGACCAGCAACGGCGGCAGCGTGCCGCTTTCGCAGATCGCCAACCTGGAATACGCGTTCGAGGACGGCATCATCTGGCATCGTAATCGGTTGCCGACGGTGACCGTGCGTGCGGATCTCAATACCGACGACCTGACGCCGCCGACCGTGGTGGGGCAGATCCAGCCGACCCTGGAAGACATCCGCAAGGCATTGCCGGAAGGCTACCTGCTGGAAACCGGCGGCACCGTCGAGGATTCCGCGCGCGGGCAGAACTCGATCAACGCCGGCATGCCGCTGTTCCTGCTGGTGGTGGCGACCTTGCTGATGCTGCAACTACGCAGCTTCCCGCGGATGGCATTGGTGGCGCTGACCGCGCCGCTGGGACTGATCGGCGTGACCCTCGCGCTGCTGATCTTCCGGGTGCCGTTCGGTTTCGTCGCCATGCTCGGCACGATTGCCCTGGCTGGCATGATCATGCGCAACTCGGTGATCCTGGTGGATCAGATCCAGCAGGACATCGATGCCGGACACGATCGCTGGCACGCGATCATCGATGCCACCGTGCGCCGGTTCCGGCCCATCGTGCTGACCGCGCTGGCGGCGGTGCTGGCGATGATCCCGCTGTCGCGCAGTGCGTTCTTCGGGCCGATGGCGGTGGCGATCATGGGTGGCCTGACCGTGGCGACCCTATTGACCTTGCTGTTCCTGCCGGCGCTGTATGCGGCGTGGTTCAAGGTGAAGCCGGAGGAAGGCAACGCGGGCTGACACGTGACGGGCCCGGCCCATCCCGCACTGGCGTGACCGGAGCGCGCATCGCGGAGGCCAGTCGAAGCCCCACCTTATGGAAGGTGGGGCGGGACCTTCATGCGCAGCAGGCGGATCAGCATTGGATCCATGTAGTCGTACTCATCCGGGATGTCGAGGCAGACGATACGTTGCCGGCTCAGGTGGGCGCGGAAGCGTGACGACAGCTTGTTGCGGTGCGCACGCTCCATGACGAACACCAGGTCGGCCCACTTCAGAAGCTCGGGTGTAAGTGGATTTTCCGCATCGTTGTTCAGCCCGGCGGAAGCGGCCTCCACACCGGGCCAATCCGCAAAGACCTGTTCCGCCGTGGGGCTGCGCAGCCGGTTCTGGCTGCAGATGAAGAGCACCTTGCGCATCACTGACCCCAGCCTTCGAGCGCGTGGTCGGCCGCGGCACGGGCATGCAGCGTGGTGGTGTCGAACAGTGGCACCCGTGAATCCCCTGGCCCCACCAGCAGCGAGATTTCCGTGCAACCCAGGATCACCGCTTCCGCGCCACGGGTGATCAGGCGATCGATAACGCCGCGATAGATCCCGCGTGATCCTTCGTCGACGATGCCCTGGCAGAGTTCCTCGTAGATGATGCGATGGACCTCGAGGCGGTCTCCGGCGTCGGGGATAAGCACGTCCAGGCCATGATCGCCTTGCAGGCGTTCGCGATAGAAATCCTCTTCCATGGTGAACCGCGTGCCCAGCAGGCCGACGCGCCTGAATCCCGCCGCCGTGACGGCGATCGCGGTGGGATCGGCGATGTGCAGCAGCGGCAGCCCGGTCGCGGCTTCCATCACCAGCGCGACTTTGTGCATCGTGTTGGTGCAGATCACGAGGAAATCGGCGCCGGCCAATTGCAGGCGCCGTGCGGCATCGGCCAGCAACGCGCCCGCGCGATCCCACTCGCCGGCGTGCTGGAGCCGTTCGATGTCGTGGAAGTCCACGCTGTAAAGCAGGATGCGCGCCGAATGCAGGCCGCCGAGGCGTTCCTGCACGCGCTGGTTGATAAGGCGGTAATAGGGCACGGTGGATTCCCAGCTCATGCCGCCCAGCATTCCGATGGTCTTCATGTCGGCATTGTAGGAGCAAGGACAGGTGGATGAGGCGTGCGGGAGACAGGTGGGGACGGACGCCAGTCAGGCGTCCGATGGAGAAGTTTCGTCGCGAGCCCGTGCTTCGCCGGCCGGTTCCGGATCGGACTGTAGAACCAGTTGTGCCAGCAATGCCATCCAGACCGGGATTACGAACCAGCCCCGCCAGACATCTTCGAGCCCGCTCTTCGGGAATCCATGCTTTGCCACCAGGTAGAACCCGCCGAAGAACAGCAGGACGAAGATCGGAACCAGGCGCGGTTGCATGAGGCCCATGAGCCCGGACTCGTTGGGGTCGGCCGTTTCCGCGGACGAGTTGAGCAGGAAGACCAGGGCCAGCGGAAGGAAGCCCTCCAGCACCGGCCATCCCGCCAGCGAGCCGACGCCCCACAGCGTGATCAGCGAGGCGGAGATCACCAGTCTCAATCGATACTTCGTGCCGGGCGTCATGTCCCCCTCCTCTGCATGCCGAGGAGGACTATGGCCGGATCAGGTCTCAACGACAAGCAGTTGGGGACGGCTGGCAAGACAGACAAAAAAAAGGCGGGCCGAAGCCCGCCTGTCAGAGAGAGCAGACTCAGTCCCTGAGTTCGGCGACGTAGCAGTGCTCGTTCAACTGTTCGACCACCGCCTGGGCGGCGGCTTGGGTGGAGACACCGCGACCGCCCGCGGCCAGATCGTTGGTGAACACCTGCGCGTTGAGAGCGCCATCGACCGCACGCTCGATGCAATCGGCTTCTTCGTCCAGGCCCAATGAGTGGCGCAGCAGCATCGCGCAGCTCAGGATGGTGGCGTACGGGTTGGCGATGCCCTTGCCGGCGATGTCCGGTGCGGAACCGTGGATGGGCTCGTACAGGCCGACCCGGCCGTCGCCCAGCGAGGCCGACGGCAACAGGCCCAGCGATCCGGCCAGCATCGAGGCTTCGTCGGTCAGGATGTCGCCGAACATGTTCTCGGTGACAATTACGTCGTACTCGCGCGGCCGCGACAGCAGATGCATGGCCATGGCATCGACCAGCACGTGCTCCAGTTTCACGTCGGCGAATTCCTCGCGGCCGATGCGCGCGGTAACGTCGCGCCACAGGCGCGAGGTCTCCAGCACGTTGGCCTTGTCTACCGACACCAGGTAGCCGCGACGCTGGCGCGCCAGGCGGAACGCGCTGCGCACCACCCGCTCGATCTCGGTGACGCTGTAGCTGCACAGATCGCTGGCGCCGCGTTCGTCGCGGGTCTTGTCGCCGAAGTAGATGCCGCCGGTCAGTTCGCGCACCACCATGATGTCCACGCCGGTCAGCAGGTGCGGCTTGATCGGCGAGGCGTTCAGCGCAGCCGGGTGCGGACGGACGGGTCGCAGGTTGGCGAACAGGCCCAGTCCACGGCGCAGCGCCAGCAGGCCCTGCTCGGGACGGATCTTCGCGTTCGGGTCGGACCATTTCGGTCCGCCCACCGCGCCCAGCAGCACCGCGTCGGCCTGCTGGCAGGCGCGCAGCGTGGCGGCCGGCAGCGGATCGCCATGACGATCGATGGCGATGCCGCCGATGTCGTGTTCGGTGAAGGTGAAGTCGTGGCCGTGGCGACGGGCCACGGTACGCAGGACGGAGACGGCGGCGGCGGTGACTTCCGGACCGATGCCGTCGCCGGGCAGGACGGCGATTTCAGCGCGCATGGCGGGTTTCCTCGTAGTGTTCGATATCGGCCTGGCGGGCCAGCAGATAGCCCATTTCGTCGACGCCCTCCAGCAGGCAGGTCTGGGCAAAGGCATCCAGCGGGAAGGGATAGACCCGGCCGTCGGGCGTGCGCAGCTCGCGCGCGGCCACGTCGATGACCAGTTCGTCATCGGGGCGTTCCATCAGCGCCTGCACGTCGTCCTCGGCCAGCACCACCGGCAACAGGCCGTTCTTCAGGCTGTTGTTGCGGAAGATGTCGGCGATCTCGCTGCTGACGATCGCGCGCAGGCCCAGGTCGGTCAGCGCCCACGGCGCGTGTTCGCGCGAGGAGCCGCAGCCGAAGTTCCGGCCGGCCAGCAGTACGGCACGGCCGGCGTTTTCCGGCTGGTTGAACGGGAATTCCGGATTGGGCGTGCCGTCGGCCTGCCAGCGCCAGTCGTTGAACGCATTGCGGCCCAGACCGGCGCGTTCGGTGGTGGACAGGAACCGGGCCGGGATGATCTGGTCGGTGTCGATGTTGGTCTGGCGCAGCACGACGCTCTGCGAACGCAGTTCACGGAAACCGCTCATCACGCCACCTCCTTGCGCGCACCGAACAGTTCGCGGGGATCGCTGACCCTTCCGTTCACCGCCGCCCACGCAGCCGTCAGCGGCGAGGCCAGCAGGGTGCGCGAGCCGGGGCCCTGGCGTCCCTCGAAATTGCGGTTGCTGGTGCTGACGGCCAACTGGCCGGGGGCGACCAGATCACCGTTCATGGCGATGCACATCGAGCAGCCCGGTTCGCGCCATTCCGCGCCGGCGGCACGCACGACGGCGTCGATGCCCTCGGCCTCGGCCTGGCGCTTGACCTGCTCCGAGCCCGGCACCACCAGCATGCGCACGCGCGCATCGATCTGGCGGCCGCGCAGCACGGAAGCGACTTCGCGCATGTCGCTCAGGCGGCCATTGGTGCAGGAGCCGACGAACACCACGTCCACCGCGGTGCCGGCCAGCGCGTGGCCCGTCTCCAGCGCCATGTAGTCCAGTGCCTTGCGCGCGGCGGCGTCGTTGGCGGCGGGAATCGGGACATCCACGCCGATGGCGGTGCCCGGATGGGTGCCCCAGGTCAGGGTCGGGCGAATATCCGCGGCGTCGATGCGCACTTCCACGTCGTGGCGGGCACCCTCATCGCTGCGCAGCGCCGACCACTCGCGCCTGGCATGCTCGAAGTCGGCGCCCTTGGGCGCGCGCGGCGCCTGCGCCAGCCAGGCGAAGGTGGTCTCGTCCGGGGCGACCATGCCGGCGCGCGCACCGGCTTCGATCGACATGTTGCACAGGGTCATGCGCTGCTCCATGTCCATCGCGCGGATGGTGGAACCGCGATACTCGATGACGTGGCCGGTGCCGCCGTTGACGCCGATCACGCCGATGATGTGCAGGATGACGTCCTTGGCGCCGACGCCCGGCGCCAGTTCGCCCTCCACCGTGATCGCCATGGACTTCGGCTTGCGCTGCAGCAGGCACTGGGTCGCCAGCACGTGGCCGACCTCGCTGGTGCCGATGCCGAACGCCAGCGCGCCGAACGCGCCGTGGGTGGAGGTGTGGCTGTCGCCGCACACGATGGTCATGCCGGGCTGGGTGAAACCCAGTTCCGGCGCGATGACGTGGACGATGCCGCGCTGGTCCGAACCCATGTCGAACAACTCGATGCCATGCTCGGCGCAGTTGCGCGCCAGCGTCTGGACCTGGGTTTCGGCGGCGGCCGTGTAGTAGGGCAGCCTGCCGTCCGCGCCGGCGGGCAGGGTGGGGGTGGAGTGATCCATGGTCGCCTTGGTGCGATCCGGGCGGCGCGGCTTCAGGTCGCGCGATTTCAGCTCGGTGAAGGCCTGTGGCGAGGTGACTTCGTGGATCAGGTGCAGATCGATGTACAGCACGGCGGGCGCGGCGTCGCTTTCGGGGCTGACGACGTGCGCGTCCCAGAGTTTGTCGAACAGGGTGCGGGGTGGTGGGGTGGTCATGGTCTGAGTGTCGGGTGAATTCATGTCGCGATCGGCCTTATGCGGCTGCCACTTCCTGGTTGGCAACGCGGCGATGGCGCAGCAGGCGGTTGGCCACGTCCAGCCACGCCAGCGCGGAGGCCTCGATGATGTCCTTGCTGGTGCCGGTGCCTTCGTATTCCTCGCCTTCGCAGCGCACCGACAGGCTGGCCTCGCCGCGCGCGTCGGCGCCGATGCCGACGCTGTGCACCTGGTAGCTCTCCAGTTGCAGCTGCACGCCGGTGGCGGCCGACAGCGCGCCGAACAGGGCGTCCACCGGACCATTGCCCTGTGCGGTCTCGGCGACGCGGTTGCCGTCCGGATCCGACAGCTCGACCAGGGCGTTGGCGCGGCTGCCGACATCGCTGATGGTCATCGAGGCCAGGCGATAGCCATCGCTGACCGCGGCGTCCTGCATGAGCGCCTGCAGGTCGGCGTCGCCGACCACGCGCTGCTTTTCGCACAGCGCCTTGAACTGTTCGAACACCAGCTTCAGCTCGTCCTCGTCCAGCCAGTAGCCCAGTGCGCGCAGGCGCTGTTCGACCGCGGCGCGGCCGCTGTGGCGGCCCAGCACCATCTGCGAGGACGGCCAGCCCACATCCTGCGGTTGCATGATTTCGTAGGTGCCGCGATGGCGCAGCATGCCGTGCTGGTGGATGCCGGACTCGTGGGCGAAGGCGTTGGCGCCGACGATCGCCTTGTTGCGCTGGACCGGCATGCCGACCAGTCGCGACAGCAGCTGCGAGGTCGGCACGATGCGGCGGGTGTCCACGCCGGTGTCCAGGTTGTAGAAAGCATTGCGGACCTTCAGCGCCATCACGATTTCCTCGATGGCGCAGTTGCCGGCACGCTCGCCGATGCCATTGATGGAACCCTCCACCTGGCGCGCGCCGCCCTCGATGGCGGCCAGCGAGTTGGCCACGGCCAGGCCCAGGTCGTTGTGGCAGTGGGTGCTGAACACCACCTTGTCCGCGCCGGGCACCTGCGCGATCACGCGCTGGAACATGCCGCGGATTTCCTCCGGGGTGGTGAAGCCGACCGTATCGGGCAGGTTGATGGTGCGGGCGCCGGCGGCAATCGCGGCGGCGACTACCTCGTGGAGGAAATCCTCCTCGGTGCGGGTGGCATCCTCGGCGGAGAACTCGACGTCGTCGATATGCGCGCGCGCCATGCTGACGTGCTTGTGGACCGACTCCAGGACCTGCTCGCGGCTCATGCGCAGCTTGTGCTCGCGGTGCAGCGGGCTGGTCGACAGGAACAGGTGCAGGCGCGGCCGGGCGGCGGCGGTGACCGTGCGCAGCGAGGTTTCGATGTCGGCGGGCAGGCAGCGCGACAGCACCGCCAGGGTGGTGTCGCGCAGTTCGCGCGCGATCAGCGCGTGCGCCTCGCGATCCGATTGCGAGCTGGCGGGGAAGCCGGTTTCGATGATGTCCACGCCCAGATCGGCCAGTCCGCGCGCCATCACCAGCTTCTGCTGCGGGGTCATGCTGCAGCCGGGCGACTGCTCGCCGTCGCGCAGGGTGGTATCGAAGATGCGGACGTGGTCGGACGGATTGGATTCGGAAGTGTTCGTGTTCACCAGCTGGATTCCTCTGCGACGGCGGCAGTGCGGCGCGAACGGGATGCGGGCGGCACTGCGATGGAACGGGGTATGGTCGGGTTGCGGGGCGGGGTGCCGGCAAGCGAAGGGTCGCCTTCACGGTTGCGCCGGCGCGGTTTGCGTGGCGGGCGCGGACGTACCTCGGAGAGCAGCCGGGCCAGGACCGTGGCATCGATGTTCCCGCCGGACACCACCGCGCATTTGCGCTTGCCGGCCACGCGCCGGCCGGCGGCCAGCGCCAGCGCGCCGGCGCCTTCGGCGATGACGTGTTCCTCCAGTGCCAGCCGGACCAGGGTTTCGCGCAGTTCGGCCTCGCGCACGATGACCACGTCGTCCAGCAGGTTCGCGCACAGGCGACGGGTGATGAAACCGGGAATCTTGACCCGTACGCCGTCGGCCAGCGAAGCGGCCGGATCGCGCGCGGCGGTGTCGCCGCGGATGGCACGCGCCATCGAGTCCACGCCTTCCACCTGCGCGCCGATCACGCGGATGCCCTGGGACTTCAGCGCCAGGGCGACGCCCGAGGCCAGACCGCCGCCGCCGATCGGGACAATGACCACGTCCGGCGTGTGCGGTGCGATCTCTATGCCGACCGTGCCCTGGCCGGCGATCACGTCCGGATCGTCGAACGCGGACAGGAATCGGTAGCCGTTCTGTTCGGCCAGTTCGCGGGCGAAGGCAAAGGCTTCGTCGTAGCTGGCGCCGTGCTGGCGCACGGTCGCGCCCCAGTGGGCGACACCGGCGATCTTGGTTTCCGGCGCACCATGCGGCATCACCGTGATGGCCTGTACGCCCAGCCGGTAGGCGGCCCAGGCCACGCCCTGCGCGTGGTTGCCGGCGGAAGCGCAGATGACCGGGCGGCCGTCGCCGCGCTCGCGCGCGGCCAGCAGGGCGTTCAATGCGCCACGCACCTTGTAGGAACCGGTGCGCTGCAGGTTCTCCAGTTTCAGCATCACGCCGAAGCGTTCGGCATGGTGCAACGGCGTCGGCGGCAGATAGCGGCGCAGGCGCGCCTGCGCGGCCAGCACGTCGGCCACGCTGACCCGGACGTCGCCGACGTCCGGGTCTTCGCTGCTGGCGGCGCGGCCGGCATCAGGCATCGCGGCACGCGAACGGCTGATGTTGAAGAAGACGCCTCCGGACGTGGGTGCCGACGGCGTGGACGGACAACGTGTTCATCACGCGGCCTCCCCGGAATCGACGACGGTGATCTCGACCGATTCGCAGTCGTAGATCTTCTGCATCTGCAGGCGCAGGGTTTCGGGCGGGCGCTGGCCGTCGACCACCAGCTGCACGCGCCAGCGCCCGTCGGAGGGCGCGGGTTCGCCGCTGATGGCGCGCGGCGCGAAGCCGCGCCGCTCGGCCATGCCGATCACGCGCGTCAGCGCGCCCTCGGCGGGTTTCAGCACCAGGTCAAGCCGGTATCGCATGGGAGGAGGGCTCCGGGCTCTGCTTGGCGGGATTGCCGTCCAGCATCGAGCTGTTGGCATGGTTGGGCGGCACCAGCGGCCATACGTTGGCCTTGATGTCGATGGCGACGTGCAGCAGCGCGGGACCGGGCTGGGCCAGCAGTTCGGCCAGCGCGTCATCGACCTGGTTGCGCAATTCGATGCGGCGGGCGGGAATGCCGAACACCTGCGCCAGCGCGGCGAAGTCCGGGTTGTCGGACAGATCGATTTCGCTGTAGCGCTCGGCGAAGAAAAGTTCCTGCCATTGCCGGACCATGCCCAGCGCGCTGTTGTCCAGCAGCACGATCTTCACCGGCAGTCTGCAGCGGGCGATGGTGGCCAGCTCCTGCACGTTCATCATGAAGCTGCCGTCGCCGCTGACCAGCACCACCGTGCGATCCGGGCAGGCGAACTGCGCGCCCATCGCCGCCGGCAGGCCGAAACCCATCGTGCCCAGCGCCCCGCTGGTCAGGTGGTTGCGGGGATGCCCGAACTTGCAGTGCTGTGCCACCCACATCTGGTGCTGGCCAACATCGCAGGCGACGATCGTGTCGGCGGGCGCCACTTCGGTCAGCCGCTTCAGCAGGCCCGGCGCATAGATGTCGCTGCCTGGCGCGTCGTAGCGGAAGCCGTGCCGTTCGCGGTTGCCGGCGCAGCGCTTGCGCCATTCCTCGCAGGTGCTGCGCGCCGCGCTCAGGGTCCGCAGGCCGGCGGCGACGTCCCCCGGAATCGCGATGTCGGCGCCGCGCAGCTTGGAAATCTCGTAGGCGTCGGCATCCAGGTGCACGACCCGCGCGAACGGCGCGAACTCGGCCAGCTTGCCGGTGGCCCGATCGTCGAAGCGCGCGCCGACGACCACCAGCAGATCCGCTTCCTGCACCGCCATGTTGGCGGCGCGGGTCCCGTGCATGCCCAACATGCCCAGGAACTGCGGGTGGTTGCCGGGCAGTGCGCCCAATGCGCGCAGGGTCAGCACGGTCGGGATGCGGGTGGCCTCGACGAACTGGCGGAACGCATCCACGGCGTCCGCCAGGGCGATGCCGCCGCCGCCGTAGATCACCGGCTTCTCGGCGCCGGCGATCGCCGCCAGCGCCTCGGCCAGCCGCGCGTCCTCCGGCGCCGGCACCGGATCGACCGCGGCCGGCACGTGGTCCGGCAGATGCGAGGCATCGGCCATCTGCACGTCCTTGGGCAGATCGATCAGCACCGGTCCCGGACGGCCTTCGCGCGCGATGCGGAACGCTTCGCGCACCATCTTCGGCAGATCCTCGACGCGCCGCGCCAGGAAGCTGTGCTTGACGATCGGCATGGTCAGGCCGAACACGTCCAGTTCCTGGAACGCGTCCGTACCCATCAGCGGCGTGGCGACCTGTCCGGTCAGGCAGACCATCGGCACCGAATCCAGCATCGCGTCGGCGATGCCGGTGACCAGGTTGGACGCACCGGGACCTGACGTGGCCACGCATACGCCGACCTTGCCGCTGGCGCGGGCGTAGCCGTTGGCGGCCAGCGCCGCGCCCTGCTCATGGCGCACCAGGATGTGCTTCAGCGACGAATCCACCAGCGCGTCGTAGAACGGCATGATGGTGCCGCCCGGATAGCCGAACAGCGTATCCACGCCTTCGGCTTCCAGGGCCTGGGTCAACCAGCGGGCGCCATTGCGGGAAGCAGCGGCAGCGTCGGCGTTCATGCGGCGGCGGCCTGTTCTGTATCGGGTTGGGAGGCGTTGGCCTGCAGCCACACCATCTTGGCGCGCAGTTGCTTGCCGACGACTTCGATCGGATGTTCCAGGTCGGCCTGCTTGTACTTCTTGTAGTTCGGCAGGCCGGCTTCGTACTCGGCGATCCAGTTCTTGGTGAAGGTGCCGTCCTGGATGTCCTTCAGGACTTCCTTCATGCGTGCCTTGGTGCCGGCGTCGATCACGCGCGGGCCGCTGACGTAGTCGCCGTACTGGGCGGTCTCGGACACGAATTCCAGCATGCGGGTGATGCCGCCCTCGTAGAACAGGTCGACGATCAGCTTCAGCTCGTGCAGGACTTCGTAATAGGCGATTTCCGGCTGGTAACCGGCTTCCACCAGGGTCTCGAAGCCGGCCTGCACAAGCGAGGAAGCACCGCCGCACAGCACGGCCTGCTCGCCGAACAGATCGGTTTCGGTCTCTTCCTTGAAGCTGGTCTTGATGATGTTGGCGCGGGCGCCGCCCAGGCCGGCGGCATAGGCCAGCGCCAGCGCCTCGGCCTGGCCGCTCTTGTCCTGGTAGACCGCATAGATGCAGGGCACGCCGCGGCCGATTTCGTACTCGCGGCGGACCAGCGCGCCCGGGCCCTTGGGCGCGACCAGCACCACGTCCAGATCCTCGCGCGGGCTGATCAGGCCGTAGTGGACGTTGAGGCCGTGGGCGAACAGCAGGCAGGCGCCTTGCTTCATGTTTGGCGCCAGCACGTCGTTGTAGAGCTGTTTCTGGACCATGTCCGGGGTCAGCACGGCGACCAGGTCGGCATCCTTCACGGCTTCGGCCGGCGACTTGACCAGGAAACCGTCGGCCTGGGCCTTGGCCTCGGTGGGACCGCCCGGGCGCAGGCCCACGGTGACGTCGAAACCGGATTCGCGCAGGTTCAGCGCGTGCGCGCGGCCCTGGCTGCCGTAGCCGACGACGGCGATCTTGGGTTGCGGGGCGGAGGAGGCGGCGGTGGTCATTTGCGGAATTCCTGAGTTGGGAAGGGCGGGTGGGTCGGAAAAAATCGGCGGCAATAAAAAACCCCGCACTTCTCAGTGCGGGGTTTTGCGAATCTGGCGTTGTTTTCTGCTTACACGCCCGTTCGTCCCGCACCTGTTGGCGAGGTAATAAGGACGACGACGAGAATGGAGGCCGCGCTGGGCGCGGTCCGCAGGTCGTGGGTCAGGGGCGTGTGGCGATGCAACATGAGGCCAAGGGAAACATGCCCGTTCGAGCCTTGTCAAGCGCGCCGGGGAAATTTTCGGTAATGTCCCGATGAGAGGCCGGTTTGCGTGGCGATGGTTGCAACTGCAACCATGAAAAGCCCGCAGAATCGCCGCCTTCCGCGCAATACGACTCCCCCGCAGACCATGCCTGAATACCGATCCAAGACCTCCACCCATGGGCGCAACATGGCCGGTGCCCGTGCGCTCTGGCGCGCCACCGGCATGAAGGACGGCGACTTCAAGAAGCCGATCATCGCCATCGCCAACTCCTTCACCCAGTTCGTGCCGGGACACGTCCACCTGAAGGATCTCGGCCAACTGGTCGCCCGCGAGATCGAACGCGTCGGCGGTGTCGCCAAGGAATTCGACACCATCGCGGTCGACGACGGCATCGCGATGGGTCATGACGGCATGCTGTATTCGCTGCCCAGCCGCGAAGTCATCGCCGACTCGGTGGAGTACATGGTCAACGCGCACTGCGCCGACGCGCTGGTGTGCATTTCCAACTGCGACAAGATCACTCCGGGCATGCTGATGGCCGCGCTGCGGCTGAACATCCCGACCGTGTTCGTTTCCGGTGGTCCGATGGAGGCGGGCAAGACGCGGCTGGCCGATCACAAGCTGGATCTGATCGACGCGATGGTGATGGCGGCGGATCCGAACGCCAGCGACGAAGCGGTGGCGGCGGTCGAGCGCAGCGCGTGTCCGACCTGCGGTTCCTGCTCGGGCATGTTCACCGCCAACTCGATGAACTGCCTGACCGAGGCATTGGGCCTGTCGTTGCCGGGCAACGGCACGGTGGTCGCCACCCATGCCGACCGCGAGCAGTTGTTCCTGCGCGCCGGCCGCCTGGCCGTCGAGCTGTGCCATCGCTGGTACGGCGCGGAGGATCCGACCGCATTGCCGCGCGGCATCGCCACCTTCGAGGCCTTCGAGAACGCGATGACCCTGGACATCGCGATGGGCGGTTCGACCAACACCATCCTGCACCTGCTGGCGGCCGCGCAGGAGGGCGAGGTGGCGTTCGACATGCGCGACATCGACCGGCTGTCGCGACGCGTGCCGCAGTTGTGCAAGGTCGCGCCCAACACCCAGAAGTACCACATCGAGGATGTGCACCGCGCCGGCGGCATCATGGCGATCCTGGGGGAACTGGCGCGCGGCGGGCTGCTGCACACGCAGGTGGCGACCGTGCACGCGAAGACGCTGGGCGACGCGATCGCGCAATGGGACGTGGGCGTGGTGGAGGACGAGAAGGTCCAAACCTTCTACAAGGCCGGGCCGGCGGGCATTCCGACCCAGGTCGCCTTCAGCCAGGACACCCGCTGGCCGTCGCTGGATACCGATCGCGCCGAGGGTTGCATCCGCGATGTCGAGCACGCCTTCTCGCAGGAAGGGGGCCTGGCGGTGCTGTACGGCAACATCGCCCGCGATGGCTGCGTGGTGAAGACCGCCGGTGTCGACGAATCCATCCACGTGTTCGAAGGCAACGCACGCGTCTACGAAAGCCAGGACGCGGCGGTGAAGGGCATCCTGGGCGACGAGGTGAAGGCCGGCGACGTGGTCGTAATCCGCTACGAGGGACCGAAGGGCGGGCCGGGCATGCAGGAAATGCTGTATCCGACCAGCTATCTGAAATCCAAGGGCCTGGGCAAGCAGTGCGCGCTGCTGACCGATGGGCGCTTCTCGGGCGGCACCTCCGGATTGTCGATTGGCCATGCCTCGCCGGAAGCGGCGGCGGGCGGCGCGATCGGCCTGGTCCGCGACGGCGATCGCATCCGCATCGACATTCCCGCCCGCGGCATCAACCTGCTGGTGGACGAGGCGGAACTGGCCGCGCGCCGCGCCGAACAGGATGCGCGCGGATGGAAACCCGCGCAGCCGCGCGCGCGCCGGGTGACCACCGCGCTCAAGGCATACGCGCTCCTCGCCACCAGCGCCGACAAGGGCGCGGTGCGCGACAAGGCATTGCTGGACAACGCATGAGGCTGCGCCGGTTGCGTTTGGGCGCGTTTCTCGCGGGCGGTATCGCGCTCGTGTCACTGGTTGCGCCCGCCCTGGCAGCGGATCCCGAGCCACTGGTGGTGGCCACCTACGCCTATCCGCAGCGGGATCGGGCGGCGGCGATCCGGCCGCTGGCCGACTATCTCGGCCGCCGGCTGCAGCGCCCCGTCGAAGTGCGCGTGCTGCTGTCGCCCAGCGCGTTGATCGCGGGCATGGCGGCGGGAGAAGTCGATCTCGCGGTGCCCAACCTGCACGGTTACCTGCAGGCGCTGCGATTGCCGCCAGGCAGCGTGGCCACGTTGCCGGTGCCGGACGTGCCCGCCGCGCAGGCGCAGCGCTACCGCGCGGTGATCGTCGCGAAACGGCCGTTGTCACGCATCGCGCTCGCCGCCGGGGCGGCCACGCTGAGGCTGGCGCTGGTCGGCCGCGATTCGGCGTCGGGCGGATTCGTGCCGCGTGGCGGACTGGCGGAAATGGGCATCGCGAATCCTGAAGCCGCATTCGCGCGGGTCGACTATGCCGGTTCGCATGCCGCGTCGCTGGCCTGGCTGAAGGACGGCCGCGCCGACGTGGCCGCACTGGCGGCCGATGTCTACGACGCGGAACCGCAGCCGGACCTGCATGAACTCTGGCGCTCGCCGGTCATTCCGCCCGGGCCGCTGCTGTGCCGGCCGGCAGCCGATCGGGATTGCGCCGCGATCGGTGGTGAACTGCTGGTTGCCGACCAGCAGGATCCCGCGGTGATGGCGGGACTGCGCGCCGGCTGGCCGGAGTTCGGCGACGCGGTGCGGCTGGTGCCCGCCGACGAGGCGATGCTGGCGGAAATGGCCGGCCGGATCGACTGACGCGAGGCCGTCAGCGTTCCTCCGACTGCGCGGCGTCCTCGCGCGCGATCCAGTCCATGATCAGCCGGCGCGCGCGCTGCTCGCGCCGGCGCCCGAGCCGATATTCCTGGTTCAGCGCGCGGTACAGGCCCAGCATCACCAGCAACAGCAGCAGCGCGAATGGCAGCGCGGTGATGGTGATGACGCCTTGCAGGGCATCCAGGCCGCCTGCCAGCAGCAGGGTCGCCGCGACCAGCGCCACGCCCACGCCCCAGACCAGGCGTCGGCGCAGCGGCGGATCGCCGGCTGTGTCGGTGGACATGCTCGCCAGTACCAATACCGCCGAATCGGCCGAGGTCACGAAGAAGATCATCAACAGCAGCACCGCGATGCCGGCCAGCAGCGTCGACAGCGGCAGATGATCGAACAGGGTGAACAGCACGGTTTCATAGCCGCGCGCCAGTGGCGCGCCCATGTCCACGCCGCCGAGAATCTGCATCCACAACGCCGTACCGCCGAACACCGAGAACCACACGAAGCCCAGCAGGCTGGGGATGACCACCACGCCGAACACGAACTCGCGGATGGTCCGGCCGCACGAGATGCGGGCGATGAACGATCCGACGAACGGTGCCCACGCGATCCACCAGGCCCAATAGAAGATCGTCCAGTCGGCCACCCACGTGCTGCCGGAGAACGGCGACATCCGCAGGCTCATGTTGACCAACTGGTTGAGATAGGTGCCCAGCGTGGTGGTGAAGGTGTCGAAGATGAAACCGGTGGGACCCAGGACCAGCACCATCGCCAGCAACAGCGCGGCCAATCCGAGATTGAAGTTCGACAACCATTTGATGCCGCGATCCACGCCGCTGATGGTGGAAGCCATGTACAGCACGAACGCCACGCCGATGATCGCCAGCTCGGTGCCGATGGAATCGGGAATGCCGGTGACCCGCGCCACGCCGGCGGCGATCTGGATGGTGCCGAACCCCAGCGTGGTGGCCACGCCGACCGCGGTGGCCACCACCGCGGCGATGTTCACCGCATGGCCGATCCAGCCGCGATGATGATGGCCGATGACCGGTTGCAGCAGATCGCTGATCAGGCCGCGCCCGCCACGATTGAACTGGAACCAGGCCATCGCCAGTCCGATCAGCGCGTAGATCGCCCAGGGGTGCAGGCCCCAGTGGAAGAACACGTAGCGCATCGATGCGCGCGCGGCATCCAGGCTGCCCGGCACCAGCCCTTCCGGCGGCTTGAAGTAGTGCGACACCGGCTCGGCGGCGCCCCAGAACACCAGGCCGATGCCCATGCCGGTGGCGAACAGCATCGCCAGCCAGCTGGCATTGGAGAATTCCGGCTCGGCATCCTCGCCACCGATGCGCAGGTTGGCGAAGCGCCCCACCGCCAGATACAGCAGGAAGACCAGCGCGGCGAACACGATCAGCAGGTACAGCCAACCGGCGCTGGAAATGATCCCGGCCAGCTGCTGCTGGATCCAGGCGTTGAAAGGACCGGGCGCAAGACCGGCGGCGGCGACCAGGAGGGCCACCAACAGGATGGAGATACGGAAAACCACGCAGGCCTCCTTGTCTGAACGGGAGGGGCCGGGCAGGGCGCGAATCGTCGGGCGGAAAAATGCGGACGGGCGGTACCCCGGCGGGCACGCATCATAGCAAGCTCCGCCTGAAGCGCTCCCACGCCGCCGATATGGTGTAATAGCGCCCGAAGCGGGGGTATCGCCGGCCCGGTGGGCGGCGGTTGAGACAGACCCTTCGAACCTGATCCGGTTAAGACCGGCGTAGGGAAGCTTCGCAGGACGCGACCGATCGCCAGCGATCCGCCCGCGTTCCATGCGCCGCCGCTTCGTCCCGCTTTCCAACCAGGACGATGCCGATGAACGCCGTGCCCTCCCGCCTGCTGCAGGATACCCAGCAGCTCTCCGAATCCGTCACCCGTCCGATTCCCGGTTCGCGCAAGGTCTTCGTGACCGGTTCGCGTCCGGACCTGCGCGTGCCGATGCGCGAGATCGCGCTGACCCGCACGCCCACCCTGTTCGGCGGCGAGGAGAATGCGCCGGTCACGGTCTACGACACTTCCGGCCCGTACACCGATCCGGACGCGCGCATCGATCTGGCGGCGGGCCTGCCGGCATTGCGCGCACGCTGGATCGAGGAGCGCGGTGATACCGAGGCGCTGTCCGCGCTGAGCTCGGAATTCGGCCGTTCGCGCGAGACCAATCCGAAACTGGATGCGGTCCGTTTCCCCGGACGCATGCTGCCGCGCCGCGCCAAGGCAGGCGCCAACGTCAGCCAGATGCACTATGCGCGCAAGGGCATCGTGACGCCGGAGATGGAGTACGTCGCCATCCGCGAGAACCAGAGGCTGGAGGCGGTGCGCGAAGCGCTGCTGCTGGCACAGCATCCGGGCGAGAGCTTCGGCGCGAGCATCCAGAAGATCATCACGCCGGAGTTCGTGCGCGACGAGATCGCCCGCGGCCGCGCGATCCTGCCGAACAACATCAACCACCCGGAGAGCGAGCCGATGATCATCGGCCGCAACTTCCTGACCAAGATCAACGCCAACATCGGCAACAGCGCGGTCTCCTCCGGCATCGCCGAGGAAGTGGAGAAGCTGGTCTGGTCGATCCGCTGGGGCGGCGACACGGTGATGGATCTGTCCACCGGCAAGCACATCCACGAGACCCGCGAGTGGATCATCCGCAATTCGCCGGTGCCGATCGGCACCGTGCCGATCTACCAGGCGCTGGAGAAGGTCGACGGCCGCGCCGAGGAACTGACCTGGGAGATCTTCCGCGACACCCTGATCGAACAGGCCGAGCAGGGCGTGGACTACTTCACCATCCATGCCGGCGTGCTGCTGCGCTACGTGCCGCTGACCGCCAAGCGGGTCACCGGCATCGTCTCGCGCGGTGGTTCGATCCTGGCCAAGTGGTGCCTGGCGCACCACAAGGAGAATTTCCTCTACACCCACTTCGAGGAAATCTGCGAGATCATGAAGGCCTACGACGTGGCCTTCAGCCTGGGCGACGGCCTGCGCCCGGGTTGCATCGCCGACGCCAACGACGCCGCCCAGTTCGGCGAGCTGGAAACGCTGGGCGAGCTGACCAAGATCGCCTGGAAGCATGACGTCCAGACCATGATCGAAGGCCCCGGCCACGTGCCGATGCAGCTGATCAAGGAGAACATGGACAAGCAGCTGCGCGAGTGCGGCGAGGCGCCGTTCTACACGCTCGGACCGCTGACCACCGATATCGCGCCGGGCTACGACCACATCACCAGCGCCATCGGCGCGGCGATGATCGGCTGGTACGGGACCGCCATGCTCTGCTACGTGACGCCCAAGGAGCATCTGGGCCTGCCCAACCGCCAGGACGTGCGCGACGGCATCATGGCCTACAAGATCGCCGCCCATGCCGCGGATCTGGCCAAGGGCCATCCGGGCGCGCAGGTGCGTGACAACGCGCTGAGCAAGGCGCGCTTCGAGTTCCGCTGGGAGGATCAGTTCCACCTCGGCCTGGATCCGGAGAAGGCCAAGGAATTCCACGACGAGACCCTGCCCAAGGACGCGCACAAGCTGGCCCACTTCTGTTCGATGTGCGGCCCGCACTTCTGCTCGATGAAGATCACCCAGGACGTGCGCGATTACGCGGCCGAGCATGGCGTGGATGAACAGCAGGCGATCGAGGCCGGCATGGCCGAGAAATCGGCCGAGTTCCTCGCCCAGGGCGCGAAGGTCTATCACCAGGGCTGAACCATGCGGCGGGCGGATGCGTCCGTTCGCCGCCTTTCCGGGCCGGCGGGGCTTGTGCCGCCGCCGCGCCCGCGCGACGCTTGGCGTCCCGGACAGGAGAATGCCGAACATGCGCAATGCCATCCCATTCCTCACCCGCGGCCTGCTGCTGGCCGGGGTCCTGCTGCTGGCGGCCTGCGCCACCGGCCCGCGCATCAGCAGCGAGGCCGACCCGTCGGCCGATTTCGCGCGCTACCGGAGCTTCGCGTTCTACTCGCCGCTGGCGGTGGAGAGCGAAGGCTACGCCACCATCACCAGCGCCCGGCTCAAGGCCGCCGCCCGCGCGCAGATGGAATCGCGGGGTTACGCCTACGACGAGAAGTCTCCGGACCTGTGGTTGAACATCAACGCCTACATGCAGGAAAAGACCGACGTGGTCAGCATGCCGGACGTGGACTACAACTATTACTACAGCTACCGCGCCCGCCGGTATGTCGCCGTTCCCTACTGGTATGACCGCACCAACGTCTACCAGTACACCGAGGGCACGCTGAACTTCGATCTGGTCGACGCCAAGCGCAACCAGCTGGTATGGGAGGGCATCGCGGTCGGCCGCGTCGCCAACGCCAAGCCGGCCGAACGCGCCGCGCGCCTGGACCAGGCGGTTGCCGACATCTTTGCGCGTTATCCCTACCGGGCCGGCAGCGGTACCCCGGTCGTTCCCGCGGCGCCGCGCAAATGAGCGGCGCGGCGAGTGCGGCCCGGGCGGGCATCGGCTTCGGCACGGCGTTGGCGATCACCATTTCCTGGAGCGCCAACAAGTCGCTGCTGTGGGCCATCATCCACGGCCTGCTGTCGTGGATCTACGTGATCTATTACGCGCTGGTCTACCACTTCAAGGGTTGAGATGGGCATGACCTGGCTCCGCTGGCTGGTTACCGCGCGCCGGCACCCGTCGGCGTGGTTGCTGCTGGTGCAGCTCGGCGGGGTGCTGCTGTACCCGGTGATGGAAAGCACCGCCGGCGGCCGCGCGCTGTTCGGGGCTTTCGGGATCCTGGTGCTCGCGCTGGCGCTGTGGGTGGTCAACCGCAGCCCGCTGCGGCTGTGGTTCGCGCTGGCGCTGGGCGTGCCGTCGGTCGTGCTGTCGCTGCTGGCCGCGATCACCGACAACAACGTGCTGTACACCCTCGCGCACCTGCTGGAGAGCGCGCTGTACTTCTATACGGCAGGCAGCCTGATGGCCTACATGCTGCAGGACCATGAGGTCTCCAGCGACGAACTGTTCGCCGCCGGCGCGACCTTCACCCTGCTGGCGTGGGCGTTCGCGTTCGCCTTCTCGGTCTGCCAGCAGTGGTATCCGGGCAGCTTCATCGCGGCGGTGAATCCGGAGCAGCCGCGCACCTGGATGGAACTGCTGTTCCTCAGTTTCAGCCTGCTCTCGGGCGTGGGCCTGAGCGACATCGTGCCGGTGCAGGCGCAGGCGCGCGCGCTGGTGATGCTGGAGCAGTTCGCGGGGGTCATGTACATCGCCCTGGTGGTGTCGCGGCTGATCGGCCTGACCACGCTGAAGATGGGGATACGCAAGAGCGGTTGAACCGGCGTCGTAACCGCCGCCTCATGCGAACAACCATGCAAACAAAAAGCCCGCCGATGGCGGGCTTTCTGCTGTGCGATGCGGGGCCGGCTTACTTCTTCAGTTCGGCGTAGCGCTGCATCGCGTCGACCAGCACCTGCTTGGCGTCGGCGGCGTTGCCCCAGCCGTCCAGCTTCACCCACTTGCCCTTCTCCAGATCCTTGTAATGCTCGAAGAAGTGGCCGATGCGCTCCAGCCAGTGCGGGCTGACCTGGTCGATGTCGGTGATGTGCTTGTAGCCGGAGAACACCTTCTCCACCGGCACTGCGAGCAGCTTCTCGTCGCTGCCGGCCTCGTCGCTCATGCGCAGCACGCCGACCGGGCGGCAGCGGATGACCGAGCCGGGGATCAGCGGCAGCGGCAGCACCACCAGCACGTCGGCCGGATCACCGTCGCCGCACTGGGTGTTGGGCACGTAGCCGTAGTTGCAGGGATAGCGCATCGGGGTGGAGAGGATGCGATCGACGAAGATCGCCCCGCTTTCCTTGTCCACTTCGTACTTCACCGGTTCCGAATCCTTCGGGATTTCGATGATGACGTTGATTTCTTCCGGCGGGTTCTTGCCGGTGGAAACGTGGTCCAGACCCATGATGCGTGTGCTCCAGAGCGTGCGGAATGACAGGGCCGGCAATTCTACGCGCTTGCCTGCTGCGGCGCAGCAGGGGCGGGCCGGAGGACTTCCCGGGAGGGGGCCGGAATCCCGGCGTGGCCGGACTGCCGGGCCAGCCGTCGCCGGTTCGCCATGGGGGTTGCGGCTCAGCTTGCCGGCCCTAGAATCCGCCCCGTATGCGCGGCCCCTCCGTCCTGCTGGTCTGTCTGCTGGCCTTCCTGGCCGGCTCCGGCGTGCCCGACGCCCAGGCGCGGACGGTCTACCGCTGCGTGCGCGACGGCACCGTCAGCCTGGCCACCGCGCCGGAGCCGGGCTCGCGCTGCCAGGCCAGGGAAATCGACGACAATGCCGTGCAGACCCCGAACCTGTGGGGACGGATGGGCATCTTCAGCGGTACCCTGTACGAGCGCGAGCAGGACGGCCAGCTGGTGTACAGCACCCGCAACCTGCCCGGGTCGCGGGTCTACCTGAAGTTCACCGTGGCCACCCCGCCGGGCGAGCCGGCCCATCCGGGTCTGGGCAAGGTCGGCAAGCCGCGCCTGAACATGTATCCCGTGGATTTCCGCACGGCGGCGAAGAAGACCGGCGTGGACGATGCCTGGCTGCGCGCGATTGCCCATGCGGAAAGCGATTTCGACGCCAAGGCGGTGTCCTCCAAGGGTGCCAAGGGCGTGATGCAACTGATGCCGGAGGTGGCGACCGAGTACGGGGTGACCGATCCGTTCTCCTCCACCCAGTCCATCGATGCCGGCGCGCGCCATCTCAGGCAATTGATGCGGCGCTACAAGGGTGACCTGACCCTGGTGGCGGCGGCCTACAACGCCGGCATCGGCACCGTCGCCCGGTACGGCGGGGTGCCGCCCTATGCGGAAACCCAGGAATACGTGGCCAAGGTCACCGCCCTGTACGACCTGTACCTGCGCGCGCTCGGCCGCAAGAGCGCCCCCGAACGCCCGGCGCAGTGACCGGCCGATGATGCGCATCCGCGCGTCGTTCCGGCCCGCGCGGCATTTCTTCACTTCCACATCTCCTGCGCGGGCCTATGGTCTTCACAGGCTGGAAGACAGCCGCCCACGGGAGAACGCCATGAAACGACGTGTTTTCAGCGCTCCGGACCTGGGCACCGCGGAACAGGCCATGGGTGCCGCGCTCCGACTCGGCATCCGTCCCGGCCACGCCGCGGTCCTGGCCCAGTCCGACATCGAGATGACCCAGGTCCCCGATGCCGAGAAGGAAGCCTCGCCGACCGATTTCATCCCCGCCGCCTGGCGCGGAATCGTCGGCGGTGGCGTCATCGGCCTGGTCGGTGGCCTGATCGGCATGTGGCTGCCGCAGGCCGGGTTCCATGCGCTTGGGGTGATCATCACCACGCTGGTGGGCGCGACGGTCGGTGGCTGGTCCGCCGCGCTGGCCGGATCCACCGTGCCCAGCGAGGTCCGCCGGGACTACGAGCGCGAAATCGAAGCTGGCCGCCTGCTGGTGGTCATCGATGGCGAGGACGATGCGTTGCTGGACCGCGCCAGCCAGGCGATTGCCGCCACCGACGGCATGCAGCCGCTGCGGCAGGTGCCGCACGGACTGCTGCGCTGAGTTTCCCCCGCAACTGATGACAACCGTCACTGGTCCCGGCGCCCTGCCGGGACCTAAGGTGGGCGCCAACCAATCCCTGGACGCCCGCCATGCCTGCCGCCGCCCTGCCAGCCCTGACTCCCTATCTCGTCACCGCGGGGATCGGCTGGATCATGTATCGCCGCATCCGCCGCAGCTTCGGCCGCCAGCCCTGGCAGCCCAAGCGCACCGTGTTCCGCCTGGTCCTGATGGTGTTGCTGCTGGGCATGCTGCTGTTCGGCGCCGCGTTCCTGCCGGGGGTGGCGGCGGGTGTGGCCACCGGGCTGGCGGGTGGCTTGCTGCTGGGCGGATTCGCGCTGCGGCACACGCGGGTCGAATGGCACGAAGGACTGCCGACCTACGTGCCGAACCCCTGGTTCGGCGGCATCCTGACCCTGCTGCTGGTCGGCCGCCTGGCGTGGCGCTGGTCGCAGGGCGCGTTCGCCGACGGTGCGGCGGCCTCCGCGCAACAGGCCAGTCCGCTGACGATGGGATTCGCGGCGGCGCTGGTCGGCTATTTCCTGCTGCTCAACGCCGGCCTGTGGTGGCGCATGCGACGCCTGCACGCCACGGTTGGCTAACCGGATATCGGCCGAGAATCAGCGGGCAATCGCTTCGGACTCGATGATCCGCGTGCCGGGCGTCGCCGCATGGGCAGCCTCCAGCAGCGCGGCGGNCCCGGTAGCGTGCGGGCACCAGCGGTGCGAGCGTGGTCAGCAGGCGCAGCGCGAGGTGTTCGCCGGCGCGCCGGCGCGGGCGTTCGCCGCCCAGCAGGGAAGGGCGGATGAAGGTGAGCGAATCGAAGCCGCAGGCGGACAGGGCCTGTTCCAGTTCTCCCTTCGTGCGCGAGTAGAAGATCCGCGAATCCGCGCGAGCGCCGGCGGCCGAGGTGACCGCCAGCGTGCGTGCGCCATGCTGGTGCAGCAGGCGGGCGAGCGCGAGCGGATAGTCGAAGTCGACCCGGCGAAAGGCATCGCGCGAGCCGGCGTCGCGCAGGGTGGTGCCCAGGGCGCAGATCATGGCGTCCGCGCGCCAATGGTCGGCCGTCGGATCCAGGCGCTCGAAATCGATGATCGGGTTCGACAATCGCGGATGCGGGGCCAAGGGCCGACGGGTCGGTGCGATGACCCTGCCGATGCGGGTATCGGCCATCGCGAGTGCCAGCACTGCCTGGCCCACCAGCCCCGTGCTCCCCGCCACCAACAGACGTTCCATCCCGTTCCTCCCGTGGCCGTTTTCCGCCGTGGCACGAGCCGACATCCCGCCACGCCTCCGGCCACGGCCCGGCGCGCGCATCACGTATCCTATGCCATCGCCGTCGAACGCCGCCGGCACCTGCACGATCCGCGTTGCCGGATCCCTCGCGTGACGGGAGCACGCAAGAACGCATGAACCTGCCCCTGCACTTCGGATTCCTCGGCGCGCTGGAAGCCTGCCTGATCGCTTTCGCCATCGGCCTGCTGGTCTACGCCGGCTGGCAGGCGATCTGCCGGGCACTGGGCTGGTCGATCGGGCATGCGATCGGATGGTCGTGCGTGATTGCGGTAATCATTGGCGCCGGCATCGATATCTGGAACCTGTTCTACCTGGGCATGGTGAAGCTGGAGTCGCCGCTGTACGCGCGCATTGCGCTGAAAGCCATCCACGATCCGGACGCGCTGGGCACCCGCGTGGTCCTGGAGATCATCGGCGCATTGACCGGCGTGGTGATGGGTTGGCAATGGTTCAGCCGAGCCTGGCGTGAAGGGTCCGTTCGCCGGGAAGAAAAAAACACGCGGATTGAACACTGATCTGACGTGTGCATCACGCTGCGATACGCCTTGCACATAGCCATCACGTATCGCTAACGAACGATGTAATCGAAAAAAAATCGTGGGTGGTTAAGCCTGCGTGCACATTCATTTCGCGCCGCAGGATTGATTCAGAAGCACAACGGCATCGTCGGCATCGTGCGCTACAGGACGCACTTCCTAATTCCATAACGGAGCAAACGACGATGACCAAGAACAACACCCGCAAGCCGCTGATTGCCCTGATCGCCCTGGGTGCCGCCGTCGCCATGCCGATGGCGTTCGCGCAGGATACGCAGGCCCAGCAGCAGCCGCAGCAGACCCAGCAGGCCGAGCCGACGCAGCAGGCGCAGCCGACCACGGATCAGGCGGCGGGCGGTGCGGAGCAGTCCGCCCAGCAGTCGACCCAGTCGGGCAGCCAGCAGGGTTGGGCCGATATCGACAAGGACGGCGACGGCAACATCACCAAGGAAGAGGCCGCCGCCAACGCCGGCCTGTCCCAGGTGTTCGACAAGGCCGATGGTGATGCCGATGGCAAGCTGACCGCCGACGAGTACAAGGCGTTCGTCGAAAAGAACTACAGCGAGCCGCAGAAGTAAGTCGCGCAACGCGGTCGTCATGACCGCAGGGTGACGGCGCAGCGCACCGTCATCGCGCCCGCGGAGGGCGGCACCGCCGCCCTCCGTCTCCAGGCGAGCCGTTGTTCCCCGTGTCCGGATGCACGCATCGGCGGGAGTACGAACGCAGCAACAGGAGGAGCGCATGAAATCATCATCTCCCCGGTTCCATCTTCCGCTGGCCCTGCTGGTCACCGCATTGGCGGCATCCGCGCCGGGCATGGCACAGGACCGCGACGCCCAGGAGCAACGCCAGGAGACGCCTCCGCGGCAGACCGACGCACCGCCGGCCAATGACGCGGCCACGCCCGCGCCCCGGCCGTTCGAAGAGCTTGACGCCAATGGCGATGGCAGCATCGCCAAGGACGAAGCCGCGGTCGATCCCGCATTGACCCAGGCTTTTGGAACCCTCGACCAGGACGCCGACGGCAAACTCGCACCCGCCGAGTACGCCGCCTACAAGCCGGCCGGCAACGGCCGCTGATCTTTTCACCCGCCGCGGCACGATCCGCGATCGGCGCGGCCAGAGGAGGACATGAATGAATTCCTTTTTCCACAGCAACACGCAGGACCGCCCGCGTCCCACCTGGTGGTTGGTGGCGATGCTCGGTGGCGCGCTTGCGTTGACGGCATGCAGCAAGACGCAGGACGAAACGACGATGCCGCCGTCCGACACCGCACCGCCGGCGGAAACCACGCCGCCACCGTCGGAACCGGCGACCACGCCGCCACCCGCCGATCCGAGCGCACCGCCGACCACGGATCCGAATGCACCGCCGACGACCACGCCGCCGCCGGCAGACGGCACCACGCCGCCGGCCAGCGATCAGACGCCGCCGCCTCCGGGTGATTCCGGCAGCGGCAGCAGCACGCCGCCGGCAAAGTAACGGCGCGCGGCGCGCTTCCCGTTCCAGTGGCACCGGAACGGAAGTTCGCGCGACACGGTTCACGACCAAGGAAGAGGGCGGCCTTCGGGCCGCCCTCGGCATGTCCGGCGGCTGCTATGCTGCGCGCCCCCACGGTCAGGAGGCGGCACGCATGGGCATACGCTGGGTCGGTTTCGACGGCGACGACACCCTCTGGAAGAGCGAGGACTATTACCGGCAGGCCGAGCAGGATTTCGAGGCGATCCTGGCCGGTTACATCGATCTGGCCGATCGCCGCATGCAGCAGCACCTGCTGGATACTGAGCGACGCAACCTCAAGGTATTCGGCTATGGGGTGAAGGGCATGACCCTGTCGATGCTGGAAACCGCGATCCAGCTGACCGACGAGCGCATCAGCGCGCGCGATCTGCATCGCGTTCTGGAGATTGGCCGCGCCACCCTGCAGCATCCGGTCGATCTGTTGCCGGGCATCCGCGAGGCGGTCGAAGCGATCGCGCGCGATCACGAAATCGTCCTGATCACCAAGGGCGACCTGTTCCACCAGGAAGCCAAGATCGCGCAATCCGGACTGGCCGATCTGTTCCACCGCATCGAAGTGGTGTCGGAAAAGGATGTGTCCACCTACACGCGCGTGCTGCAGGAACTGGAAGTGGCGCCCGCGCAGTTCGCGATGATCGGCAACTCGCTGCGCTCGGACATCGAGCCGGTGATCCAGCTCGGCGGCTGGGGCATCCACATGCCTTACCACGTCACCTGGGCGCTGGAGGCCGAGCATGGCCTGGGCGCGGAGGTGCCGAACCTGGTGACGGTGGCCGCCGCGGTCGAACTGCCGGCCGCGCTGGCGGGCATCGAGGCCCGTACCGGCTGAGGGCGTCCCGGCGTTCTCCCGGGAATCGGGGCCGGAAAGGTGCCTGGTTGAACGGAAGGTATCCGCCTCCAGCGGGCGCCGGGGAAGGCCCGCCGGGTTAAATCCGGGTTCACGCGTCAGGCGACATCTTTCACACACAGGTCCGCAGGACAGGACCTTTCACCTATGGGCCCGGCGAGACGGGCCACCGGAGGATGTCATGGCAAGCTTCTCACTCACGCGTCTGCTGGCTCCCACCGTCCTGGCCGCCGGCCTCGGACTGGCGGCGCTGGCGCCTTCGCCGGCCCGCGCGGACGACGATCTGGTCCGGGTCATCGTGGACGTGGCCGATGTCATCTACCACGGCGGACAGCCCTACTACCGTCACGGGTACGGGGATCGCTACGGCTACGGCAATCGCGTGATCGTGGTGCGCGATCGCTACCACCGTCCGACCTACTACCGCTACGTGCCGCGGCAGTATTACCGCACCCCGCCGCGCGGCAACGCCTACGGCTACTACCGCAACAACCCGCATTACGTGCGTTACGTCGATCGCGACCGCTATGACCGCTACGACCGTTACGATCGCCGTGACCGGTATGACCGGCGTGATCGGGATCGCTGGGACGACGACGATCGCCGCTGGCGCCGCCACGATGGACGTGGCCGCCATCACGACGACGATTGATCCGACACCCATCGCATGATCTGCGGGCGGCCGGTGCACACCGGCCGCCTGCAATGACACCGGCGCTGCGGCACAATGCGCGCATGCCTGCGACCCGTTTCCTCCGCACCATCCTTTTCCCCTGCCTGATCGCGCTCGTCGTGGCGGCGGGCGCCGCGCAGGGCACCACGTCCGCACCAGCCAGGACCGAAGCGGCTGAATGGCCCGGGAGCGGGGACGCATCGGTGGATCGCCACCTCAAGGACATCAACGACTACGCGGCGCGCTATCCGGCGGCCTTCGCCGACGAGATGGCGCGTTACTACAGCGTGCCGCGCGCGTATGTGGAAGCGATGATGAAACAGCCGGACTGGTCCGCCGGCGACATTTACATGGCCTGCGCAGTGGCGCAGGTGGCCGGCCAGCCGTGCCGCGCGGTGGTCCGCGAATGGTCGCGCGATCACGCCGGCGGTTGGCGCGCGGTGGCCGAACGCCTGGACGTGCGCCCCGGTACCGCCGGCTACCGCCGCCTGCGCAAGGGCCTGGACGACACTTATCGACGTTGGGAGCGTCCCGAGCCCTGAGCGGAGCGGTGGCGAGCGGGCGACCTTGGCTCCGTTTCAATGCGATGCGCGCGCCAGCGCCTGCGGCGCCGTACACTCCGGGACCGTTACATGCATGGACAGGGAGGCGGAGTGGGGAAGGTTGTCTGTTTTGGCGAACTGCTGCTGCGGCTGGGCGCGCCCGGTCGCGGCACCCTGCTGCAAACGCCTTCGCTGGAGGTGCATGTCGGTGGCGCCGAGGCGAACGTCGCGGTGTCGCTGGCCCGCTTTGGCCACGCCGCGCACATGGTCGGCGTGGTGGCCGACAATGCGCTGGGCCAGGCCGCGACCGGAGAATTGCGCCGGCATGGCGTCGATACCTCGGCGGTGCAGCGGCTGCCTGGACGGATGGGCCTCTATTTCCTCACCACCGGCGCGATCCATCGGCCCTCGCAGGTGCTCTACGACCGTGCCGGTTCGGCCTTCGCGCAGGCCGGCGGTGGTTGCCATGACTGGTCCGGGCTGCTGGCCGGCGCCGATTGGCTGCATGTGTCCGGGGTGACGCCGGCGCTGGGCGCGGACGCGGCGCGGGGCACGCTGGAAGCGATGCGCGCCGCGCGCGCGGCGGGCGTCCGGGTGTCCTTCGACGGCAACTATCGCCCGCAGCTGTGGCAGGCATGGGATGGCGACGCGCCGGCGCTGCTGCATGGCCTGATGGCCGAGGCCGACGTGATGTTCGCCAGCCATCGCGACATCGAGGTTGTGCTGGGACGTTCGTTCGATGGCGCCACCGCGCAGGAACGTTTCGCCGCCGGCGCGCAGGCCGCGTTCGCGGCGTTTCCGCGATTGCAGCGGATGGCCGCGACCGTGCGCGTGCAGCGCAGCGTGGATCACCATGCCCTGTCCGCGGTCGCGCTGCGGCGCGACGGGCGCCTGCTGGGAACGCCGGAGTACGAGATTCCGGGCATCGTCGACCGCATCGGTACCGGCGATGCGTTCGCCGCCGGCGTGCTGCATGGCGATCTGACCAGCCGGGACGACGCCGACGCGCTGCGTTTCGGCCTGGCGGCGGGATGCCTCAAGCATTCGCTGCCGGGCGACTTCAGCACCCTGGATGTCGCCGAGGTCGATGCCTTCCTGACGCAGGCGGGGTTCGACGTCCGCCGTTGACCGCGCGGCGGCGGGTTGCATCGCAGCAAACCGGGTCCATCCGGGCGCGCGGCCGGGGGGGGGCGCTTGTCGTCGCGCGTGTTTCGCGGCGTGCGCGCCTGCCGCGACGCGGGGCCGGGATCACCGCCACGGCAAGGCGTGACGCGGCGGAGGTGGCATATCGCAAGCAAATGTTGGGTCTGAAGATGCCGGGCGCGACTTTTCTTTGTGTCCGCATCGTTGAAACTGCCCCGCCATGAAGAGTGCGGTCCATGCGTAGCAAGTTGTTCGTGCCCGGCAGTCGCCCGGAACTGTTCGCCAAGGCGATGGCGAGCGGTGCCGACGCGATCTCCTTCGACCTGGAGGACGCCGTGCCTCCCGGGCGCAAGGCGGAGGCGCGCGCGAACCTGGCGCAGTTCCTGGCGGGCGCGGACCTGCCGGCCGGCAAGGTGATCATCGTGCGTACCAACGCGCCGTCTTCGCCGGAGTTCGAGGCGGACCTGGCCGCGCTCGCGGGTCGCCGGGTGGATCTGCTGAACCTGCCCAAGATCGACCAGGCCCGGGACGTCACCACGGCGGTGGTGGCGATGGCCTCGCTGCTGGCGACCGAGCAGGCGCCGGAATTGCTGATCAACATCGAGACGCCGCTGGGTCTGCGCAACGCCGCCGACATCGCCCGCGCGCATCCGCGCGTGGCCGGACTGCAACTGGGCCTGGGTGACCTGTTCGAGCACCTGGGCATCGACCGCCGCGATCCGGCCAACCTGCACGCGGCGATGTACGCCCTGCGCATGGCCGCCGCCGAAGCCGGCGTGTTCGCCTATGACAGCGCCTATCCGGACCTCGCCGACGAGGCGGGATTCCAAACCGAGGCGGGCATCGCCCGCCGGCTGGGCTATCTGGGCAAGAGCTGCATCCATCCTCGCCAGATCGACCTGGCCAATGCCGTGTTCCAGCCTTCCGTCGAAGAGATCGCGCGGGCGCGGCGGATCGTCGCGGCCGCCGCCGAGGCGGCGCGGCAAGGACGTGGCGCCTTCCTGCTGGAAGGACGCATGATCGATCCTCCCTACCTGCACCGTGCGCAAGCCATCGTCGCGGCGGCGGAGGCATGAAGATCGCGGGGGAGCGTAGAGGATTGCCATCCACGCAGCGCGTTCCGGATGCGCCGGATGCCGCGACCACACCGAATTTCGAAAGCATGGAAACACGATGAGCCGAACCGCCTTCCTGCCCGTATCCAAGGAGGCGACCGGCTTCCTGCGCGCCGCGCTGTGCCTGTTGCTGCTGCTGTGCGCGGCCGTTCCCGGCGTGCACGCCGAGAGCCTGACCTCGGTGGAACGCGACGCGCTGCCGGCACTGCCTGCCGGCGCGCACGTGGAGATGCTGAGATCGATCGAGGACCGTCCGCTTGCGCTGGGCAGCGATGGCGCGTGGGTCCTGTCGGCCGATGGCCGCCAGTGGCAGACGCTGTCATGGCCTGGTGGCGCCGCGCCACGCGTGCTGGACGCCGGCGGTGATGGCCGTCGCCTGTTCGCGCTGGTGTCCGTCGGAACCGGGCCGGCGCGGATCGAGGAACTGCGGCTCAGCGGAAACAGCCTCGCCCGCCAGTCGATGCCCGCGCTCCCGCTGGCGCTGAGCGGCGCACGCTTCGCCATCCTGGGCGAAAACCTGTACGTGATGGGCCTGGGCGACGGCACGCCTCGTCTGTGGCGTACCGTATTGAACGGGCCTGCCGCGTGGGTCGACGGCCCGGCGTGGCCGGAAGGCGCCTCGGGCGGCGAGTTGCTGGCGCAGACCAACGCGCTCTACCTGATCGGCACCGGCACGACCTCGCAACCGTTGTGGCGCTGGACGGCCGATCACGGGTGGGAAACCAAGCCGGCGGTGCCGGGCACGCGCCTGCCGGGTTCGGCGCGCGCGATGGGACAGGCGCATCTGCTCATGCTGGTGCGCGACAATCGCGGCACGCACCTGATGACCTATCACACCATCACCAGCGCCTGGGCCACGCTGCCGGCGACGGTTGGCGACGACGTGCCGCTGGCCACCGGCTGGCGCAACGGCCTGGTCTGGATGACCGGCGATGGCAAGGGCGGGCAGGTCATCGAATCCGCGCAGCTGGCGTCCGGAAAACACCTGCTGAAGTGGATGGACTGGCTGGTGATCATCATCTACCTCGCGTCGATGATCGGCATTGGCATGTACTTCTACCTGAAGGAAAAGCGCAATTCGACCTCGGACTTCTTCGTCGGCGGGCGCAGCATTCCGTTCTGGGCGGCAGGGGTGAGCCTGTATGCCACCAACACCAGTTCGATCAGTTTCATCGCCATTCCGGCCAAGGCGTTCGAGACCAACTGGCAGTACATGACCAACAACCTGATCGCCGTGCTCGGGCTGATGTTCGTGGCGGTGTGGATCGTGCCGCTGCTGCGCCGGCTGGACCTGATGTCGGTGTTCTCGTACCTGGAAACCCGCTTTCACCCTGCCATCCGCATGCTCGCCAGCGCGCTGTGCATCGCCATGCAGGTCGGCGCGCGGATGAGCGTGATCCTGTTCCTGCCCGCGCTGGCGATCGCCACCATCACCGGCATCAGCGTGGTGTGGAGCGTGATCCTGATGGGCGTGTTCACCATCATCTATACCGCGATGGGCGGCATGAAGGCGGTGATCTGGACCGACTTCGTCCAGGTATTCGTCAAGATGGGGGGGGCGATGTTCGCCATCGGCTTCATCATCTGGCACTTGAAGGGCGGTGCGCCGGAGTTCTTCGCCACCGCGATGGCCGAGCAGAAGATGCACACGCTCGACTTCAGCTTCGACCTGACCAAGGCCACGGTGTGGGGCTTCATCTTCCTGGTGATCTTCGACGTCGTGCTGACCTTCCCCAAGGACCAGGTGTTGATGCAGCGCACTCTGTCCACCAAGTCGGACAAGGAGGCCGGGCGTTCGATCTGGGCGTTCGCCGCGATCATGATTCCCGGTGGTTTCATCTTCTACGGTATCGGCACGGCGCTGTTCGTCTACTACAAGAACAACCCCGAGCGCCTGAATCCGCTGCTGCCGATCGACGCCACCTTCCCGCTGTTCATCGCCGCCGAACTGCCGCCGGGCGTGACCGGGCTGATCATTGCCGGCATCTTCGCCGCCGCGATGGCCACGCTGTCGAGCATCATGAACAGCGTCGCCACCCTGATCTCGGTCGACTTCTACGAGAAGCTGTCGAAGAAGGCCGACCAGAAGAAGAGCGTGCTGTTCGCCGAGATCACCACGGTGATGGTCGGCCTGGTCGGCATCGGCCTGGCGCTGCTGCTGTCGCGCTACGACATCCATTCGCTGTTCGACATCTCGATCGAGTTGGCCGGCTTGCTGGGCGGTGGTTTCGCCGGCGCGTACACGCTGGGCATGTTCACCCGCCGGGCCAATTCACCAGGCGTTGCGATCGGTATTGGCTCGAGCATCGTGCTGACCTTCCTGGCCTGGTCGATGGACCTGGTCCATCCGTACTTCTACCTGGCCATCTCGATCCTGCTGTGCATCGTCATCGGCTACCTGGCCAGTCTGCTGTTCCCGGCGCCCCAACGCTCGCTCAAGGGCCTGACCATCTACCGCGATGCGGAGTAACCGCGCTTTCCGCCCCTGCCGTTGGTCCTGTCGCGCGCGCGGCGGGGCTCCTGTAGCCTGAGCACTCGCCAGGGGGAGACACGTGGATACCCAGTTCCTGAACACCTTCGTCACCGTGGTCGACCGCGGCTCGATGGCGGCGGCCGCGCGTGAACTGAACATCACGCCGGCGGCGGTGGCGCAGCAGATCCGCACCCTGGAACGCGAACTCGGTGCATCGCTGATCGCGCGGGTGGGGCGGACCGTGAGCGTCACCGAGGAGGGCTCGCGGATCATCCAGCGGGCCCGCGATCTGCTGCGCGACGTGGCCGACATGCGCAGCGTCGCCAACGACAGCGCGGTATCCGGCGAACTGCGCCTGGGGGCCTGCCCGACCGCGCTGGCCGGCATGCTGCCGGATATCCTGGCGCGGATGGTGGAAACGTTTCCGCAGATCAACGTGTTCATCAAGCCGGGCTACTCCGCGGATCTGTACCGCGCGGTGGAGTCGGGCGAGCTGGACGCGGCCATCGTGCTGCAGGCGCCGTTCTCGCTGCCCAAGACCTGCCAGTGGCAACTGCTGCGCGAGGAACCGCTGGTGGTGCTGGCGCCGGCGGCGATGGCTGGCCGCGACCCGCACGAACTGCTCGCCACCCAGCCGCTGATCCGCTACGACCGCAACCAGTGGGGCGGCCGCCAGGCCGACGAGTACCTGCGCAGCGCCGGCATCGTTCCGCACGAGCGTTTCGAACTCAACGCCCTCAACGCCATCGCGGTGATGGTGGACCGCGGCCTGGGCGTTTCGCTGGTGCCCAACTGGGCGCGGCCTTGGCCGGAGGGGCTGGACCTGGTCCGGATTCCGCTGCCCAACGAATGCGTGCCGCGCCGCATCGGCATGGTCTGGTCGCGCTCGACCGTGCGCATCCGCCTGGTCACCGTCCTGCTGCAGGAAAGCCAGGCGGTTTCGCAGCTGTCCTGAACACGCGCGATGTTGCACTGCATCGATACCGTCGACCGGGATCACCCAACAAAAACTAGGCTCTGAACATAGGCGCGGAGGATTCTTTCCGTGACGGCGTGCACCTAGGCTCTGTCGACATTGTCGAGGCTGTCGCCGGCGTCTGGGAGGAACGTCTGGCAGCGCGGGCGCCATTCTCTCCGCCGCCCGCGGATGCGCAACAACAACAAGAACGCTATCGGGGAGCCCTGCGGCCTGCGCCGCGGTTCTCGCAGCCCACCATCTCAGAGAAGAACACCATGAAGCACGTGCCCGCCGCATTCGGCGTATTCCTGCTGGCCGCCGCCGTCAGCGCCAGCGTCAAGGCCCAACAGAACACCCCGCCACCGCCGGACGAGGCGTCGAAGGCCGGGGAAGTGGAAGCCACCAATCTCGATCAGGTGATCGTGACCGGCGTGCGCACGCCGAAGGCGGTGGACAAGATTCCGGGCGCGATCACGCTGGTGTCCAAGGAAGACATCGCCCATACGCTGCTGGTGACTGAAGACGCCACCGCAGTGCTCGCCCGCACCGTTCCCGGCTACGCGGAATCCTCCCAGGCGATGAGCAACACCGGCGAGACCCTGCGCGGCCGCATCGCCTTGCGCCTGTTCGACGGCGTCCCGCAGGGATCGCCCCTGCGCGAAGGCGGACGCAATGCGACCTTCACCGACATGGGCATGGTCGGCCGCATCGAGGTCATCAATGGCCCGTCGGCGTCCGAAGGCATCGGCGCGGCCGGCGGCATCATCAACTACCTGTCCAAGAACCCGACCAAGGAAGGCCACGAGACCACGGTCACCACACGCTATTCGACCCAGTTCGGTTCCGACAGCGCTGGCTGGAAGCTGGGTGTCAACCATGCGTACAAGCAGGACAACGCCGACTTCATCGGCGGTGTGTCCTTCATCGATCGCGGTATTTCCTATGATGGCAACGGCCGCCGCATCGGCATGAACACCAGTGGCTCGGTGGCGGATTCGGAAGCGAAGAACCTGTTCCTGAAGGGCGGCATCAACTTCGGCGAGAACGGCGAACAGCGCATCCAGGCGACCATCAGCCACTTCAAGATCGAGGGCAAGGGCAACTATGTCCAGGTCGTGGGCTGTCGCGGTCCGGAAGACCAGGACGCCGATCCGCCATGCACCGTACCGCGTACGAATACCTCCGAGCGCGGGCAGATCTTCGGCCAGAAGGCCGAGTTCAACGACTTCAAGCAATACGCCATCAAGTACACCCACGGCGATTTCTTTGGCGGCACGTTGGGCGTCGATGCCTACTACGCCGATCAGGCCATGCGCTATCTGCCGGAGAACGGCGACGACAAGCAGCTGGTCAAGGTGGATGACGACTTCAACGAGGCCGACCGCATCTACGATCAGTCCGAAATCGTCTCCGACAAGAAGGGCTTCCGCGTCGGTTGGACCCGTCCGGAGCTTTTCAATGTCGCCGGTCTCGAACTGCGCACCGGTGTCGACGTCGTCAAGGACACAGCCGAGCAGCGCCTGGCGTTGACGAACCGCTTGTGGGTGCCTCCGATGGAATATGAAAGCACCGCGCCCTATGCGCAGCTGACCTACGATATCGGCCCAGTGACCCTGAGCGGCGGATACCGCCGCGAGGACGGCGAGTTGAATGTCGACAGCTATACCACCACCGCCTATCGCAACAGCGTGTTCGTGCAGGGTGGTGGCGTGAAATACAAGGAAAACCTGATCAACTACGGTGCCATCTGGCGCATCACCGATGAATGGTCGGTGTTCGGCTCCTATGGCGAGGGGTTTGGCTTGCCGAACATTGGTATCCCGCTGCGTAACATCAACGTGCCGGGCCAGTCGGTGGATCGTATCGCGGATATCGCCGCCATCGTTGTCGACAACACCGAGTTTGGCGTCAACTGGCGTGGCAACCGTGGTTCCTTCAGCGCCTCGCACTATGACTCCAAGACGCCGTTCGGTACCTCACTGGCGATTGACCCGAATTCCAACGACTTCATCCTCAGCCGCGCGCCGACTCGCATCAAGGGCGTCGAGGTGAGCGGCGACTGGCGCTTCAATCCGCAATGGAAGGTCAGCGCGCTGTACTCACGCATCCGTGGCAAGACTGCGTTCTGGGCCGCTGATCCCGCCGGCAACTACGGCGCCGGCGCACTGAACAAGCCGATGGGCGTGCTGGACATCAACCCCGACAAGATCTCCGCCGCGGTGACCTGGAACCCGACCACGAACATCGACGTCACCCTCGGGGCGACCCGCCTGGCGGATCGGAACATTTCGGGCAGTGACACCCGCGCCTACGACAACCGCTTCTTCGAATACGAGGAAAAGACCACCGGTTATACCCTGTTCGATCTGGGCGTCAACGTGCAGACCGAAAGCTTCGGAAAGTTCTCGGTCGGCATCGAGAACCTGACCGACAAGCAGTACATCCTGAGCTGGTCGCAGCTGGCGGGCTACCAGAACTACTGGGCGGGCCGTGGTCGCATGGTCTCGATCACCCACACCATCAACTTTTGAAACGGACGACTCCCCCACGTCGGATGTTTCAGGCAACGCACGGGCGGCGGGTGTGGCCGCTGCTGATGGCCGCGCTGATGGCCGTGCACACGGCGCGGGCGCAGGGCCCGGTGGTGGACCTTCCGTCCGCGGCGTCCGCCGCGGCGGAAGGTTTCTCTCCGGTCCGCCTGCAGCGGCTGGATGATTCCCTTGAACGGGCGACCGGATCGGAGGGCTACCTCGGTGCGGTGGCCCTGATCGTGCGCGATGGCAAGGTCGTCACGGTGCAGGCGCACGGCAGCCGCGATCTCGCGCGCAGCCGGCCGATGACGGAGGATGCCGTCTTCCGCATCTATTCGATGACCAAGCCGATCACCTCGGTGGCGGTGCTCCAGCTGATGGAGCAGGGCAAGCTGGGCCTGGACGATCCGGTGAGCCGCTACCTGCCGGCGTTCAAACACATGCAGCGCTTCGCCGGCGGCACGGCGGACAAGCCGGTGCTGGTGCCGGCGCAACGTCCCATCACCGTGCGTCAGCTGCTGACCCATACCGCGGGTTTCGCCACCGGCGGCGAGGGCTTCGAGGAAGCCACCCGCCTGCTGGAACGCGCCGACCTGCATGATTCGCCCGATCTGGCGACCTTTGTCTCGCGACTGGCGGCGGTGCCGCTGGCGACCGAACCCGGAACCCGCTTCAAGTACGACGGCACCGGCATCGAAGTGCTGGCGCGCGTGGTCGAGGTGGTGAGTGGAGAGTCCTTCGAAGCGTATGTGCGCGGACATATCCTTGCGCCGCTGCGCATGCGCGACACCGGATTCAGCGTGCCGGAAGCCGCGCGCGGGCGCGTGGTCGATTTGACCCGCATGGGCGCCGACGGTCGGCTTGGGCTGGACGACAGCCGCAGCGCACGGCAACCGGGGGTGTCCCTCAATGCCTATCCCAGCGGCGCGGGTGGACTCTACTCCACGATTTCCGACTATGCGCGGTTCTGCCAGATGCTGCTGGCTGGTGGCGCGCTGGATGATCAGCGCATCCTCGGCCGCAAGACCGTGGACCTGATGATGATGAACCACCTCCAGGGACAGCTCGATCCGCCGGTTACCGAATTCAGCCGCGCCGAAGGCTTCGGCCTGGGTGGCTCGGTGATCCTGGACGTGGCCGGGCGCGGGCGATTGGGTTCGGTCGGCGCGTTCGGCTGGTCCGGCGCGGCCTCGACCTATTTCACCATTGACCGGCAGGAACGCCTGATCGCGATCCTGTTGCTGCAGCACCTGCCCGACGGCCAGCCGCACGATCTTCCCCGTCTCGCCACGCCTTTCTACAACCTGGTCTACCAGGCACTGGAACCATGACCGCAACACCCAGGCACATCCTCGTCGCCGGCTCGGCGAATCTCGATTTCGTCGTCCGCGCCGCGCACGTGCCGGCCCCGGGCGAGACGGTGCTGGGGCGCGACTTCGCCACCTTCCCGGGCGGCAAGGGCGCCAACCAGGCGGTGGCGGCCGCGCGCGCCGGCGGCGCGCCCACCCGCATGCTGCTGGGACTGGGCGAGGATGCGTTCGCCGCGACCCTCGAGGATTCATTGCGCGGCGCCGGCGTGGAACCGGTGATCGTGCGGTCCCGAAAACTGCCCACGGGCACCGCCTTCATCTGCCTGTCCGACGACGCGGAGAACGCGATCACGGTCGCGCCCGGCGCCAACAACGCGCTGCGCGCCAGCGATCTGCCGCCGTTGGCCGCGGTGTCGCACCTGCTGCTGCAACTGGAGACCCCGATGGAAACGGTCACGGCCTATGCCGCGACCGCGCGCCACGCGGGAGTCACGGTGGTGCTCAACGCCGCACCCGCGCGGTCGCTGCCCGATGCGCTGCTGCGCTCGGTCGACGTGCTGATCGTCAACGAAGGCGAACTCGAAGCGCTGGCGGGATCCGCCGGCGGCATCGCCGATCGTCTTGCCCGCCTGGCCGTGCCCTGCGTGGTGGTCACCCTGGGTGCGCGCGGCTGCATCGCGCGCAGCGCCGAGGGCCTGTTCCTGCAACCGGCGTTCCGGGTGGACGCCGTCGATACCACCGCCGCCGGCGACACCTTCTGCGGTGCGCTGGCCGCGCGGCTGGCGCGGGGCGACGCCCTGGCCGATGCATTACGCTACGCCTGCGCGGCGTCGGCGCTGGCCTGCACGCGCCTGGGCGCGCAGGCCTCGGTGCCCGCGCGCGAGGCGGTCGAAGCCTTCCTGCGCGACGCGCCGGCCACCACCGCGCAGGCGCGCGAGGCATTGGCCGCGCAGTTCGGCCTGACCTGAATCCCCCTCCCTGAAAGAACCACGCCATGACCGCCGCACCGGATCCGTTCCCTCCCGCCCACGACGACGACGCGCCGCGCCACGTGCCGAAGACCGAGTACAAGTTCTCGCACGTCACCACCCAGCGCTATCTGCCGACGCCGGGCAAGGCGCCGGGTTGGCCATTCGCCGAGATCGGCCACTGGAAGATCGACGTCAACGCCACGTCGGCCGACTGGATCGCCGAACTGCGCGACTGGCGCCGCGAACATCTGACCCGCATCGGCTACGACGACGCCAACTACCGACGCCCCGAGCTGCAATGGGCGCAGCGCAACTTCGTGCATGCGCAGATGATGGTGGAGGAACGCTATTTCTACGATCCGGTAGCCGGCCGCTACACCGTGGATCGCTACCTGGATGATCTGGAGCAGCGCTTCGGCGGGCTGGACAGCGTACTGCTCTGGTACGTCTATCCGAATATCGGCATCGACGATCGCAACCAGTTCGACATGGCCGCGGATCTGCCAGGCGGCCTGGCGGGCTTGAAAAGCGCGGTCGATGATTTCCATCGACGTGGCGTCAAGGTGTTCCTGCCGACCATGCCCTGGGACAACGGCACCCGCGCGCAGGGCGAGGCGGACTGGCAGGCCATCGCGCGGCTGGTGAAGGAAGTCGGCGCCGACGGCATCAACGGCGACACCTACAACGGCGTGCCGCGCGCGTTCTTCGATGCCTGCGATGCGCTCGGCCAGCCGGTGGTGGTGCAGCCGGAATCCACGATCAGCGCCGAGGAACACCTGATCTGGAACGTACAGAGCTGGGGCAAGAAGGCACCGAACGAGGTCATTCCGCCGGTCGCCAAGTTCAAGTGGCTGGAACCGCGCCACATGATCAACTACGAGAACCGCTGGGGCCGCGACCGCAACCACGATCTGCAGTACATCTTCTTCAATGGCATTGGTTACAACGCCTGGGAGAACATCTGGGGCCTGTGGAACCAATTCACCCCGCGCGACGCCGAATCGCTGCGCCGCGTCGCCACCCTCGAGCGCCGCTTTGCACCGCTGATGGTCAGCCGTGACTGGACGCCCTACTACCCGACCTTGCAGGCGGGCGTGTTCGCCAGCCGTTTCCCGGGCGAGGGCCAGGTGCTGTGGACGCTGGTCAACCGCAACGAGTACGACGTGGAAGGCGAACAACTGGCGCTGCCGCACCAGCCGGGCCGCCAGTACTTCGATGCCTGGCACGGCGTGGAGCTGCAACCGCTGATCACGGGTGATCAGGCGGTGCTGGAGATGAACCTGGAAGGCCGCGGGTTCGGCGCGGTGCTGGCCTTGGACGAAGGCGTTGAGATCGAAGGCTTGCCTGCGTTCCTGTCGCTGATGGCGGATCTGGCGCGGGTGCCGCTGCGCACCCTGTCCAACCGCTGGCACGCCATTCCGCAGCGGATCACGCCGATCGCGCCCACTGACGTGCGTGCGCAGGCACCGGAAGGCATGGTGACCGTGCCGGCCGGCGAGTTCGTGTTCGTGGTCGGCGGCGTGGAGATCGAGGGCCAGACCTGGGAAGGGCTGGACGTGCAGTATCCGTGGGAGGGCAGCGCGCGCCGGCATCATCGGAGGCGGATGGCGATGAAGGCATTCCACATCGATCGCCATCCGGTCACCAACTCCCAGTTCAAGCGGTTCCTGGAGGCCAGTGGCTACGCGCCGCGCGACGTGCACAACTTCCTGCGCGACTGGCAGGACGGTGCACCGCGCCCGGGTTGGGAAGACAAGCCGGTCACCTGGGTCTCGCTGGAGGACGCGCGCGCCTATGCCGAATGGGCGGGCAAGCGCCTGCCGCGTGAATGGGAATGGCAATACGCCGCGCAGGGCACCGACGGGCGGTTGTATCCGTGGGGCAACGAATGGCGCGCCGATGCGGTGCCGCCGGTGAACCGCGGGCGCCGCCTGCTTCCGCCGGCTGATGTCGGCGCGTATCCACAGGGTGCGAGCCCGTTCGGTGTCGAGGATCTGGTCGGCAACGTGTGGCAGTGGACCGACGAGTACGCCGACGAGCACACCCGCGCGGCGATCCTGCGCGGCGGCAGCGCCTATCAGCCGCAGACTTCGCACTGGTATTTCCCGCAGGCGTACCGGCTGGATCAGCATGGCAAGTACCTGCTGATGGCACCGAGCAAGGATCGGTCCGGCATGCTCGGTTTCCGTTGCGTGGTGGACGCGGAGTAGGGCATGGCGGTGAATGCACAGGCCCCGCGGGGCGATCGCTTCGTTCCCGCGCCCGCGGTGGTGCTGGGCGGCGTGCTGGGCGAGGCCATCGAGGCCAGCCGGCGAGGCCGCCTGGGCCATTTCATCACCGGCCCGGACAGCCCGGCGATTGCGATCTTCCATCCCGAGCACACCCGCGAGAATCTGGAAGGCGACTGGTACGGCGAACACGCGGGCAAATGGCTGTACGCCGCCGCCCGCGCGGTGGCGCGCAGCGGCGATGTCGACCTGCGCGACAACCTGCGCGCGGTGGCCGACTACCTGCTGTCCCGCCAGGCCGACGACGGCTACCTGGGCAACTACGCGCCCGAGCGCCGCTTCATGCGTCCGCAGCCGCCCAAGCCGGTCAGCTGGGATGGCGCGCCGGCCTGGCGGACCTGGGACATCTGGACCCACAGCTATCTGATCCTCGGCCTGATCGAAACCTGGCGCGCGCTGGGCGACGAGCGCTACCTGGCCGCCGCGCAACGCATCGGCGATCTGTGCTGGCGCACGCTGGGCGAAGGCGGCATCGACATCACCTCGCTCGGCAACCACTTCGGCATGTCGGCCACGGTGCTGATGGATCCGGCGGTGGAACTGCATCTGGCGACCGGCGACCTGCGCTACCTGGAATTGGCCGAGCGCATCGCCGGACAGGCCGACGCCGAGCCGCGGCTGGGGCTGATCCGGCGCGCGCTGGAAGGTGCCGACGCGTCGGAAATCGCCACCGGCAAGGCCTACCAGCTGGCCTGGAACCTGGTCGGTCTGGCCAAGCTGCACCGGGCGACCGGCAAGGCGCGCTATCGCGACGCGGTCGATCACCTGTGGCGCAACATCCGCGATCACCACCTGACCCTCGGTGGCGGTCCCTGGGGCGGGGTGGCGCATCGCTCGCGCGAAGTGTTCAATCCCGCCGGCGTGTTCAGCCCGCAGGCCTATGTGGAAACCTGTTCGGTGCTGGCATGGCTGCAGCTCAATCGCGAGCTGCTGCAGATCACCGGGCATGCGCGCCATGCCGAGGAAATCGAGCGCATCGCCTACAACGATCTGCTCGGCGCCGCCGCGCCCAACGGCGAGGACTGGTGTTACTACTCGTTCCCGAATGGCCCGCGCGTCCACACCACCTATTGGCGCTGCTGCAAGTCCAGCGGCGCGATGGCGTGGGAGGAACTGCCACCGCTGGCCTACGGCGTGGCCGAGGACGGCGCGTTGCAGGTCAATCTCTACGCGCCCGGACAGGCGCGGCTGGCCTTGCCAAAGGGTGAAGTCGGGATCGTCCAGTCGGGCGGTTACCCGTTCGCGGACGACGTGACCCTGACACTGCAACCGGCGCAGGCGATGCGCTTCACCCTGCGCCTGCGCGTGCCCGCCTGGACCGAAGGCGCCCGCGTGACAGTGAACGGCGAGGTGCTGGATGCCGGAATCGCGCCGGGAGAGTGGCTGGACATCAGCCGTGACTGGCTGCCGGGCGACGTCGTGGCGCTGCGCGTGCCGATGACGCCGACGCTTCATCTCCGTCGCAGCCGCAACGTGCAGGAATCGCGCGCGCCGGACGGTTCACCGGTGCGCCAGCAGGTGCTGCGCTACGACTACGTCGGCCTGACCCGGGGACCGCTGGTGTACGCGACGGGGCTGATTGACGGATTCAAGCACGAGGAAGCGGTGCGCCTGCCGGATGCGCCGCCGGCGCGATGGTTGCGTGAACTCGCCGCCGCCGATGGCGGTCCGGGCATGGACGTGGAGATGCAACTGGATGGCCGCGCACCGTTGCGCTTCGCGCCGTACTACCGCGCCGGCGGCCGCGAGGATGGTGCGTGGCGGCTGGGCTGGCTGTCGCTGGCGCCGGATCCCGCCGCCTGGGCGGATCCGCCGGATGCCGGCCGGGCCATGGAGTAGCGGAGTGCGCGTGCCGGGCAAGCAAGAATTTGTCGCCGCTGAAAATATGCGGTCCCGCTGTTTCGTCCCCGGAGCATGCGGGAGACTGGCCGCGGCACGGCTAGCGGCACCCGATGGAAACTTCACGCATGGATAACCCGTCTCCCTTCGGCCTGGTGCGGCGCGAGGGCCCCGCAGGACCGCTCAGCGGCGTCAAGGTGCTGGATCTGAGCGCCTACATCGCCGGGCCGTACGGCTGCACGCTGCTGGCCGATCAGGGCGCGCAGGTGATCAAGATCGAGCCGCCGGATGGCGACAACCTGCGCAAGTATCCCTCCACGCTGGCGGCCGAGAGCCGCGCGTTCATGGGCGTGAACCGCAGCAAGATCGGCATCGTCCTGGACCTCAAGTCGGCCGAGGGCCTGGCCGCGCTGTTGCGGCTGGTGCGGGAGGCCGACGTGCTGGTGCACAACTTCCGGCCTGCCGTGCCGAAACGGCTGGGTATCGATTTCGATCGCCTGACCCTGATCAATCCGCGCCTGATCTACTGCGCCGTCACCGGCTATGGCGAGCATGGTCCGATGAAGGACAAGGCCGGTTACGACCAGGTCCTGCAGACCATGACCGGCATGTGCGCTTTGCAGGGCAAGCGCGGCGGCGCGCCGGAGATCATCTACGGTTCGGTGGTGGACTATTACGCAGCGGCGCTGTTGGCGGGCGGGGTGTCCTCCGCGCTGTACGAGCGCGAGCGCAGCGGGCGCGGCCAGTTCGTCGGGGTGTCGCTGTTGCGCAGCGCGCTGACCATGCAATCGGCAAGGATGATCTGGGCCGAGGGCGAATCGCTCGACATCGGCCGCGACATGCGCTCCGGTGGCGTCACCGGCATCCATCCTGCACGCGAGGGCCATATCTACATCTCCGCCAATACGCCCAGGTTCTGGAAGGCCTTGTGCGGGAAGACCGGCCTTGACGCGCTGGCGGCGGACGAACGCTACGACAGCGTGCGCAAGCGCGCCGAACACGCCAATGAAATCGTGCCGCTGCTGCATGAAGCGCTCGCCACCCGCACCGCGCTGGAATGGGAAGCCCTGTTCGGCGACGAGGTGCCGTGCGCGGCCGCGCGCCGGGTCGAGGACATGTTCGATCATCCGCAGGTGCTGGCCGAGGACATCGTCGCCAACATCGAACATCCGGCGGTGGGCCGCTATCGCGGCGTGACCCGGCCGATCGCGTTCGGCCGCACGCCCGGCCCGGCGCCGTTCGCCGCGCCGGTGTTCAACCAGCACACCGGCGACGTGCTGGATCGCTGCACGGACGATGGCACCGTGAAGGACTGAACCCCCGAACCGGTCCACGCACCGGTTCTCACGGATTTTTACGATGAATTTACGCGGCCGACCGGGCCGCGAATGGAGGCTTTACGCCTGCCGGCGGGAAGATTTCCACAGTCGCGGAGCCGTTTCCGCGTGGACATCCCGCAATGCGCATTCCTTCCCTCCGCACGCCGGCACTGGCGTGCGTATTCCTGCTGGCGCTGGCCGAACCCGCCGCCGCCGTTACCCTGAGCGGCAATGCCGCGCTTACCACCGACTACATCTGGCGCGGCACCAGCCAGACCCAGGGCGATCCGGCGATCCAGGCCGGCTTCAAGGCCGCCGCCGCCAACGGTCTTTACGGTTCGGTGTGGGGTTCCAATGTGGAATTCGCTCCCGAGACGCATGCCAGCAGCGAGTTCGATTTCATCGTCGGCTGGTCCGGGAACCTGGCCGATGACTGGGCGCTGGACGTCAATCTCACGCATTACCGCTATCCGGGCACGACCGTGGATCTCAACTGGTCCGAACTCAACGGCACCGTGACCTGGAGGCAGAACACCTGGGCGCAGGTCGGCTGGTCCAACGACGCTCTGGCGACGGACCGGAACGGCACCTACGCGCAGTTGGGCGCGCGCGCTCCGCTGGGAGAACGGTGGCGGCTGGAAGGCGCGGTCGGCCGTTACTGGCTGGATGACGCCTATGGCGACAGCTACGCACACGCGCAACTGGGCGCGGTGTGGGCGTTCAAGGCGCCGTTCGAACTGCGCGTGACCGCGCACGCCACCGACGATTCCGCCAAGCGCCTGTTTCCGGATCTGGCCGGCTCGCGTGTCGAGGCGGCCCTGCAAGCGTCTTTTTGAGGAGAACTCCCATGCCTGGTTGGCTGGCCCTGTTGTGTGGCATCGCGGTGATCGTGGCGGCAGGCTACCTGCTGTACGTGATCCTGCGTCCCGAAGAATTCTGATGCGGGTGAACGACAATGACTGAAGCATTTCTCGTCTTCGCGCTCGCCATCGCGCTGGGCTGGCCGCTGGGCCGTTACCTGGCGGCGGTGATGCGCGGCGCGCCGATGCGCGGCGACCGGCTGTTCGGCTGGATCGAAAAGCCGATCTACGCGCTGCTGGGCACGCGCCCGGAGCGGGGCATGAACTGGCGCGGCTATGCCGGCGCGTTCCTGCTCAGCAACCTGATCGTCGGCCTGATTGCCTGGGTCATCTTCATGACCCAGGCCTGGCTGCCGTTCAATCCCGACGACATCCCGAACATGCGCTGGGACACCGCGCTGCACACGATGGTGTCGTTCCTGACCAATACCAACCAGCAGCACTACTCCGGTCAGGCGCAGCTGTCCTACCTGTCGCAGATGACCGGCATCGTCGGCCTGCAGGTGGTGACGCCGATGATGGGCCTGGCGATGGTGGTGGCGACGCTGCGCGCGTTGTTCGGCGGCCGCGGCGGGGTGAATTCCACCCAGGAAGGCGGTGTCGGGCAACCGAGCGAACGCGTGGACGTGGGCAACTACTGGGCCGATGTGGTGCGTTCGACGGTCCGCTTCATGCTGCCGCTTTGCCTGGCGTGGACGCTGCTGCTGACGAGCCAGGGCGTGCCGTCCACGCTCGCCGCAGGTCCGGTGGCGACGCCGGTGGACAGCAGTGCCGGCATGGGCGAACAGAAAATCCCGTTGGGCCCGGTCGCGGCGATGGTCGCGGCCAAGCAACTGGGTTCCAACGGCGGTGGCTGGTACGGCCCGAACAGCTCGGTGCCGCTGGAGAACCCGACCCCGCTGTCCAACCTGCTGGAGACCCTGGCCATCCTGCTGATCCCGGTGTCGGTGGTGTTCATGGTCGGCGCGTTCACCGGCCGGCGGAAGTTCACCGCGCTGGTATTCGGCAGCATGATGCTGATGTCGGTGATATCCACCGGCGCGGCGATCTGGTCCGAGGCGCATTCGGCGACGGCTGCCGACCCTGCGCTGATGGAAGGCAAGGAAGTGCGTATCGGCACCGACGCGTCCGCGTTGTGGGCGGCGGTGACCACCCAGGTCAACAACGGTTCGGTCAACGCCATGCACGACTCGCTGGCACCGATGACCGGGCTGGTCGCGCTGGTCAACATGCTGGTCAACGCGATCTGGGGCGGTGTGGGCTGCGGCCTGCAGCAGTTCATCGTGTACCTGCTGCTGAGCGTGTTCCTGGCCGGCCTGATGACCGGGCGCACGCCGGAACTGTTCGGCCGCAAGATCGAGGCCGGTGAAGTGCGCCTGCTGGCGTTGCTGATCCTGCTGCAGCCGCTGGTGGTGCTGGGACTGACCGCGATCACGCTGGCCGTCCCGTCGATCACCGGAAATTCCAATCCCGGCTTCCACGCCATCAGCCAGGTCTTCTACGAGTACACCTCGGCCTTCGCCAACAACGGCTCGGGTTTCGAAGGGCTGGGCGACGCCACCTACTGGTGGAACCTGAGCTGCGTGGTGGCGCTGGCACTGGGGCGCTTCCCCGCGCTGATCATCCCGCTGCTGGTGGCCGCGCGCATGGCCGGCAAGCGCCACGCCGTCGAATCGGCCGGCACCCTGCACATCGAAACGCCTACCTTCGCGCTGACCCTGGTGGCCGTGGTCGTGATCCTCACCGTGCTGCAGTTCATGCCCGCACTGGTGCTGGGACCGATCGCGGATCACCTGTCACTGGTCGCGCACTGAGAGCACTCCCATGACGACGATTTCTTACCAGGAAAAAACCCGCCGGGATCATCCGGCGCTGATGGACGGCGCGGCGTTCCGCGCGGCCCTGCGCGACGCCTTCCTCAAACTGGCGCCGCGGCACCTGATCCGCAGCCCGGTGATGGCGGTGGTGATGGGCGGCACCCTGCTGTCGGCGGTGATCACGCTGGCCGGGGTGGCATCGGCCGGATTTGGCTGGGCCGTGACCGCGATCCTGTTCGTGACGGTGCTGTTCGGCAACTTCGCCGAAGCGGTGGCCGAAGCGCGCGGCCGCGGCCAGGCCGCATCGCTGCGGCGCGCACGCAAGGATCTGGTCGCGCGCCGGGTGGAGACCGCGCTGGGCGGCGCCGAAACCCGCATTCCGGCGGCCGAGCTGCGTCCGGGCGATTACGTGATCGTCTCGGCGGGCGAGCAGATTCCCGCCGACGGCGAGATCATCCGTGGTGTGGCGACCATCAACGAGTCGGCGGTGACCGGTGAATCGGCGCCGGTGCTGCGCGAGGCCGGCACCGATCGCTCCGGCGTGATCGGCGGCACCAAGGTGCTTTCCGACGAGATCGTGGTGAAGATCACCGCCGAGCCGGGGCACAGCTTCCTCGACCGGATGATCGCGCTGGTGGAAGGCGCCAATCGCCAGAAGACCCCCAACGAGATCGCGCTGACCCTGCTGCTGGCGGCGATGACCCTGACCTTCCTTATCGTAGTGGCGACCCTGCCGGCGATCGGTGCCTTCGTCGGCGTGAAGGTGGATCCGCTGCTGCTGATCGCGCTGCTGGTGTGCCTGATTCCGACCACCATCGGTGGCCTGCTGCCGGCCATCGGCATCGCCGGCATGAACCGCGCGTTGTCGGCCAACGTGCTGGCCAAGTCCGGCAAGGCGGTGGAAGTGGCCGGCGACGTGGACGTGTTGCTGCTGGACAAGACCGGCACCATCACCCACGGCGATCGCCAGGCCACCGCGTTCCATCCGCTGGCCGGCATCGACAAGGCGCAGCTGCGTGACGCCGCGCTGCTGGCCTCGCTGGCCGATCCGACCCCGGAAGGCAAATCGATCGTGCGGCTGGCGCGTGAGCAGGGCTGCATCCTGGACGAGCCCGAGCGGGCGACCTACCTGCAGTTCACCGCCCAGACCCGGATGTCCGGCGTGGACGTGGAAGACCGGGTGATCCGCAAGGGCGCCGGCGATGCCATCGGCCAGCATGTGCAGGCACACGGCGGCAACGTGCCCAACGAACTGGCCGCGCGCATCGAGCAGGTCGCCCGCGGCGGCGCCACTCCGCTGGTGGTGTCCGAGGGCCGGCACGTGCTGGGCGTGGTCGAACTGTCCGACGTGGTCAAGCACGGCATCAAGGAGAAATTCGCCCGCCTGCGCGCGATGGGCATCCAGACCGTGATGATCACCGGCGACAATCCGCTGACGGCCGCGGCCATCGCCGCCGAGGCCGGCGTCGACGATTACATCGCCGAGGCCAGGCCGGAGGACAAGCTCGCCCGCATCCGCCGCGAACAGGCCACCGGACGACTGGTGGCGATGGTCGGCGACGGCACCAACGATGCGCCGGCGCTGGCGCAGGCCGATGTGGGCCTGGCGATGAACTCGGGTACGCAGGCGGCCAAGGAAGCCGGCAACATGGTCGATCTGGATTCGGATCCGGCCAAGCTGCTGGCGGTGGTCGAGGTCGGCAAGCAGCAGCTGATCACGCGCGGCGCGCTGACCACCTTCTCGCTCGCCAACGACGTGTCCAAGTACTTCGCGATCCTGCCGGCGCTGTTCGCCGCGGCGCTGCCGCAGATGGGCGCGCTCAACGTGATGCACCTGTCCAGTCCCGCCAATGCCGTGCTGGCCGCGCTGATCTTCAACGCGATCATCATCCCGGTGCTGATTCCGCTGGCGCTGCGCGGCGTGCGCTTCCGTCCGGCCACCGCCACCGTGCTGCTGCGGCGGAACATGCTGATCTACGGCGTGGGCGGCGTGCTGCTGCCGTTCGTGGGCATCAAACTGATCGACATGGCGCTGTCCCTCGTGACCGGCGCCTGAGGAAAACGACATGCAATCTCCCGTGAGCTACAAGATCGTCGCGTCGCCGCATATCACCCGCGCCGGCCTGCTGCGTCCTTCCCTCGGCCTGGCGCTGGTATCGCTGCTCGGCTTCGGCCTGCTGTATTCGCTGGCCGGCACCGGGCTGGGGCGCGGCCTGTTCCCCGCGCAGGCGACCGGATCGATCATCGACGCGCAGGGCCACGTCGCCGGTTCGGCGCTGGTGGCGCAGCCGTTCGCCGACCCGCGTTACTTCCAGCCGCGTCCCTCGGCGGCCGGCTACGACCCGATGGCGGCGGCCGGCAGCAACCAGTCGCGCGGCAATCCGGACCTGCGCAAGCGCATCGACGAAGCCCGCGCGGCGGTGGCCGCGCGCGACGGCATCGCGCCGGTCGATGTGCCGCCCGATCTGATCACCCAGTCCGGTGGCGGCCTGGATCCGCACGTCAGTCCGCGCGGCGCGGAGGTGCAGATCGCCCGCGTCGCCCGCGCCCGCGGGCTGCCGCCGGCCACGGTGGCGGAACTGACCAAGCGCCATACCGAGGCCCCGCAGTTCGGCCTGCTCGGCGAGCCCCGGGTGAATGTCCTGCGCCTGAATCTGGCGCTGGACGCACTGCCGGCCACCACGCAGCAGGCACAATAGCCGCATGACCGACGCCCGCAGCCGCCAAGCCGATGCCCTGATCGACGGCCTGCACCGCGAGGCGGGCGGCCGCCTGACCATCTTCCTGGGCGCCGCGCCCGGCGTCGGCAAGACCTACACGATGCTTTCGCGCGCGCGGGAAATGCGCAAGCAGGGCACCGACGTCGTGATCGGCATCGTCGAGACCCACGGACGCAGCGAGACCGCCGCGCTCACCGAGGGCCTGGAGGTGGTGCCGCGCAGGCGGGTCAGCTACCAGGGGCGCTGGCTGGACGAGATGGATCTCGACGCGCTGCTGGCGCGCCGGCCCAAGGTCGCGCTGGTCGACGAGCTGGCGCACCGCAACGCGCCCGGCAGCCGCCACGAGCGCCGCTGGCAGGACGTGATGGAACTGCTGGAAGCGGGCATCGACGTCTACACGACGATCAACATCCAGCACCTGGAAAGCCTCAACGACGTGGTCCACCGCATCACCGGCGTGCGGGTCAGCGAGACCGTGCCGGACGCGGTGTTCGATCGCCTGCGCGACATCGTGCTGGTCGACCTGCCGCCGCGCGAGCTGATCGAACGGCTGCACCAGGGCAAGGTCTACCTGCCGGACCAGGCGGCGCAGGCGTTGCAGGCGTTCTTTTCGCCATCCAACCTGATCGCGCTGCGCGAACTGGCGATGCAGACCGTCGCCGACCGCGTCGAAAACGATCTGCGCGACACCCGGACCGCGCGCGGCCTGCCCGGCATGGCGCTGCGCCGCCGGGTGCTGGTGGCGATTGACGGCATGGGCCAGTCGGAATACCTGGTGCGGGTCGCCCGGCGCCTGGCCGAACGCCGTGACGCGCCTTGGACGGTGGTGACCGTGCAGGCGCGCGAGGCCGGCGAGGCCACCCAGCTGGAACTGGATCGCGCGTTCGCGCTGGCGCGCCGGCTCGGCGCGCAGACCGATGTGGTGCACGGCAACAGCATCGCCGACGCGCTGTTGGATCACGCCGCCCAGATCGGCGCCTCCACGCTGGTGCTGGGACGCACCCGCGAGCGACCGGTGGCGCGGATGTTCAACCGCACCCTGACCCAGCAGCTGCTGCAACGGGCCGCGCACTACGAACTGGTCATCATCAACACGCCGGAAGCGCGGGCGCGCTCGCGTCGGCGCTGGAACCGCGCCGACATGCCGGTGTTGCGCAACGATCTGCTGTTCGCGGTAATCGCGGCGGTGCTGGCGGTCGGCGTGTCCTGGCTGGTCGAACGCTGGACCGGCATCGACGATCTGTCGATGGTGTTCATCGTCGCGGTGGTGCTGGTGGCCACCCGCACCCGGATGGCGGCGGCGGTGGTGGCGGCGCTGCTGAGCTTCCTGGCCTACAACTTCTTCTTCATCGACCCGCGCTTCACCTTCAACATCGGCGCCTCGCAGGGCGTGACCACGGTGTTCCTGTTCCTGCTGGCGGCGCTGGTCGCCGGCCGGCTGGCCTCGCGCCTGCGCATGCAGGTGCTGGCGCTGCGCGCGGCCAATGCCCATGCCACCGCCCTGCAGATGCTCGGACGGCAGCTCACCAGCGCGGCGGATCTGGGCCAGGTGCTGGCCGCCGGCCGCGACGCGCTGGGCACGGCGATGGACGCCGAAATCTGGCTGCGCTGGGATGGACAGGTGGCGGCATCGAACGGGGTGGTGCTGGAAGGCAAGGATCTGGCCGCCGCCGACTGGGCCCAGCAGCATGCGCAGGCCACCGGCCGCTTCACCGACACCCTGGCCGGATCCGCGTGGTGGTTCCTGCCGCTGCGCGACGCGCGCGGGGTGATGGGGGCGGCCGGCGTGCGTTTCCCGCGCGAACTGCCCCGGCTGGGTTTCGAGCAGCGGCGGATGGCCGAGGCGATGGCCGACGACATCGCACAGGCCGCGCTGCGCACCCGGCTGGTCGCGGATCTGGAGGGCGCGCGCATCACCGGCGAGACTGAGCGCCTGCGCTCGGCGCTGCTGTCCTCGGTCTCGCATGATCTGCGCTCGCCGCTGGCCTCGATGATCGGTTCGGCCAGCAGCCTGGCGAATTACGCCGACGCGATGGACGCCGAGGATCGCAAGGCGCTGCTGGACACCATCCAGCGCGAGGGCGAGCGGCTGGATCGCTATATCCAGAACCTGCTCGACATGACCCGGCTGGGCCATACCGGGCTGACCCTCAACCGCGACTGGATCAACGTCGACGAACTGATCGGCTCGGCGGTCGGGCGGCTGCAGCGCTACCAGCCGGAAGTGCGGCTGCAGACCCGGATCGCCACCGACCTGCCGCCGATCTGGGTGCATCCGGCGCTGGTCGAGCAGGCGGTGTTCAATGTGCTGGAGAACGCCGCCAAGTTCTCCCCGCGCGGCGAGCCGGTCGAGGTCGAGGCGCGCCTGGTCGACGAACAGTTGCGCATCGACGTGCGCGATCGCGGGCCGGGCATCCCGGAGCAGGAGCGCAGCCGCATCTTCGACATGTTCTACAGCGTGGAGCGCGGCGATCGCGGCCGCCAGGGCACCGGCCTGGGCCTGACCATCTGCCAGGGCATGATCGGCGCCCACGGCGGCAGCGTGGAGGCGCTGCCCGGGCCGGATGGCCGCGGCACCACGATCAGGATTACGCTTCCCCTCCTGCATCCCTGAGTTCCGCCGGTCCCGCCTTGAATCCCGCCGACACCGTCCCGGTTTCGTCCGCGCCCCCGGTCCGCATCCTGGTGGTCGACGACGAGCCGCAGATCCGCAAGTTCCTCGACATCAGCCTGCGCGCGCAGGGGTATCGGGTACTGCTGGCCGAGGACGGCGCTTCCGGCCTGGCCGCGCTCGCTTCGCCGGGCGCGGATCTGGTGATCCTGGACATCGGCCTGCCGGATCGCGACGGCCACGAGGTGTTGCGCGAAATCCGCGGATTCTCGCAGGTGCCGGTGATCATGCTGACCGTGCGCGCGGGCGAGCAGGAGAAGGTGGCCGCGCTCGACGCGGGCGCCAACGACTACGTGACCAAGCCGTTCGGCGTGCAGGAACTGATGGCGCGCATCCGCGGCCTGCTGCGTGCCCACGCGGGCGCGACGGTGGAGGCACCGGTGGTGTTCGATGATGGCCGCCTGCATGTTGACCTGGCCCGGCGCGAGGTGTCCCTGGACGGCGAGCCGCTGGCGTTGAGCCGCAAGGAATTCGCCCTGCTGTCCTTGCTGTTGCGCCATGCCGGTCGGGTGGTCACCCAGCCGCAATTGCTGCGCGAACTGTGGGGCCCCACCCACCAGCAGGACACCCACTACCTGCGCATCCTGGTCGGCAAGCTGCGCCAGAAGATCGGCGACGACGCTTCCGCGCCGCGTTACATCGCCACCGAGCCGGGCGTGGGCCTGCGTTTCATCGACGGTGGCCACTGACGCGGCCACCGCGCGAAGGCAACCGGGACGCAGGCGTCAGGGACGACGCTCCAGCCGCAGCAGCCGTCCCGCCGGCTCATCCGTCAACAGGTACAGCGTGCCGTCCGGCGCCTGTTTCACGTTGCGCAGGCGGGTTCCGCTGAGCAGCACTTCCTCGCCGAGCACGCGATCGCCCTCCAGGTCCAGCCGCATCAGGCTGCCGGTGGACAGTCCGGCGAGGATCATGTCGCCGCGCCATTCCGGAAACTGCGAGCCGCTGTAGATCACCAGGCCGGTGGGCGCGACGGTGCGATCGGTCCAGGTCCATGCGGGCGCGGTGTAGATCGCCCCGGGCAGCGTCTGCGGCCGGTAGCCGGTGGTGCGATAGCGGCCCGAGGTGTGCACCGGCCAGCCGTAGTTGGCGCGCGGACGCAGCACGTTGACCTCGTCGCCGCGATGGGTGCCATGTTCGGACATCCAGATGCGTCCGTCCGCCGCCTGCGCCAGTCCCTGCGCGGCGCGGATGCCGAGCGCATAGAGACCGGGCACCGCATTCGCGCCAAAATCCGGATTGCCAGGCACGGGCTCGCCGTCCAGGGTGAACCGATAGATCTTGCCGCGCCTGTCCGTGGGATCCTGCGCCACCGGCAACGGCGGATTGTCGCCTTCGCGGAAATGACGCTCGCCGACGGTCAGGTACAGATGGCGCTGGCGATCGATCAGCAAGCCGCCGCCGTAGTGGAAGCGCTCGGCCGAACGCGGGGTGGCGGCGAACAGCGGACGCACGTCGGCCAGGCGATCGTCGATCAGGCGCGCGGTGGCCAGATGCGTGGTCAAGCCGTCCGCGCCCTGCGATGCATAGGTGAAGTAGATGCGCCGGTTGCCGGCGAAATCCGGATGCAGCACCACGTCGAACAGGCCGCTGTTGTCGCCGCGGCCCTGGAAGTCGTCGACGAGATCGTCGGGCATGCCGGCGATGGGGTGTTTCGCGCCATCCGGGCTGATTCGCATCAGCCCACCTTCCTTCTCGCTGACCAGGAAGTCCCCTTCGGGCAGGAACGCCATCGACCAGGGACGCCGGAGTCCGGTGGCGACCGGGACCGCTTCGATTGCTTCCACGGGGGCCGTCGCCATGCCCGCGGCCAGTACCAGTTCGAACAGCATCGATGACTCCTTTGGTATGGTGCCTCGCCGCCCATGCCGGACGCGCGTCGGATTGAGGAGGGTCTTCCCGTGTCGTCGATCAGGCTAGCCATTGCCGGGATGTCCGGGCCCGCGTTTGCGCCGGAACGTTCCCGGCGCGCGCCGAACCGAGCCGCGTCCGCCAACCGGCCGCGCCACACGGCCTATCCTGTCCACCGGGTTGCACCGCGCGCACCATGACTCAGGATTCCGCTGCTCACCGCCATTCCACGCCACCACTTGGCGAGCGGACGCCTTCGCCGCATCGCTCCGGGAGCGCGCTGTTCTGGTGGTTGCATCTTGGCGGCTGGGGCGGGGTGTTCCTGGTCAACTATTTCTCCGCACTCGCCAACGGCAAGCCCGCCGAGTACTGGACCGTGCTGCTCGCGGTCGCGATGACCGGATGCCTCGGCACGCTCGGCCTGCGCTATCTGTTGCGTGCCTGCGCCGAACGGCCGCCGGCGCGGGTGGCCCTGCTGATGATCGTGCCGGTGTTGCTGATCGCCGCGGCGATGGCGCTGGCCTTCAAACTCGTCACGGATCTGGGGTGGTGCGGTCACTGCCTGCCCTTCACCCGGTTCGGTTACTACACCTACGTGATCGGACAACTCTACGTGGTGGTGGGCTGGACCAGCCTCTATCTGGTCATGACCACCTGGCGCAAGCTGCGCATGCAGACCGAAGCGGCGCTGGCGGCGACCGCGACGGCCCACCAGGCGCAACTGAAGATGCTGCGTTACCAGCTGAACCCGCACTTCCTGTTCAACACCCTCAACGCCATCTCCACCCTGGTGCTGGACCGCGACAACGCCACCGCCAACCGGATGGTGCAGGGGTTGAGCGCATTCCTGCGCCACTCGCTCGACAACGATCCCATGCAGCGGGTGACCCTGAAGCAGGAACTGGACGCGATCAGCCTGTACCTGGATATCGAGAAGACCCGCTTCGCTGAGCGCCTGCGGTTGGAGATCGAGATAGAACCGGCCTGCTGGTTGGCATTGCTGCCAAGCCTGCTGCTGCAACCGCTGGTGGAGAACGCGATCAAGTACGCGGTGGCCAAGCGGGTGGAAGGCGGCACGATCGGCCTGCGCGCCTCGCGCCAGGGGGAGCGCCTGAGATTGTCGGTCGTCGACGACGGTCCGGGATGGCCTGCGCTCGATCACGGGGGCGTGCCCCCCGACAACGCGCCGCGCGGCAACCGGGTTGGCCTGGCCAATACCCGCGATCGGCTTCGCGTGCTGTACGGCGCGCAACAGAGTTTCGATGTCCGCAACCGCGAGGAGGGCGGGTTCATGGTGACGATGACCCTGCCGTTCGAAACCGGCGGCGCGCCACGGGAGTGACCATGCCACGAGCTGCGAGTGAACAGATGATCCGGACCCTGATCGCCGACGACGAGCCGCTGGCGCGGCGCGGACTGGAACTGCGCCTGGCCGGCGAACGCGACATCCACATCGTCGGCCAGGTCGGCGATGGCGCCGCGGCGGTGCGCGCGGTGTCGGAGCACGCGCCGGATCTGCTGTTCCTCGACGTGCAGATGCCAGGCCTGGACGGCTTCGCGGCCCTGCGCGCGATCCCGGCGCAGCAGATGCCGCTGGTGGTGTTCGTCACCGCTTATGACCACTACGCGCTCAATGCCTTCGAGGCCAGCGCGGTGGACTACCTGCTCAAGCCGGTGGATGACAGCCGCCTGCACCAGGCCCTGTTCCGCGTGCGCGAGGCGCTGGATCAGCGTGATGCCAGCGATCATCGCGCGCGGCTGCTGGGTCTGCTCGGCGCGCTCAGCGGCCGGCCCGCGTTGACCCTGGACGAGGCGCTGGACGCCGGCGGCGCGCAGGTGTTGCGCGATGCGGACACGCCGCTGGCGATCCGCGATGGCGCGCGCACCTTGCGGCTGCCGAGGAGCAGCATCCGCTGGGTCGATGCGGCGGGCGATTACCTGTGCATCCATACGGATCGCGACACCCACGTGCTGCGTGCAACGCTCGGACAACTGGAGAAACGGCTGGATCCGACCCGGTTTCCACGCATCCATCGCTCGACCCTGGTCAACGCCGGACGGGTCAGCTCGCTGCGTCCGCACCTCAACGGCGAGTATTTCCTGACCCTGGACTGCGGGCAGGAACTCAAGCTCTCGCGCAGCTACCGCGACCGGCTCGCCCTGTTCAAGTAACACGTGCCCGAGGCGCGTGCTCGGAGGCATTGCGCCGAAGCGTGCGGAATCCGCGGTGGGCGCCATTGTCCGCGGACGCCCCGCCCGTCAGTCTGCACGGACATTCCCAAGGAGACGTGCAATGAACCAGCCGCGGTTTCGAAGCTTGCTCGCGGGTGCCCTCTTTGCCTTGACCGCGGGCGCGCACGCGCTGCCGGCCGATGCACCCGCTGCCCATCCGGCGGCGCAACAGGATCCCGCCGCGCAGGCGGGCATGCGACAGGCGATCAATCACTACTTCCGCGGCCAGGCCACCGGTGAGGCGTCCCACATGCGCCAGGCGTTCCTGCCGAGCGCGCGGATCGAGAGCGTGCGCGACGGCAAGGTCACCTCGCTGACGCTGGACGAATTCTGCGCGTTCTTCAAGGGCAAGGCCGCGGCAGACGAGGCATCGCGCGTGCGCACCATCGATTTCATGGATGCCTCGGGGAGCGCCGGTACCGCCCGCATCACCCTGGACCATGGCGCGGTCGTGATCACCGACTATTTCCTGCTGCTGAAGGTCGGCGACGAGTGGAAGATCGTCAACAAGATCTCCTATTTCGGCCGCAAGGCCGAAGGCCAGGCCGGATGATGCGCATGAAATCCGCGCTGCTCTTCGCTTCGCTCCTGTGCCTGTCCATTGCCAGTCTCCCCGCCCCCGCGGCGGACGGGCCAATGGCCCGGGAGGCCGAGGCGGCGATCCGCGCGACCGACGTCCGATGGTCCGAGGATCTCTACGCCGGCCGCCTGGACCGGGTGATGGAGAACTACGACGAAAACGCGGCGTTCCTGACCCATGGCAGTCCACTGATCCGCGGCAAGGCGGCGATCCGCGCGTGGTTCCGGGAACGCCTGGATACGCCGGGATACTCGGCCAGGTTCCGGCCCACGGAGATCATCATTGCGGCATCCGGCGACATGGCTTACGAACTGGGCGAGTTCGAGGCGACCGTCCTGTCCGGGGGACGGACGATGCGGGTCAAGGGCAAGCACCTGGTCACCTGGCGATGGAACGGCGCGCGTTGGGTGGTCACCGCCGAGTCGATCAACACCGATGGGCCGGCGGTCGCCGGGTAGGCCGCACGCCCTCACGGGAAATCGGCGGCACTGCGGTCTGAACCGGCGCGGACGGCGCTGGACAGGGATGTGGGAGGAGTTCGGGCCGCCGCCACGACATGGGCGATAATGGCCCGGCAGGCGCCTGGCGGCCGCGGACCCGCGTCCCGGACTGTCCATCAGGCGGCCTGGATGTCCGCAGACCCCACTGGAAACAAGCCGAGCATGCCGTTGGAAACCGCCGTCCCGACAGGGGCAAAGCCCCGTAGTCCCGATATCAGGGAAGGCGTGACCCTGTCCGTCGCGCCAATGATGGACTGGACCGATTCGCATTGCCGCGTGTTCCATCGGCTGCTGTCGCCGCATGCGCGGCTGTACACCGAGATGGTGCATGCGCAGGCGGTAATCCACGGCGATCGCGATCGCTTGCTGGGATTCGACCCCGTCGAGCATCTGGTCGCGCTGCAGTTGGGCGGCAGCGAGCCGGACCTGCTGTCGCGGGCCGCGCGCATCGGCGAGGAATGGGGCTACGACGAGGTCAACCTCAACGTCGGCTGTCCTTCCGATCGCGTGCAGGCCGGCCGCTTCGGCGCCTGCCTGATGAAGGAACCGGCGCTGGTGGCCGACAGCGTGGCGGCGATGATCGCCGCGGTCGCGATTCCGGTGACGGTGAAGTGCCGGTTGGGCGTGGATGAACTGGAGGACTACGATCGCTTCCGGGCGTTCGTCGAAGCCGTCGCGGACGCGGGCTGCACGACGTTCTTCGTGCATGCGCGCAAGGCCTGGCTGCAGGGCCTGTCGCCGAAGGAGAACCGCGAGATCCCGCCGCTGCGCTACGACTGGGCCTACCAGCTCAAGCGCGAGCGCCCCGATCTGACCGTGGCGGTCAATGGCGGCATCGGCACCGTCGTCGACGTGCAAACGCACCTGCGGCACAGCGACGGGGTGATGCTGGGCCGCGCCGCGTATCACGAGCCGTATCTGTTGCATGAACTGGAAGCCTCGCTGTGGGGGGCGCCATTGCGCAGCCGCACCGAGCTGCTGCGCGCGCTGCGTCCTTACGTGGAAAGCCGGCTGGCGGCGGGCGTCGCGCTCAAGCACGTGACCCGCCATGTCCTGGGCCTGTTCCATGGCCAGCCCGGCGGGCGCTTGTTCCGCCAGATCCTGAGCGAGGGTGCGCATCGGCCGGGGGCCGACTGGTCGCTGCTGGAGCGCGCGCTCGCGGCGACGGAATCGCGCCTGCAGCCGGCCGCCTGAGGGCGACCCGCGATGCTCACCCGCGATATTCCGGAGTTCCTGCGTCTGGCCCGCGCCAGCGCCGCCGACTTCGGGCCCGCCACCGCGCGCGCCGCCTTCCTGGTCAGTCCGGAGGGGTTCGTCCGTGCCGACGAGTCGGCGCGCGACAACCGCTACATGGCCGATGCCGCCGGCTTCGATGCGCCGGCCGCACTGGACGAACACCGCGCGCTGCATCGCGCGCTGTCCGCCGAGTTGCCGGTGATCGCCTTTCCGGGCAATCCGCGGACGCCGGACGCGGTGTTCCCCAACAACGTGTTCGCGACCGCGCCCGGGCGCCTGATCGTCGGCCGCATGCGCCACGAGGTCAGGCGGCGCGAGGCGGAGCGGGGCGATATCCGCGGCTTCTTCCGCGACACCCTCGGTTACCGGGAAATCGACCTGTCCATCCAGCCCCATCCCTGCGAGCTGACCGGGGCGCTGGTCATCGATCGCGCACGCGGGCTGGGTTTCTGCGGCCTGTCCGAACGTTGCGACGAAAGCGGCGCGGCGCTGATGCACGAAGCGTTCGGCCTGCGCGCGACCCTGATGTTCGACCTGGCCCCGGGCGAATACCACACCAATGTCGTGCTGGCCGTACTGGCCGGGCGTGCCGTCCTGTCCGCGGCGCCGGGCTTTGCCGACCCGCGCGTGCCGGCCGCCCTGGGCGAACTCTACGGGCCACTGGCCATCGCCCTGTCACCGGACGAACAAGCCGCGTTCGCCGCCAACGCGATCGCGCTGCGCCCGGACAGCGTCTGGATGAGCGAACGGGCGGCCCGGGCGCTTTCCGCCGATACCCGCCGGCGCCTGGAAGCGCAGGCCGGGTTCGTCGTGCGCGACGTCCCGCTGGCCGCCGTCGAGGCCGGTGGGGGCTCGCTAAGATGTTGTGTCGGCGAGATTTTCTGACCGTTCGTAAGCTGAACGGTGGCGCCAGGCTTGTGGATAAGTTCAGACCGGATTCACTGCCCGGAGCCAAGACTTTGCGTCCATTGGTCTAGAAGTGGTTTCGGGTTCCGTTCAGTTTGGGAAGCCGAGATCCGTTACGATTCCGTTATGCATCGCACACTTTCTTCCATCGCGTTCGTGGCACTGCTGGCGCTGGCCGGCATGGTGGTCGTGGCCGACGCCCGGGCGCAGGCACAGGGCCAGGGACAGGGCCGGGGACATGACGATCGTGGCGAGCGTTCGGGGCAGCGCGAACAGGGGTCTCCCCGTTCCAACGATGCCCGCGACAACAACCACAATTCGCTGTCCGATTCCGTGCGCCGCGCCCAGCGCGAGCCCGGCATCCGCGTGCTGAGCGCCGAACGCGTGCCGTTCGATGGCCGGGACATCAATCGCATGAAAGTGATCGATGAGCGTGGCCGCGTGCGTTACATGGACGATGCCGGCGGCAGCCGCCGCCGCACGCCGTCGCGTGGGGGAGAAGGCGAACAGGCGCCCGCGTCTGCACGTAGTGATAACCCACCTCAACCGTAGTCTTACGTAGAATCACTCGTAAGCTCGTGGCGGCCCAGGTGCCGCCCGCATTCCAAGGAGAGTCCATGCGTATCTTGCTGGTCGAAGACGAAGCCCCCCTGCGCGAAACCCTGGCCGCCCGTCTGAAGCGCGAAGGCTTTGCCGTCGACGCCGCCCAGGACGGCGAAGAAGGCCTGTACATGGGCCGCGAAGTCCCGTTTGACGTGGGCATCATCGACCTCGGCCTGCCCAAGATGTCGGGCATGGAATTGATCAAGGCCCTGCGCGACGAGGGCAAGAAATTCCCCATCCTGATCCTGACCGCGCGTTCCAGCTGGCAGGACAAGGTGGAGGGCCTGAAGCAGGGCGCAGACGACTACCTGGTCAAGCCGTTCCATGTCGAGGAACTGCTGGCGCGCGTCAATGCGTTGCTGCGCCGTGCCGCCGGCTGGAGCAAGCCGACCCTGGAGTGCGGTCCGGTCGCGCTGGATCTGGCCGCGCAGACGGTCAGCGTCAATGGCAGCAACGTCGACCTGACCAGCTACGAGTACAAGGTGCTGGAATACCTGATGATGCACGCCGGCGAACTGGTCTCCAAGGCCGACCTGACCGAGCACATCTACCAGCAGGATTTCGATCGTGACTCCAACGTGCTGGAAGTCTTCATCGGCCGCCTGCGCAAGAAGCTGGATCCGGAAGGCGAACTGAAGCCGATCGAGACCGTGCGCGGACGCGGCTACCGCTTCGCCATCCCGCGCACCAACGAGGCTTGATGGCGTCCCCGGCGGGCGCCGAACCCTCGGCCAGGCCGCGGCGCGCGCCGTTCGACGGCTGGCGCCCGCGATCACTGCGTGCCCGCCAACTGCTGGCCGCCAGTCTCGGACTGGTGGCCTTTCTCGCTTTGGCGGGCTACGCGCTGGATCGCGCGTTCATCGCCACCGCCGAGGACAACCTGCGCCAGCGCCTGAAAGCCTATGCGCTCAAGTACACCGACGAAATCGACTTCACCCGCGGCGGTGCGCTGATCCCGCCGTTCGACACGCCCGATCCGCGTTTCGAGATGCCCGACAGCGGCTTGTATGCGGAAGTGATCCTGCCCAACGACCGCTGGGGCTCCAACTCCACCCTCGGGCCGGTGCTGCCGGCGTCGCCGATGCTCGGCCCGCTGGAGGAAGCCTTCGACGGTCCGGTCACGTTCCGTCGCGCCGACGGCAGCGAGAGCCAGGTCTACCGCTATGGCGTGGGCTTCGTCTGGGCCGAGCGCGGCCCGGATGCGGAGTTTCCCTACAGCATCTACATCCTCGAGGACGCGCAGGCGCTCAACGCGCAGATGCGCGTGTTCCGCGGCGCGCTGTGGGTGTACCTGGGCAGCGCCGGCTTCATCCTGCTGCTGCTGCAGATGGCGGTGCTGCGCTGGAGCCTGCGTCCGCTGCGGCGCGTGATCACCGAGTTGACCCGCGTGCAGGGTGGACAGATCGACCGCATGAGCGAACGCCATCCGCGCGAACTGGAACCGCTCACCGACAGCATCAACGCCTTCATCGAGAGCGAACGCGAGAACCTGGAGCGCCAGCGCAATACCCTGGCCGATCTCGCGCACAGCCTGAAGACGCCGCTGGCGGTGCTGCGCACCCAGCTCGACAGCGGCAGCGGCGAGGCTTCGCTGCGGGAGGAACTGGACAACCAGCTCAAGCGCATGAATGGACTGGTGTCCTACCAGCTGGCGCGCGCGGCCTCCAGCGGCCACAAACTGTTCTCCGCGCCGGTGCCGATCGAACCGCATGCGGAAGAGATCGTCAGCGGCCTGGAGAAGGTCTACGCCGGCAAGCGCGTGCTGTGCGAATTCGAAATCGATCCGCAGGCGAGGTTCTACGGCGAGACCGGCGATCTGCAGGAACTGATGGGCAACCTGCTGGAGAACGCGTTCAAGTGGGCGCGTTCGCGCGTGTTGCTGACCGTGCGCCCGCTGCCCGCGGCACCGCAGCGGCGCGCCGGCCTTTACCTGTCGGTGGAGGATGACGGCCCCGGCATCACCGAGGAGAACATCCCGGTCGTCCTCCAGCGTGGCGTGCGCGGCGACGAGCGCGTGCATGGCCATGGCATCGGCCTGTCGATCGTGCAGGACCTGATCCGCGACTACCGCGGCGAGCTGCAGGTGGGACGTTCGGAGGAACTGGGCGGCGCGCAGTTCGTGGTCACCCTGCCGCAGGGACTCTGATCCGCCGCACGGTGCGCGGCGACCCGCCGGTCACCATTCCGGCGGCGGACCATAGAACCGGCGCAGGTGTGCGGCCACGTCGGGCATGGCCTGGCGCAGCAGGCGTGGTGCGGAGAAGTGGTATTCGGTGGCCACCGCGAAGAATTCGTCCGGGCCTTCGGTCGCATAGGCGTCGATCCGGGTCTCGCGGCCGGTATCCACCTCCTGGCACAACTGATCGTAGGCACGCTGGAAATCCTGCGCCCAGCGGCGGCGCCAGTCGCCGGGCAGTGGAGGCGTCCCGTCCATCTCGCCGTCGAGCGCATCCAGCTTGTGTGCCATTTCGTGCACGGCCACGCAGAAACCTGCGTCGGGTTCGGCCAGGTCCGCCTGCACGTCCGCCCACGACAGGATCAGCGGGCCGGCATCCCAGGATTCGCCGGCCAGATCGTCTTCCCATTCGTGTTGCACGCCCGCCGCGTCGGTGTGGCTGCGGTGCACGCGGAAGGCTTCGGGATAGACGATGAGCTGCGACCAGCCGCGCCAGCCGCGATGGCCGAATTCAAGCAGCGGCAGGCAGCACAACGCGGCCAGCTGGGTGCACTGCTGGATATCGAGCGACAACTCACCCAGTGGAGTGATGGTCTTTTCGTGCAGGAAGCGCGCGGTCAGTGCGCGCAGGCGCCAGCGGCGCACGTCGTCGAGCCGCGCGATCCACGGTGTATCGCGGCAGATGCGTTGCCAGATCTCGTCATCGATGGGAGCAGGCGGACGGAACCGCCGGAGCAGTCGCAACACTGGTCAGCGGAACATGCCCGGCAGGAAGCTGTGCCATTTCGGTGCGCGCGGGCGCGGCAGCACCGGGCTTGGATCGCTTTCATCCTCGCCGCCGCCGCCACGACTGCCCACCACCGGCAGCGTGCCGCCGGACGATGACGTGGTCGCGGGCGCATACTTGTCGCGCACCGACGCGCGCGCGGCGCGCGTGGCGGCTTCGCTGGGCGGGGATGCTTCGTTGGCCTTGTCGGCGATTTCCTGGCAAGCCGATGCGCTGACGGTCGACAACACGCGGCCGTTCTGCGCCATCGCCGGCGCACAGATGCAGGTCAGCAGGACGATGAAGCTGGCGCGAAGCATCGGAGGACTCCTGTCGGATGGCGACCGAGGCGGCGGCCATCCTGCTGAATATAGCCGGAAACCGGGATGACGGTCTGAACAGGCCGGGGCGCGGCGAAGCCTGCCGGGAGCGGCCCCGGAGCGGGCTTGGCGGGCCCCGGCATAATGACGCCATGTCATGCCTGTCCGCCGCCGCCCCCGATGCCTCCTTTCCCCACGCCCTGGGCGGTCGGGAGCCGCGGTGAGTGCCGAACGCGAACTGCTGAGGCGGCTGCAGGCCGGTCCCGTGTCCGGTGACGCGCTGGCCCGGGACGCCGGCCTGACCCGCGCCGCCATGTGGAAGCGCATCGAAGCCCTGCGCGAGGCGGGGGTGCGCATCGACGCCAAGGCCGGCCGCGGCTATGCCCTGGCCGGGCCGCTGGACCTGCTGGATGCCGGGACCATCGGCCAGGCGCTGGAGCCCGGTTGTCGCGATGGCCTGGCGGCGCTGGAAGTGGCCTGGTCGCTTGATTCCACCAACAGCGAGTTGTTGCGCCGGGATACCCCCTCCCAGGGCGCGAGCGCGCTGCTGGCCGAACAGCAGACCGGCGGGCGCGGACGGCGCGGGCGCCGATGGGCGTCGCCGGTCGCGGCCAACCTCTACCTGTCGCTGGCACGCCATTTCTCCGGCGGGCTGGCGCGGCTGGGCGGACTCAGCCTGGTCACCGGCGTCGCGGTGGCGGAGGCGCTGCGCGCGCTGGGCTTCGCCGGCACCGGGCTCAAATGGCCCAACGATCTGGTGGTGGACGGCCGCAAGCTGGGCGGCGTGCTGGTCGAAGGCGGCGGCGAACACGGCGGCCCGGTCCGGGCAATCATAGGCATCGGCATCAACGTGCGCATGCCGGCGACGTTCGCGGCCGGCATCGACCAGCCCTGGATCGATCTGGCCGCGCTGGGCGGCACCGCGCCGGATCGCAACGCACTGGCGGCGGCGCTGCTGTCGCATCTGCTGCCGGCGCTGGACCGGTTCGATCGCGATGGCCTGGCCCCGTTCCTGCCGCGCTTCGCGTCGCTGGACGTGCTGGCCGGGAGGGAAGTGGCGATACATGGAGCGCGGCAGACACGCCACGGTGTCGCCGGCGGGCTGGCCGAGGACGGCGCATTGCGCGTCCTGATCGATGGCGCCTGGGAGAACGTGCATGCCGGGGAAATCAGTGTGAGGGCGCAATGACGCAATGGTTGTTTGATCTGGGGAACTCGCGGCTCAAGTGCACGCAACTGGATGGCGAGGGACGTCCCGGCGAGGTGATCGCGTTCGGCCATGACGAGCGTGGGTTCGCCGAAGCGCTGCGGCGGCACTTGCCGGCCACGGCGGATTCGGCCTGCCTGGCGAGCGTGGCGTCGCCAGCGCTGACCCTGGCCGTCATCGATGTACTGACCGAAAGATTCCAGCGCATTTCACTCGCCCGCACGCAGGCCGCGTTCGCGGGCGTGCGCATCGCCTATGCACGGCCGGAGAAGCTGGGCGTGGATCGGTTCCTGGCGATGGTCGCGGCGCATGCCCGCGGCGCGCGCGCGTGGATGATCGCCGGCGTCGGCACCGCCATCACCATCGATCTTCTGGACGCACGCGGCCTGCACCGGGGCGGGCGCATCGCGCCTTCGCCCGCGCTGATGCGCGCCGGGCTGCATCAGGCCGCCGCGCAGTTGCCGGCGCAGGGCGGCATCTACCGCGAGTTCGCCGACGATACCGAGGACGCGCTGGCGTCCGGTTGCGACGGCGCCGCGTTGGGCCTGATCGAACGCAGCCTGCGGCTGGCCGCCCGCGAACTCGGCGAGACGCCGGCGTTGCTGCTGCACGGTGGTGGCGCCGAGGCATTGCGCGCCTGCCTGCCTGAAGCGGAGTTCGCCCCGCCGCTGGTACTGGAGGGCCTGGCGCAATGGGCGAAGGCCGGCCGCCCCGCCGATGTGGCGGCGTGACCGTCATGGATAGAATCCCCGCATGCTGATTCGCGCCCTGATCGTCCTGCTGGCCGTCCTCAACCTGGGCGTGGCCGCCTGGTGGCTCACCCGCCCCGAACCCGCCGCGTCGCCATTGCCGGAAGTGCCGGCGGGAGTGACCAGGCTGGAACTGGTGGAATCCACGGTGCCGTCATCGGCCGCACCGCAGGCGGCCGTCACCGCCACCACGCCGCCGTCTTCGCCCGCCGCGCCGGCCGCGCCGCCAACCGCCGCGCGGGCCTGTTTCCGCGCCGGTCCGTTCGCCGAGCGGGCCGCCGCCGATCTCGCGCGTGGCCGGATTGACCCGACGGTCGGCCGCGCGATTCCACGGGAAATGCCGGGGAAGGGCGCCAGCGGCTACCGGGTCTCGCTGCCGCCAATGGCCAGCCGCGAGGAAGCGGTGGCGATGGCGCAGCGCATCGGGGCGGCGGGCTTCGACGATTTCCTGGTGATCAACCAGGGAGAGGAAACCAACGGAATCGCATTGGGTCGCTACCGCAGCCGGGAAGGCGCCGGGCGGCGCCAGGCACAACTCGCAGCGGCTGGTTTTCCCGCCCGCGTCCATGCGATAGGCGAGGAGGGCCCGTCGCGCTGGTGGCTGGACGTCGCCGCCCCGGCCGGAACCACCGCCATGGCGCTGCGCCCGTTGGCCGGCGTTCCGGTGCAGCCGCAGGACTGCCCTGCCGCACTGCGGTAGAATCCCGGGACCGGCGCAACGCCGGCCCTCCGTGCCGCTTTAGCTCAGCTGGTAGAGCAACCGCCTTGTAAGCGGTAGGTCATCCGTTCGATTCGGATAAGCGGCACCATTTTGTTGTTACATGGCCTCCAGCCAGATCCTGGATCCACGATAAGCCCGCGAAAAGGCGGAATTTTTTGCGCGCTAGGGTCCAGGGCTGGGAACGTGAAGGGCAAGCCAGGCTCAGGTCAAGGTTGTCTGCGGATGCCAGGTCTGAAGCCATCGCGCTGGCTTGGTGGATATGCGCCAAGACTTGGCGGCGAGGACCGTACCGGGGGAGGGCTGCCAATGCCCTGTCCATCGTGCCAAGCCGTGGTTGCCGACGAGAATCAGTACGTCCGGAAGGGAAATGCCAGACAGATGAGCGCGGTCGCCATCATCAGAAGGCAGATCACGATCGCCCATTTGAGGGTGAACTTCTGATGGTCGCTGAACTCCACCCCCGCAAGCCCCACCAGCAGGTAGGTCGACGGCACCAGAGGACTGAGTAGGTGCACCGGTTGACCGATCAATGATGCTCGCGCCATCTCGGCGGGCTGGATGCCGTAGACCTGGGCGGCCTGGGAGATGACGGGTAGAACGCCGTAGTAGAAGGCGTCGTTGGAAATGAAGAATGTGAAGGGCAGGCTGGCCAGCGCGGTGATGGTGGCCAGATACGGGCCCCACGAATCCGGAATGATCGCCAGGAAACTGTCGGACATGGCTTTCGCCATGCCGGTCCCCGACAGGATTCCGGTGAACACGCCGGCGGCAAAAATCACGGCTACGACCGGAAGAGCGTTCCTGGCATGTTCCGAGATGCGCTCACGCTGGAGAACCACGCAGGGATAATTGAGGATGACGGCGGCGGAAAACCCGATCATGAACAGGACGGGAAGTGGAAGCACTCCCGCCACCAGACACACCATCAGGGTGGCCGTCAGGATGACGTTGAACCACAACAGGCGAGGTCGCTTGAGTTCGGATGAGCTCTCCTCCGGCAACGGCGGCGCACTGACCGGGATTCCGCGCGGATTACGCAGTACGAGGATGCCCAGGCGCCTGCGTTCACGGTTGCCGAGGACATAGGCAAGGCCAAACAGCCCGGCCATGCCCACCACCATCGACGGAATCATCGGAACGAACACCTCTGCGGGATCCACATGCAATGCGCTGGCCGCACGCGCCAGCGGCCCGCCCCACGGCGTGAGGTTCATCACGCCACCTGCGAGCATGGTCATGCAGGTCAAGTTGAGCGCATCAAGTCCAAGCCTTCGATACAGGGGCAGCATGGCGGCCACGGTGATCATGTAGGTCGTCGAACCATCACCGTCGAGTGAGACGAATGCGGCCAGAACGGTGGTGCCGAGGACAATTTTCAGCGGATCTCCGCCTACCAGCCCGAGGATGCATCGGACCGCGGGATCAAACATGCCGGCATCGATCATGATGCCGAAGTAAAGGATGGCGAACATCAGCATCACGCCCGTGGGCGCGAGTGTCTTGATGCCATCCAGCATCATGGCACCCAGCGCCGGCAGGGCGGCGCCGGCGACGATGGCGAAAACGATGGGAACGGTGATCAACGCCACTAGCGGGGAAAGCCGCTTTGACATGATGAGCGCCATGAAGGTGGCGACCATTCCGAATCCGAGCCAGGTCAGCACGGCCTACTCTCCATTTCATTCTCGGACGTTGCAAGCCGGCAGCGCGGGGGGCCTGCCGCCGTTCTTCGGTGCGTCACCGGGGATTGCTGGATGTGCGGCTCGACGCGATCATGTTCCTGGAGTGGCTATGAAAAGCCTTCGACGCGAACATTGCCGGAGGGAAACTTCACCAGGAAAACCAGCCCGATGCCTATTGCGCTGAAGAACAGCGGAACCAGAAGGGCGTACTTCCACTCGCCCGACCAATTGACGAGATACGCCATGATGATGGGCAGCAGACCCGCGCTCAGATTGCCCCAGAACGAAGTCCACCCGGCGAGCAGCGCGGTTCGTTGGCCGCCTATGTCCTGGATGGTCGACCAGACCATTCCCTGCACCAGGCCGACTCCGAACAGCGAGCAGCACAAGGTCACCATCACCCAACCGATATTGCTGATCCAGGGCACCAGAGCGAGCGAGATGCCACCCATCACCAGGCCCACAATGGCTGCCGGCAGTCTGGCCATTCTGAGCGAACCACTGCGCCTGATGATGGCTTCGGCGATGAATCCATACAGCGTAACGCTGAAATACAGCGTCAACCATGGCATCGCCGTGTACCAGGCCGACGTGCTGAGCGAGAGTCCGTGCTCCTTGGTCAGGTAGATCGGGAGCCAGCTCAGGAAAAACGCCTGCACGCTGACGAGACAGAAGTAGAAGGACGACATCACCCAGGTTGTCCGGGTGGAAAGCATTTGCCGAAGCTCCGAGCCCGCCGAGCCGGGGCGCGGTTGCTCCTGCCCCTTCTCTCCCGCGGCGTCGTCCTGACGCGTCAACGCCCACCAGATGGCGCACAGCATGAATCCGAAAATGGCATAGGCATAGAAACAGTTCCGCCATCCGTAGTGGGTGGCGAGCACTCCGGTGAGGATTGAACCGGCGACAGGGCCGATGTACTGGCCGGAAAGGGCGATGGAGGTGAACCGGGATCGCCGCGCCGCGGGGAACCAACTGGATATGGCCGCCACGGAACTCGGCCAGTCCGGCGCCTGCGCCGCGCCCAGAAGAAGGCGGAGCAGCAGCAGGCTCCAGAACCCCGTGGCCATCGGCATCAGCCCGACCGCCAGCGACCATAATGCAAGGGCGATCGCCATCAGCTTGCGAAAGCCGAATCTCTGGATCAGCCAGCCCGCCGGCAACTGGAATATCGCATAGGTCCAGGAGATGGATGCCAGCAGGTAGGACATCTGTTCGAGATTGAATCCGAACTCCTGCTGGACATTGGACGCGACGACCACGAAGGCATTGCGGTCGATGGAAAGGACCAGGTTGATGGGAACCAGCGCCACCATGAAAGGGATCAGCACCCGACGTTTTTCCGGTTCTCTTGCCATTGCCATCTCGGTCATGTGTTGCCCCATCTCTGTCGTTTCGGTCTCAACGAATGCGTGCCTGGCCCCCTCCCGCGTCGCCGGAATGACGACGCGAAGGACGTTTCATCCGGTCAGAAATCGAATGTCACGCTGGCGAAGTAGGTACGGGGATCGCCCAGGAACATGTAGGTGGCCGATCCGCCAATCCAGTACGTCTTGTCGAACAGGTTGTTGATGCCCGCGCGATAGGTGACGGCATGGCCACCGACAATCTGCTGATACTTCGCCGATACGTCGTAGAGGGTATAGCTTGGGGTCTTGATGGTGAGCAGCCTGGCGGTGTTCTGGTAGGCGACGGTTTCACCCGTGTAGCGCGCTTGGGCAGAGAACGAAAGCCCCTCCACCGCCGGAACGGAATAGTCCGCATGCACCGAACCGCTGTATCGGTACGAACCAGGCACTTTCTTGTCGATCAGCCAGGCGGAGGAGGAGTTCAGATAGTCGGCCTTGTCCAGCCAGACGAATGAACCGCCTACCTGCAGATTCTGGCCCAGGCGCAGATCCAGGGATCCGTCCAGGCCCTGGTAGCGGCTGATTCCGCTCTGGACCCACACATTGCTTTCGTTGGCGTAGGCCGTACCCCGGTCTACCCTGAAAGCCGATATGGCCGAGCGGACCGTCCTGCTGTCATTCTTGAACCCGATCTCCCATTGCTTGCTGGTATTGGGATCCAGCAACTGACCATAATTGACATACTGCGCGCCCACGGTGCTGCCGGGTTCCAGCGCTTCGGAGTAGCTGGCATACACGGTCGTTTCGGCGCGGGGTTTGAACATGACCGCCAGCGTCGGCGTCGTCTCCTCGGTCCGGATGTTGAGCGTGTTGCGGGTATAGCTTGTCGCCGAAGCGAAGCTGTATTGAGTCTGCGACTGCTCGTAGCGGGTGAATCGGACACCGGCGATGGCCAGCCAGTGCGGGCTCAACTGGATGGTGTCGCTGACGAACAGGGCCTGCTGCCTGTTCCAGTTGTTGGGGAACCGACTCTGGTCCTCGACGGCGATCGGTGCATAGGAGAAGTCCATCCGGGTGTACAGGTTGCGATAACCGTAGTTCCGGTAGCCGGGATACTGGTGGGAGAGACCGCGCGTCTCGCGTTGCTTGATCATGGTCGCGCCCAGGGCCAGCTTGTGGTTCATGCCGAACACGTCGAGGTCGCCATTGACCAGCAACTGGACGGCATCATTGTTGTATATCTGCAGGCTCTCGAAGGTGCGATCCTGATAGCGCCCGGTGGCGTCGAGCAGGGTCAGGTATCCCTTTGAATACGCCTGCTCCGTCTTGCTGTGGGTGAACCTCAGATCGGCATCCCATGACGGAGCCAGTTGCCAGTTCAGGGCGGCGCCCACGTACAGGAAGCTGGGATTGTCGAAGGCTTCCGACGCCTGTGCGTTCCGGTCCACGCCCTTCGGGCTGGGCAGATCGCTCTGGTTGTAGGAGGTGAGGAACACCATCGGTGCGGGCTTGGTGAACTCCGACTTCAGGTAGATGGTGTCGAAAGACAGCTTGAGGGCGTCGGTGATGCCGGCTTGCAGGGCGAGCGAAAACGCACTGCGCTTGACCCCCGTGCCGGTGGACGTGGTTCCATCCTCGTGTACCGCGTTGATCCGGTATCCCACGCCACTGCCGTCTTCCGCGCCACGACCGATGTCCACATGCCCCTTGAGGATGTTGTTGGAGGTCCAGCCGATGTCGGCGCTCAGCTGGAAGCCTTCAACCGGCTTCTTGGTGACATAGTTGACCGCGCCGCCGGGGGAGGTGAAGCCATACATGAAGCCGGAGGCGCCTTTCAGGAGCTGGATCTGATCCATGACCTCGATGGGCAGGCTCAGGCCCCAGGTCGTCACCGGCACACCGTTGATTTTCTGGCTGCCATCGGTGGAGGAAATCGGGATGCCCCGGACCGAAATGAACGATGACCAGCCCGTATAGGCGCTGCCGGCTTGGCGGGTGACGCTGGCGTCGGAGACGAAGGCGTCGTACAGCGAGGCTGGCTGCTTGTCCTGCAACGCCTCGAAGGGCACGGCGGAAATGGAGAACGGTGTGTTGAGGCGGGATACGACGCCCAGCGCCCCACCGGTCACGTCCTTGATTTCGCGAGTGCCCTTGGTGATCACGCGTCCCAATTCCTTGACCTCGGTACCTTCGCCTGCGGCGGTGGTGTCTTCCGCCTGCTGGGCGTGCGCCGGGATGGCTCCGAGCGCCAGGATCGAGGCGATCGTGCAGCTGAGAAGCGCTGCCTTCTTCCGCAGCAATGGCGATGGATTCGGCAGGCCCCTCGGATCGTCGACAAACAGGTTCATGGGTGGTTCCTTTATTGGCGGAAGGCTGGGATGGGACGCGGCATTCTCGAAAGACCTGGTTCAATGGCCGCATTCGTGTGGGACGGAAAGCCCTGCGTGGCCGACGTTCGTGGACGGCATGATCGAGGACAGTTCAGGTTCAATAACGCTGGTTCGGAATTTGAAATCTGTTCACGACGCTTGCTTCTCGTTTCTGGAATCCAGGCACTGTCGTTGCATCGGCAAGCAGGAACGTTCGTCGTTTGCGGAAACCGCGTGGCATCAGTCGGGCACACGGATGCGCTGCGGTTCGGGAAGTGGTCGGTCCTGTGTGAGGCTGGGCAGGCGCTGGCGCGTGCGCTCCACGAGTTCGGGATCCAGATCCGAAAGGACGATGACCGGCTCGTCCCCGCCGCCCGCCAGTACTTCTCCGAATGGGGCGATGACACGACTGTTTCCGAACACCCGCAGGCCGGCACGCTCGCCGCATTGCGCCGGCGCGACGACATAACTTCCCGTTTCTATGGCACGTGCGCGCAGCAGGGTTTCCCAATGCAGCGGGCCGGTGATGATCGAGAACGAGGCCGGCACCATCAGCACGTTCGCGCCGGCCTTGGCCAGGGCGCGGTACAGATGCGGGAAACGCAGGTCATAGCAGATCGACAGGCCCAGGGTCAGGCCGAGCGGGGCGATTTCCACCAAGACAGGTGCATTCTCGCCCGCACGGACACTGGCCGATTCCTGGAAATCACCCGCGCCACCCAGCTTGACGTCGAAGGTATGCAGCTTGTCGTAGCGGGCGACCACATGGCCGCTCGGCGAGATCACATGGCTGCGGTTCCAGACCTGGCGATCATCCTCGGTGCGGACCAGCAGCGAACCCGTGTGCACCCAGATGCCGAGTTCGGAGGCCAGCGTGCGGCAGAGCAGGAGCGTGCTGTCTTCGGCTTCAGGGACACATGCGGCTGGGTAGCCATGGACATCGGGCAGGAGAATGTTTGCCGCTTCCGGCAGGCAGACCAGGCGGGCGCCGGCGACGGCCGCCTCGGTCATCGCCCGGGCGATGTTGCGGTTGTTCACGGCCACGTCCACGCCCGTGCAAAGCTGGACGGCGGCGATGCGGACGGTCTGGTTCATGCGTTCCCTCCGGGCGGGGCGTCATGCAGAGCAAGGAACGATGCGACTTCCCGCATGGTTTTTTCGCGCTCCTCGACATGGCACATGTGGGCGGATTCCTCCATCAGCACCCAGCGGGCGCCCTTGATGTATTCCACGTAGGCCGCCACGCAGGCCGGCGTTGCCTCGTCGTAACGGCCGGATATCACCAGGGTCGGGACATTCACGGCGGACAGACGCGACTGGATGTCCCACTCGCGCAGGGTTCCGATCACGTGGAACTCGGTCGGGCCATTCATGGTGCGGTAGACGGTGGGATCGTCCTCAAGCGCCGCGAATGTGCGCCGCACCTCGTCCGGCCATACGGGCAGGCGACAGACATGGCGGCGGTAAAATACTTCCGTCGCTGCCAAGTACTCCGGGTGAGCGTAATCGCCGCTGGCCTCGTGCCGGTCCAGCGCTTCGCGCACGTCGGCGGGCAGATCCGCGCGCAGGCGCTTCGCTTCGCTGACCCACAGTGGAAACGACGAGGGGGAGGAGGCGATGACCAGTGCATTGAGTCCCGACGGACGGAGCACCGCGTGTTCCGCCGCCAGCATTCCGCCCCAGGATTGTCCCAGCAGGTTGTAGCGCTCCTGGATGCCGAGATGCCGCACCAGGTTTTCCATTTCCCCCAGGAACAGGGAAACCGTCCAGAATTCCGGATCGGCCTGGCGCAGGTGGGTCGAGCGCCCGTTTCCCAACTGATCGTAGTGGATGACCGCGCGGCCATCCGCCGCGAGATCGGTAAAGGCTTCAAGATAGTCGTGCGTACAGCCCGGACCGCCATGGGCGACAATCAGGGGCGCTTTCCCCGACTGTAGATCCCCGGTGACGCGGTACCATGTCTGGTGCCCCAGGTAGGGCACATGGCCTTCATATTGCGCTGCACGAACAGGCATCGGATCTCTCATCGCCGGGGAAAATCCCGTTGGCGACAAGAGTCCCTACCGCGGAATTCCACCACAACTACAAAAAATTACAGTTCTATTGCATACCCGGATGGCTAGCATGGCCGTGTAGTCCTGGATGGGCGTCCCGGGGCCGGCTGCTGCCGGATTCGGCCTCGCCCGACAGGGGATCTTTCAAAACTGGCACATCAATCCGATCGGGTACTCAGGTAGCCGAAATGCGCGGCGCGGGCGATGGCCTGTGCACGGTTCCTCCCCCCCAGCTTGCGGGCCGCCGACTGCAGGTGCAGCACGACCGTGGATTCGGAACGCTTGAGTTTCCAGGCTATCTGCTTGGTTGAAAGCCCCTGGGCCGCAAGTGATATGCACTCGCGCTCACGGCTACTGAGCTTTATCCCCACAGGCGTGAGTTCGTTCCTGCCGAACAGTCCCGAGATCCTGTCGTTTGCCGCATGCGCCAGATAGGCGAACTGCATGACGCACAGATCCAGTATTTCGCGCATCGACGAGAAGCTCTCGTCATGCCAGAGGCCGGTCATCGTTGCAAATCCGTTGCCGGGCATATGCAGGGGCACGGTTACCCCGCGCGAGTACCGCCAGTCGCACAGGATCGTCGACACCGCGGTCGCAGTCTCGTCCAGACTGGACTGCAACACGGAGGCTTCGTCCCGGTGGTAGGACCAGAAGAACGGACAGGAGCCCTTCAGCGCCAAGGCCTGCACGGGATCCTTCTGGTAGAGGCCCTGGCGGACCCAGAGATCACGCATTTCCGCCGGCAGGTTGCAAGGTTCCACCACGCTGGGTGTCATCAGCACGCCTTCCGGCGTGGTGGGCACCGGTGCGAAGTCGTAGATGACCGCGTCGAAGCCAATCCTGCGGGCGATGGACAGTGCCTGATCCAGGCAGTCGGGAATGTTGCTTGCCACCGGTACGAGGTCAAGCAATGCCGGTGATCGTTCAACCTGGTGCATGGTGAAACCCTGTCATGGCAATTCCACCAGGTCCTTCAATGTGGCATTGGCGGATTCAAACTCCCGAGCCGTCTCCGTCAGCCGGGCTGATCAACACGAGCCTACCCCTGTTTCTTCGCTGCATCCTGGCCACCCTTCCCTGGACCCGGCGTAAGCACCATTGCCGCTCCCGCGCCGCATCCCCGGTTCAGCGCCGCCGCTGCGGCGTCCCGGAGCCATCATAGCGCGTAGTCCGACCCTGCCAAGCGGCGTTGATCCGGTCCCCGGTGACCGTGGCGACGAATTGATGTGCCAGGAAGAACGTGCGGTTTCCGTTTTCCGGCCCCGGAGTTCCACCATCAACAGCAATCCCCAAAACAGGTCCCCTTCTCGATCGGCGAGGCCGGCCGCGCAGTCGCCCGCAGGCCATCCTGAAGCCGCCTCGCAGTTTCCGGCGCGGGTCCGGTGTTCGTGGCGGCGGCATGGACGGACATCTCCGGTGACCTGCGGCAGCCACGGTTGCACGTGGGTCGGACAGCCGTCGTCCGCGCGCATCGCCGTCCCGCGGGTTACCGGCGGGCGCATTCCCGCCCGCGGCGCGCACTTCGTGGCTGCCGCAAAAGACGCTCCCGCCGTCTCCTGCCTCGATCATCGCCAAGGCGATGACCGCACCCTTCTTCCACGACAATCCGGACGCCTGCCATGAATCCGTCGTTGCGGCCAAATCGTGTCCTGCACAAGTTGAGGAACAGGCAAGCCGCGCGCGGCGCCTGGCTGTTCATGGGCAGCGCCACGGTGACGGAGGTGATGTGCTCCGCCAATCTGGACGCGTTGATCATCGATCTCGAGCATACCCCGTCGAACCCCGGCAGCGCGTTGGACCAGCTGCGCGCGGCGGGGCGTTCGGACACCACCATGTTGGCCCGGGTCGATGGCGCCGCCAGCACGCTCATCAAGCCGCTGCTGGACGCCGGCGCCGAGGGCATCCTCGCCCCCAACGTGGAGTCCGCCGAGGAGGCGGCGCAACTCGTCGCGGCCTGTCGTTATCCACCCTTGGGGAAGCGCGGGCTCCACTACACCGTTTCGCGCGCGGCCGGCTGGGGCGAGCACGCGGCCACATTCGAGGCGCATGCCGCCGACAATACGCTGGTCGTGGCGATGATCGAGTCGGCAACGGGCGTGGCCGCGATTCCAGAAATCGCCAAGGTCGGCGGCGTGGACATGCTGTTCTTCGGACCGCTCGACCTGTCGGCCAGCATCAATCTGGCCGGGCGCTACGATGCCCCGGAGTTCCTCGAACTGTGGCACGAGGGCGAGCGCCGCTGCCTGGAGAGCGGCCTCGCACTGGGCGGAACCGTCCTGCCTGGCCACGGCGTGGCACGGCTGGTGGAGCGTGGTTATCGATTCGTCACCGTGGGCGCGGACGTGGCGTTCCTGCGGCGGGGCCTGCTGGCCCAAGTGCAGGAGTCGTCCGGGTGAACGCGCCTTCCGAGTCCCCATCCACCAACACCGGCACTTCCCTGCAAAGGAACGAACCCATGCCACTCGGCCGATATCGCATCGCTCCCCATCCGGATCCGCTACCCGCCGCGCTGTTGGCCTCGATGGCGCGGGTGGAAACCTCGACCGTCGGCCATGGCGTTCCCTGGGGCCTGATGTCCAGGGGCATCCGCCCGGTGGCGCCGGGCCTGCGGATGCTCGGCAATGCCGTCACGCTGTCGATACCCGGGGCGGATTCGACTCTCCTGCACCACGCACTGTCCCTGCTGCGGCCTGGCGACGTCCTGGTGATCGATCGCCTGGGAGACGATCGCCACGCGTGCTGGGGCGGCATCGTCACCGCGGCCGCGCAACGCGCCGGCGCCGTGGGTGCGATCATCGACGGCCCTTGCACAGACTTGGCGGAGATCCGTGCCAGCGGGTTTCCGCTCTGGTGCCGGGGAACCTCGCCGGTGACCACACGCCTGCTCGACTGGGGCGGGCGCCTCAATCATCCGATCTCCTGCGGCGGTGTCGTGGTCAGTCCCGGCGACGTCGTTCTGGCCGACGAGGACGGCGTGCTGGTGCTGGCGCGTCAGGAGGCCGAGGCTGTCAGCCGGCATGCGCTGGAAGTGCAGGACATCGCCGCCAGCCTGTTGGAGGAGGTGCACGCCGGTAATTTTCTGGGCGAACGCAGCGGAGCCAGCCTGCTCGTGCAGTCCGCACTCGCGGCGGACCGATCGTCATGAAGTATCGCCATGGGTGGGATGGAGCCACCTGGCAATTCGCCGATCTTCGCGAGTTGCTGGCCAAGGCCAGTCCGTTGCGGTCGGGGGATCAACTGGCGGGATTGACCGCGGAGTCCGAGATCGAGCGCATGGCCGCGCGGTTCTGCCTGGCCGACGTGCCCCTGAAGCGCTTCCTGCAGGAGGCGGTGATTCCCTACGAACAGGACGAGGTCACGCGACTGATCCTGGACCGCCATGATGCGACCGCCTTCGCCCCGGTTTCGCATCTGACGGTGGGAGGCTTCCGCGACTGGTTGCTTGCCGATACCACCGACAGCCGGGTACTGGCCGCTGTCGCGCCCGGAATCACGCCGGAGATGGCGGCCGCGGTGAGCAAACTGATGCGTCATCAGGATCTGATCCTGGTGGCGCGCAAATGCACCGTGGTGACCCGGTTCCGCAACACGATCGGCTTGCCGGGAACGCTCGCCGTGAGGCTCCAGCCCAACCATCCGACCGATGATCTGCGCGGCATCGCCGCCGCCATCGTGGACGGCTTGCTGTATGGCGCGGGCGATGCGGTCATCGGCATCAATCCGGCCAGCGACAACCTCGCCGTGTTGTCGGATCAGCTGCGCATGCTGGATGGCATCATCCATGGTCTGGACATCCCGACGCAGTCTTGCGTGCTGACCCACGTGACCAACAGCCTGCGAATGATGGAACAGGACGTACCGGTCGATCTGGTGTTCCAATCGGTCGCCGGGACACAAGCCGCCAATGCCAGCTTCGGCGTCGATCTCGGGCTGCTGGCCGAGGCGCACGCCGCGGCGCAGTCCCTGCGACGCGGCACGGTCGGCCAGAACGCCATGTACTTCGAGACCGGCCAGGGCAGCGCTCTCTCGGCGGGGGCGCATTCCGGCGTGGACCAACAGACCTGCGAAGCCAGGGCATACGCGGTTGCGCGCGCGTTCGACCCGTTGCTGGTCAATACCGTGGTGGGCTTCATCGGGCCGGAGTACCTGTACGACGGCAAGCAGATCATCCGCGCGGGGCTGGAGGACCATTTCTGCGGAAAGCTGATGGGCCTGCCGATGGGATGCGACGTCTGCTACACCAATCATGCGGAAGCGGACGGGGACGACATGGATACCCTGATGACGCTGCTGGCCGCGGCGGGACTGACTTACATGATGGGCGTGCCCGGCGCCGACGACGTCATGCTGATGTACCAGAGCACCTCCTTCCACGATGCCTTGTACCTGCGCAAGACGATGAAACTGGGGCGGGCCCCGGAGTTCGAGTCGTGGTTGCAGCGCATGCAACTGGCCGACGCCGACGGCCGGCTGCTGCCGGCGACGCACCCGCCGGCGGCACTGGATCGGCTGCTTGCCTTCCTGCCGTCCGGCCCGGGGGCATGAGGGCACCCATGGATATTGCCGACCCCTGGCGCGATCTTCGCCGCTTCGGTCCCGCGCGCATCGCCCTGGGCCGGAGCGGGACCAGTCTGCCGACCCGCGAATTGCTGGATTTCGGCCTGGCCCATGCCCGTGCCCGGGATGCGGTACACGCCCCTTTCGCTGCCGCTCCGGTCATCGCGGCGATTGAACGTCTTGGCCTGGATTGCGTGGAAGCGACCACCCTCGTGCATGATCGAACCGAGTATCTGCTGCGACCGGAGCGGGGACGGCATCTCTCGGCGGTGTCCGAGGCGGCGCTGCGCACGCTCGGTTCGACCAGGAAAGATTGCGATCTGGCCCTGGTGATTGCCGACGGACTGTCCGCGACCGCCGTCGAGCGCCATGCGCCCCCGTTATGCGCCGAGCTATTGCGGCATGTGCCGGCCAACTGGCAAATCGGGCCGGTCGTCGTCGCCCATCAGGCGCGGGTGGCGCTGGGCGATGAGTGCGGATTCCTGCTGCGCGCCCGGGCGGTAGTCGTGCTGATCGGGGAACGACCCGGCCTGAGCACCCCCGACAGCCTGGGCATCTACCTGACGCACGGACCCCGTCCCGGACTGACCGACGTCGCCCGCAACTGCATCTCCAACGTGCATCGGCATGGTTTGTCCCACGATATCGCGGCACGCAAACTGTGGTGGCTGATATCCGAAAGCACCCGGCTCGGCCACAGTGGCGTGGCCCTCAAGGACGACAGCGATGTGGATGCCGCGCGCTTGGCCGTTGGACCACCCGGCGCCGACATGCGAAGGTTGTCCGGCTGCGGCGGGGGCCCGGATTCCGGGGATTGACCAATGATCCTTTACCTCGCAAAGCCATCTGGAACCATGAAGGAAAATCCAATGATCCGCAGAGGCCTCCTGTTGGTTCTGTTTGCCGGTGCCGCATTCCTGGCATGGCTTCCCGCGCCGGCGACGGCCGGCCAACAGGCGCTCAGGGCCCGCGTCTACATCGACGGCGAGCTCGATTACCTGCTGTATGCGCCCGATGATCATGTCGAGCCCACAGCGCGTGTTCCACTGGTCGTCTGGCTGCACGGGGGCAACGAAGGCGGCAACGATATCGACAAGGTGAGGGCAAGCGGTCTGCCTAAGATGATCGAGCATGGCAGGAAGTTCCCTTTCTTTGTCTTCTCTCCGCAGAATCCAAGCGAGGAACTGCTTTATCCGATCGAGAGGCTGGAAAGCGTGCTGCAACAGGTACTGGCCAATCCGAGAATCGACCGCAACCGTGTCTATTTGATTGGCTACAGCCGCGGCGGCTTCGGTGCCTGGGCGATGGCCGAGCAGTTTCCGGGCATGTTTGCGGCCGTTGTGTCCATCGCCGGTGGAGCGAACCTCCAGTACCTCAACCGAACCAGCGAAAAAACCGCTTACCGGCTTTTCCATGGAACCGATGACGACGTCGTCCCGCTGTCGGTTTCCGCCCTGGTGCACGAGCGACTCAGGAGCCTGAAGCGCAATACGACCCTCACCGTGTATGAGGGTGCCAATCATGCGGCGGTGGAATCGATCGCCTTGAACGACGAGACGTTGTGGAACTGGCTGCTGCAACAAAGATCTGATGCCGCCGCCCCATGAGCACGTCCGTCTTTCGGTACCAGGCCATCTCTTATGACGGTTGCACGGATACCGTTGCTGCGATGCGGCGGGAGCGCCTGCGGCCCATGACTAGAATCAGGGCGACCACATCTTCGGGTTCCGGGAATGGCCTGTCTTCTTTCTCCACATGTTCCGGGTGCCTTCCGCGGGGTTTGATCCTCGGCTGGATGTTAGGCCTGGCCGCTCCCGCGACGCTCGCCAGGTCCGCATCTGAGCAGACGGACGATCCGCTGCTGGTCGAAGTCGAGACCACCGATGCTTGGCGGTTTGCACGGGTATTCAAGGAAACCGGCGGAACACCCACGGCCGCCCGTTTGCAGACGGACTATCTGTCCGGCGCGGGGTTCGGTGTGGAAGTTTTTACCCCGGATCGCATCGTCGATGCGGACAATCTGGCACGGGCCGTCGCGGCCCACCGTGACCGGTACCGCCACGCGATCGAGGTTTGCCTGCCGGAAGTCGAGAAAAGCAACGCACAGCTGCGCGCGGTATATCTCGCCTACGGCAGCCTGTTTCCCGGGCGCCGGTTGCCACGGGTGGCCGCGGTCTTCGGCGCAGCCAATTCCGGCGGAACCGCGGACGCGCGCAGTCAGGTGATCGGCCTGGAGGTGGCATGCCAAGGCGTCACCGGACCCGCCGACTTCCAGAAGTCCATGCGTCACCTGTTCGCACACGAAACCATCCATTCATTGCAGACGCCGATGCAGGAAGGCAGCGCCGCCCAGCGCGATCTGCTGGTATGGGCATTGCGGGAAGGTGCGGCCAACTTCTTCGCCGCATTGGTTACGGGCGGTGACCTCACCGGCGCGGACAATGCCTGGGCGATGGAGCGGGAAACGGAACTGTGGCGTGGATTCCAAACCGACCGGCGGATCATGCGGGCGCGTTGGACGCCGGGCCAGGAACCCGACGCGGCAGCCGTGAAAGCGGCGACCCGCTGGATGTGGAATGTCGGCAATCCGCCGGCAGGCTGGCCGGCGGAACTGGGTTACTGGATTGGGCACCGGATCCTGGGTGCGTACTACCAGCGGAAGCCCGACAAGCGCGCGGCCATCGCGGCCATCCTCGCCCTGGAAGATCCGGACGCGTTGCTGCGAGAAAGCGGCTATGCCGGCGGTGCGGCGGTACCTGACGGGGATCATTGAACAGGGCCGGCTCGCCGCTGCTGCTGCAGCGCCACAGCCCGGTCATGCAAATCGGACTAGACTTCCGGATCTTTCCAGAACACCGAGTGTTGCCGATGGCCCGTACGTTTCCCCCCGTTTCCCTGATAGGCGTGCCCACCGACATTGGCGCGGGGCACCGCGGCGCGCGGATGGGGCCGGATGCCCTGCGAATCGCCGGTCTCGGCGAGGCGCTGGCCGGGCGCGGGGTGGACGTGATCGACACCGGCAACGTGCAGGGACCGGCGAATCCCTGGATCGATCCGGTGCGCGGCTATCGCCACCTGGACGAAGTGGTGGCCTGGAACCATGCGCTGATGGAAGCGACCGCCGCCGAGTTGGGCAAGGGACGCCTGCCCATCATGATGGGCGGTGATCATTGCCTGGCAATCGGATCGATCACCGCCATCGCCCGTCATTGCCGCCAGCAGGGCAAGCGCCTGCGCGTGCTCTGGCTCGATGCGCATTCGGATTTCAACACCAGCGAAGTCACGCCTTCCGGCAACATCCACGGCATGCCGGTCGCGTGCCTGTGCGGCATCGGCCCGGATGCGCTGACCCGGCTGGGCGGCGACAGCCCGGCGATCACGCCGGCGATGGTGCGGCAGATCGGCATCCGCTCGGTGGATCCGGAAGAAAAGAAGCTGATCAAGGACCACGCGGTCGATGTCTACGACATGCGCTACATCGACGAAGTGGGCATGAAGCGGACCATGGAAGCGGCGCTGGAAGGCGTCGATGCCGATACCCACCTGCATGTCAGTTTCGACGTGGATTTCCTGGATCCCAGCATCGCGCCGGGCGTCGGCACCACCGTACCGGGGGGGCCGAACTACCGCGAGGCGCAGCTGGTGATGGAGATGATTGCCGATACCGGCCGGATGGGCTCCCTGGACATCGTCGAACTCAATCCGGTGCTGGACCGCCGCAACCGGACCGCCAAGCTGACCGTCGATCTGGTGGAAAGCCTGTTCGGGAAATCCACCTTGATGCGCGACTGAACCGAAGCCGGCCGCAGGCTTATTCATGCCTGAATGCCGCCCGCCGCTTTCACGTGCCGTGAACGGCCGGCTGTCCATGGTGGAACCACGCTGCAAGGGTCGCCTGCCGCACCGATGCAGCATCGTTCCACCAGGCATTTCACCAAGGAGGCGAGCATGAAACGTTGGATGGCTTTGCTGATGCTGGCGATGTTTTCCACCGCGGTCCTTTCCGGCTGCAACACCATGGCCGGCGCGGGCAAGGACGTGCAGAAGGTCGGCGAGAAGGTCGAAGACAAGGCGCAGGATTGCAAGGACGGCAAGTGCTGACGTCGTAACCCCCTTGGCGCAGCGACGAGGCGCGCCTTCCGGAAGGGCCGGCCATGCCGGCCCTTTCGTTTTCCGGAGCCTTGGTCAGCCCCGATGCAGCATGCTTTAATCAGACTCGCCGCCGCAGGGGAAGGCTGGCGCGGGAAGGTCCGCCGCCACTCCCCGGGAGCCAATATCAACCAGGAGCTTTTCCCATGAAGCGCTACGTCGCCCTGTTGTTCATCGCCATGTTCTCGATCGCCGCGCTGTCCGGCTGCAACACCGTCAAGGGGTTCGGCAAGGACGTGCAGAAAGTGGGCGAGAAGGTCGAGGACGCCTCCGGCAAGTAAGCGCCGGTCCGCGTGCGCCGGCAGTCACTGCTGGCGGGGGCGGGAAGGGAAGGGCCGGCATCCGCCGGCCTTTTTCCGTTGTGGGAGGGTGTCGGGAAATCGGGCCTCCGAGTTTCGCGGCGCGTTTTCCGGAGGAAATCCGGCGGAAATAATGTGGCGTTGACGCCGCCTTGATCGTGCGGGAATGGCCGGGTTGCGATGCTGGTCGCGCGGTGTTCCCCGCCGCGAGACCAAGAGGAAATCCCATGAACCAGGACATCATCGCCGGTAACTGGAAACAGCTGAAGGGCCGCATCCAGGCCAAATGGGGCGATCTGACCGACGACGACTTCCAGATTGCCGAAGGCAATGCCGAATACCTGGAAGGACGCCTGCAGGAACGCTACGGCTGGGGCCGCGAGCGGGCCCACGATGAAGTGAAGGCATTCGAGCGCAGCCTGCGCTCGGACATGAAGCACTGATTCGGCCGGACAACCGGTACGACGACGGGCCGCGCGAGCGGCCCGTTTCTTAGTGGCGTCCGATGGCTCCGGCGTTCAGCGCCAGCGCGGCGGGTCGGCGACGAAACCATTTGGGAACGCCTGCGGCGCGCGTTCGCGATAGGACGGACGGTAGGGCGGCGGCAGGATGCCCAGGGCCACCAGCCGGCGCGGTTCGTCGTATCGGATCTGGCTGACCTGGTCGGGCGTGCGCCGGGCGCGCACGAAGTCGGTGGAACCCACCGGCGCCCATTCGCGTTCGCCGTGCCCGGTGCCGATGCGCTGGCGGCTGGCCATCGCGTCGCCGGCGGACTCGGCCGCGGTCGGTGCGGCGGCCTTCGCGTCGGCGCTTTCCGATTGCGCGCGGGAACCGGCATAAGGCGGGTAGGGCGCCGGCGTCGGGTGGACCGGATAGCGCGGCGAGTAGTAGGGCCGTGCTTCGCGGAACGCCGCGACACCGATCACCCCGATATTGCGCGGACGTCCGGTCCGCGTGGCATAGCTGTCGCCATGATCGGTGAACACGAACTGGGCGACATCCTCCAGCGACTTCCGCCAGCCGGCGATCTCGGCGGTCTCCCAGGGATCCAGCACGTAGCCGGCCTGCGAGGGCGCGGCGGTTTCGCCGGTGACCGCGTTGACGCCGTCCACCGACAGCACCACCAGCACGCGCTCGCCGGTGGTATTGGTCAGGCGTACGGCGTAGCGGTGGCCGGGCTGGCCGGCCACCCAACTATCGCCGCGATGCGGATAGCTGGGCAGCCATTGGCCGGTGTCGCGGTCGATGACCGTCATGTCCACCAGCGGCCCGGCCTCGGCGCGGGAGCAGGCGGCCAGCGGGAACAACGAGGCAATCAGGAGCAGGCAGGCGCGGAACATGGCGGTTCTCCGGAAGGGACGTGCGTGTCAACGCGTCGCCGTCGCGGATGGGGTTTGCGCCGCCAGCGGTTAAACTGGCCGTGTTCAGACTTCAGAAAGACGCAATGACCACCCGAGTCCTGACCGGCATCACCACCTCCGGCACCCCCCACCTGGGCAACTACGTCGGCGCGGTCCGCCCCGCCGTGGCGGCCAGCCGCAACCCGGGCGTGGAGAGCTTCTATTTCCTGGCCGACCTGCACAGCCTGATCAAGGCGCAGGATCCGGCGCGCACCCAGCGTTCGACCTTGGAAATCGCCGCCACCTGGCTGGCGGCGGGGCTGGATCCGGACAAGGTGTGGTTCTACCGGCAGAGCGACATTCCCGAGATCACCGAGCTGACCTGGTTCCTGACCTGCGTGGCGGGCAAGGGCATTCTCAACCGCGCGCATGCCTACAAGGCGGCGGTGGACAAGAACCGCGCCGACGGCGAGGACGATGACGCAGGCGTCTCCGCCGGACTATTCATGTACCCGGTGCTGATGGCCGCCGACATCCTGATCTTCAACGCCAACCAGGTACCGGTGGGGCGCGATCAGATCCAGCACATCGAGATGGCGCGCGATTTCGGCCAGCGTTTCAATCACGTCTACGGCAAGGAGTATTTCGCGCTGCCGGAAGTGCTCATCGACGACAACGTCGCCACGCTGCCCGGCCTGGACGGGCGCAAGATGAGCAAGAGCTACAACAACACCATTCCGCTGTTCGTGCCGCGCGAGGAGCTGAAGAAGCTGGTGTTCTCGATCCTCACCGATTCGCGTGGACCGGGCGAGGCCAAGGACACCGAGGGTTCGGCGCTGTTCCAGTTGTACCAGGCCTTCGCCAGCGCGGAGGAAACTGCCGCGTTCGCCCGGGCCTTCGCCGATGGCATCGGCTGGGGCGACGCCAAGCAGAAACTGTTCGAGCGCATCGACGCGGAAATCAGCCCGCTGCGCGACAAGTACCTGGCGCTGATGGCACGGCCCGAGGAGATCGAAGCGATCCTGCGCGACGGCGCGCAGCGCCTGCGCACGAAGTACGCCATCCCCTTGCTGGCGGAATTGCGCCACGCGGTTGGCCTGCGCAACCTGGCCGAGCAGCCGGCGGCGCCAGCGAAGGCGGCCGCGGCCAAGGCCGCATTGCCGCAGTTCAAGCAGTATCGCGACAAGGACGCGCGGTTCTATTTCAAGTTCACCGACGCCGAAGGCCAGTTGCTGATCCAGAGCAATGGCTTCGACGCGCCCAAGGATGCCGGCCAGATCATCGCCGTGCTGAAGCAGGCCGAGCGCGCGGATCAACTGGAAACCACCGAGATCGTGCTGCAGGTTCCCGCCGCGGAGGTGCTGGCAGCATTGAAGCAGTTGCGCGACGCCGAGGCCTGAGATGCCGTTCCTGGCGATGGTGCTGTTCTTGCCGTGGTTCGCGCTGCTGGGCACGCTGTTCTGGCTGTTTCCCCGGCAACCGCGCAGCGGCCGGCGCAAGGCATTCGACACGGCCAGCCTGGCGGTGGCGTTCGTACTCAGCATGCTGGGCATGTATTGGGGCTACGCGCTGGGCTTGGCCGATATCGGCACCGGCGCGATCTGGAAGCAGGTGCTGGCGACCCTGGTCGGCTACGGCGGTTTCCTGTTCGTGCTGACCGTGGCGGTGCTGTTGCGGTCGTGGTGGCTGGAGCGCGGCTGAGCGCGCCGGGTGGAAGCGTCCGGTCCGTCCGGCTGATGGTGGAAGCGACGTGAGTTGCGAAAAGAAGTGCTTCCGATTCGCGACTCACGTCGCTCCCACAGTGAGGCATGTGATGTGCTTCTGCGACCAAAGATGCATCGTGGCGGCGCCGGGACGCCGGTAGAATCGGTTCCATCCTAGCGTTACCCCACAAGCGTATGGACACCATTGGCATCCACACCATCGATACCGCGTTCCAGCGGGATCATTTCGATGCCGCCTACCTGATTGTCGAACAGGGACGTGGCGCATTCATCGATACCGGCACCAACCACGCGGTCCCGCGTTTGCTGGAGACGGCACGAAAGACGGGCTTGGCGGCGGAGGACATCGATTGGGTGCTGGTCACCCACGCGCATCTGGATCACGCCGGCGGCGCGGGCGAGTTGATGGCGCACCTGCCGCATGCGCGCCTGGTCGCGCATCCGCGAGCCGCCCCCCACCTGATCGATCCGGCCAAACTGATTGCCGGCGCCACCGCCGTCTACGGAGAAGCGGAGATGGCGCGCAGCTACGGTTCCATCCGGCCGGTGCCGGAGGAACGCGTGGTCGTCGCCGAGGACGGCCATGCGCTGGAACTGGCCGGACGCCGCCTGCAGTGCATCGACACGCCCGGGCATGCGCGCCACCATTACTGCGTGTGGGACGAACGCAGCCGCAGTTGGTTCACCGGCGACACCTTCGGTCTGTCGTATCGCGAGATGGACGGTCCGCACGGACCGTTCATCCTGCCGACCTCCTCACCGGTGCAATTCGAGCCCGAGGCGCTGAAGATCTCGATCGCGCGATTGCTCGCGTACCGGCCGCGGGCGATGTACCTCACCCACTATGGCCGGGTTGAGGAACCGGACCGGCTGGCGGCGGAGCTGTTCGAACAGATCGATGCGATGTGCGTGTTGGCCCGGCAATGCGACGGCAAGCCGGACAGGCACCGCGCCATGGTCGCCGGATTGACCGCGCTGTACCAGGAACGCGCCCGCGCGCTGCGGTGCCCGCTGGACGATGCCGGCGTGACGCAGGTGCTGGAGATGGATATCGAACTCAACGCGCAGGGCCTGGCCTGCTGGCTGGATCGGGATCGCCGCTGATCAATCCCAGCGGTTCACGCCCTCGCGTTCGCCTTCACCCATCGGCACGATGCAGAAGCGCTGCCCGGTCGGGGCTTCCATCACCCACCAGCGGTCGTGGACGAAGCGGATCCGGCGCGCGCCGAGCTGTTCCAGGCGCGTGGCCTCGGCTTCCAGATCGTCGGCTTCGATATCCAGATGCACGCGGGAAGGGTGATCGACCTTCTGCACCTCCACGTGCAGTCCGCCGGCGGCGTCCTTCAGCCGGTCGTACAGGCCAACGCCGCCATCATCGGCGCTGACCACCGGCAGGCCGAGGGCGCGGCTCCAGAACGAGGAGGCGGCGCCCAGGTCGTCGGTCTGGCAATCAATGATGAATCCGGCGAGGCGGCTGTGGTGGGCCATGTCGATGCTCCGGAAAGGATGGTTTGAACGTCCGCTGGCGGGAGGCGTCAATCCCAATGGTTCGGCTCGACGCCGCGCTCGGGATGGCGCATGCGCACCACGCAGAAACGTTGCCCGGTCGGCGCTTCCATCAGCCACCAGCGTTTGACGAAACCGATGCGCTTGGCACCCAGTTTCTCCAGTCGGTCGGCTTCGGCATCCACGTCGTCGGCCTCGATGTCCAGGTGCACGCGCGAGGCGTGCGCCACCTGTTGCACTTCGACGTGCAGGCCGCCCGGCGCGCCTTCCAGCTCGGCGTAATGGGCTTCGCCATCCTGGTAGGTCTCGCCGCGCGGCAGGCCCAGCGCCTGGCTCCAGAACTGCGCGGCGGTTTCGTGATCGTGGGTCTGGCAATCGATGATGAAGCCAGCCAGCCGACTGCGATGGGCCATGTTCCGTTCTCCGCGACGTGGGAGGAAACGCGACCCGCCGCCGTGTCCGGCGGCGGGTGGGGACCGGCTTACGCCGGCAATGCCAGATCGTCGATCAGCGCCTTGAGGAAGCGCGCGGCTTCGCCGCCGGTGCAGGCGCGGTGATCGAAGGTGACCGACAGCGGGATGATCTTGTGCGACTCGAAGCCGCCCATCACCGGCGTGACCTGGTGGCGGGCGCGGCCGGCGGCGACGATCGCCACGCACGGCGGCACTACCACCGGCGTGGCGTAGCGGCCGGCGAACATGCCGAAATTGGACAGCGAGATCGTGTAGCCGCTCAGCTCGGAAGCCGGGATGCTGCGATCCTCGACCTGCGCGCGCAGGCGGTTGATGCCTTCGCGCACGCCGCGTGCATCGAGGATGTCGGCATTTCGCAGGGCCGGCACGAACAGGCCGTCGTCGGTGTCCACCGCGATGCCCACGTCCACCTGCGGATGCAGGGTGCGGGTGAGCTTGTCGCCATCGAACCAGGCGTTCATCGCCGGCACCGCCTTGCAGGCGCGGACAATGGCGCGGATCAGGCGCACGGTGACGTCGTTGCCCGGCGTCCAGGCATGCACGTCGGCGTCGTCGCTGAGCGTGGTCGGTACGACCTTGGCGTGCGCGTCGGCCATCACCCGCGCCATGTTGCGGCGCACGCCCTTGAGCTGTTCCGGCTGGCCGGTGACCGCCACGCCCGGAGGCTGGGTGCGCATCGGCTTGCCGGAGGCGGACAGCGTGGTGCGCTGCGCGACGGCGGGAGCCGGCGCCGGGGTGGCTTCGGCCACGGCGGCGCGAACCGGTGCGGCGGGCGCCGCGCCGGCCCGGGCCGACCCGTCGGCGGCGGCCTGCTTGACGTCGGCCATGGTCACCGCGCCATCGGCGCCGGTCGCGCGCACGCGGGCCAGGTCGACGCCCAGCTTCTTGGCCATCGCGCGCACCGCCGGCATCGCCTTGACGCCGCCGACCGCGACCGCCTGCTCGGTGTGCACGGCGTTGGAGGTCTGCATCGCGCCGACCACGGTGCCGGCGTCGTCGCGCTCGGTTTCGGGGGCGGCGGGTGCAGGCGCGGGCGCGGCCGCCGCCGGAGCGGGTTCGGGCGCATGCGCCTTGGCCGGGCCGTGGTGGTGGCCGGTGTCCTGGCCTTCCGCGCGCTGCGGCAGGTTGGGATCGGGCTGGAACACCGCCAGCATGCTGCCGGTGACCACCACGTCGCCCGCGCCGCCGGCCAGCTTCAGCACCTTGCCGGAGACCGGCGACGGCACTTCCACGACCGCCTTGGCGGTTTCCATCGAGACCAGCGGCTCGTCGAGCCGGATCACGTCGCCTTCCTTGACGAACCACTCGACGATGGTGGCGTCGGGCAGGCCTTCGCCCAGATCGGGAAGATTGAAGGTCTTGCTGTCGCTCATTCGGATTTCTCTTGTGCAGGTGTTGCTTGGAAAGGTTCCAGGTTGCGCGCCGGAATCCAGCCGGTGCGGCCGAGTGCGTTCTCGGCCCACCACCAGTCCGCCATCTCGTGGTGCAGGGTCAGGATCTCGCCCTTCTCCGCATCCAGTTCGCGCGTGTCGTATTCGTCCGTCGCGGTGGCCGCGCCATGTTCGGCGTCGAACAGCGCGACCGGAATCCAGCCGCCCAGTCCGCTGGCCAGGCTGGTCCAGACGAACTGCGGCCAGTCGGTGTCGCGTTCGCCCAGCGTCACCGGATCGCCGGCGGCGATCCGGATGGCCGGGCGATCCGGCGCGCGGTGCGTCGCGATGACGCGCGCGCGCTTCATCAGCCGTTGGCCAGGGTGCGCTTGGCCGCGGCGACGATCTTGTCGACGCTGGGCAGGTACTTCATCTCCAGGCGGAACAGCGGAATGTGGGTGTCGTAGCCGGTGACGCGCTCGACCGGCGAGAGCAGGTCGTACATCGAATGCTCGGCCAGGCGCGCGGCGATCTCGGCGCCGAAGCCGGCGGTGCGCGGGGCTTCGTGCACGATCACGCAGCGGCCGGTCTTGGACACCGACTCGGCGATGGTGTCGAAGTCCAGCGGACGCAGCGTGGCCACGTCGATGACCTCGGCGCTGATGCCCTCGGCGGCCAGCTGGTCGGCGGCTTCCAGCGCTTCCTTCACCTGCGCGCCCCAGGTCACCAGGGTGACGTCGGTACCGTCGCGCAGCACGAAGCACACGTCCAGCGGCAGCGCCTCGCCGTCGTCGGCGACCACTTCCTTGTACTGGCGATAGATGCGCTTGGGCTCCATGTAGATGACCGGATCCGGATCCCGGATCGCCGCCAGCAGCAGGCCGTAGGCGCGCTGCGGCGAGGAGGGAAGGACCACGCGCAGGCCGGGCACGTTGGTGAAGATGGCCTCGTTGGCCTCGCTGTGGTGTTCCGGCGCGCGGATGCCGCCGCCCCACGGCACGCGCAGCACCATCGGGCAGTGCAGGCGGCCACGGGTGCGGTAACGCATGCGCGCGGCGTGGCAGATGATGTGATCGACCATCGGGTAGACGAAGCCATCGAACTGCGCTTCGGCGACCGGCTTCATGCCCTGCACGGCCAAGCCCACGGTGAGGCCGGCGATGGTGGTTTCGTCTAGCGGGGTGTCGAGGATGCGATCGGCGCCGAAGCGCTGCTGCAGGCCGGCGGTGGCGCGGAACACGCCGCCGTTCACGCCCACGTCCTCGCCCAGCACGATGACCGAGTCGTCATGCGCGATTTCCCAGGCCAGCGCCTGGGTGATGGCTTCGATCAGGGTGATCGCGGTCGGCGCCGCCACGGTGTCGGCCGCCTTGTGCTTGGCGGTGGTGTTGTTTTCCATCACGGTGCTCATGAGCGGCCCTCCGCGGCGAGCGCGGCGGCCCGTTGCGCCAGCAGTTCCGGCGGCGGATCCGCGTACAGGTAGTCGAACATCGCTTCGACCGGCTGCACCGGGGTGTTGAGATAGGCGTTCACTTCCTCGTCCACGCGCGCGCCGCATTCCTCCTTCCACTTGGCCTCTTCGGCCTCGTTCCAGGCACCCTGCGCGACCAGCCAGGTACGCAGGCGGGTCATCGGCTCGCGTTCCCAGGCCGCCTTCACTTCGGCGTCGTCGCGGTAGCGGCGGGCGTCGTCGGCGGTGGTGTGATCGGACAGGCGATAGGTGACGAATTCCAGCACGGTGCCGCCCTGGCCCTTGCGGGCGCGTTCACCGGCACGGCGCATCGCTTCCAGCACGGCGATCAGATCGTTGCCGTCCACCTGCAGGCAGTGCAGGCCGCCGGCCAGGCCTTTCTGCGCCAGCGTCTGCGCACCGGTCTGGGCCTTGCGCGGCACCGAGATCGCCCAGCCGTTGTTGACCACGCACAGGATCAGCGGCAGCTCGTAGGCGCCGGCCGAATTCAGCGCGGCGTAGAAGTCGGTCTTGGACGAACCGCCGTCGCCACAGGTGGCGACCGCCAGATGTGGCTGGCCACGCAGCTTGAACGCCAGCGCGGCGCCGGCGGCGTGCAGGCACTGGGTGGAAATCGGCACGCTCCAGGCGAAGTCGTGGCGGGCGATCTTGAAATCGTTGCCACGTTCGTCGCCGCCCCAGTACATCAGCACGTCGCGCGGCTGCACGCCACGCATGAACTGCGCGCCGTACTCGCGATAGCTGGGGGCGAACACGTCCTCGGGCTTCATCGAGGCGCCGATGCCGACGTGGGTGGCTTCATGGCCCAGGCAGGAGGCGTAGGTGCCCAGCTTGCCGGTACGTTGCAGCGCGATGGCCTTGGTGTCGAAGGTGCGCACGAACAACATCTGCTTGAACAGCTCGCGCAGGCGCTGGGTGTCGCGCCCGGCTTCGGGCAGGTCGTCGCGGACGAGCTTGCCGTCCGGGCCGAGGTATTGGAGGAACTCGATTTCGAACTTTGCGGCGATGGTCATGCCGGGTGTCACTCTGCGGATGTTGCGGCGAATGTTGAAGGATCCAATGTTAAGGAACCGGAGCCGACCGGCCTTCCTGCGCTGCAACAACACAGATCCGCACGGTGCGCGGAAATACCGGGAAACGCTGGCGCGTCAGGTGCTTGGCGCCGGCAGCGCGGCGCCCGCGCGGGAATTGTCCGGAGGTTGGACCAGCGCGATTCTGCGCGGAAAAACCCCGGCTTGACGCGCACGCGGGGAAGGTGCACAGGGCGGGCGCACGCGGAAAACCAAGCGCGGAAACGACAAGGGCGCGGCCAGGCCGCGCCCTTGTTCATCCATCACCGGTGCCGCGTCAGCGGATCAGCTGCGCGCGGTTGTTGCCGGTGTCCGGGTCCGGGGTGGCGCTGTCCACCTGCGCGGTGAAGGCGAACACCGTGCCGCGCTTGGGCCGGTTCGGCACCACCAGCGCGAACGCCAGCACCTGCGTCGAACCGGAGGCCATCGGCGTGCTGCGCGTGCATTGCGCGGCCGAGCCGGTGGCGGTGTCGGCGGCGCGGCCACACGACCAGCCGCGCGGCGCTGCCACCGCCATGTGGCGTGCCTCGACATTGCTGGCCAGCACCACCTTCACCTGTTCGGCGGAATCCGGGCCGGCGTTGCGCACCGGCACCAGCAAGGTGGCGACGGCGCCGCGGCGGAACGTCGCCGCCCCGCCGAGCAAGCGTACCGACAGGTCGGCCTGCGGCAGCGCGGCCACCGTGACCGCCACGGTCGCGGTGTTGTCGGCATTGGCCGGATCCGGCACCGGCGAGCTGGCCGACACGCCCAGGCCGAGCGCGCCGCCGGCGACGCTGGCCGGCACGGCGACCTGCAGGCTGAAGCCGGCTTCGGCACCGCTGGCCAGCGACGGCGTGTTGCAGGCCAGGCGGGTGCTGCCGCCGGATTGCACCGGCGCTTCGCAGGTCCAGCCCGGGGCGATGGCGCCCAGCACCGGTGCCACGTCCGCGGCGAACACGAAGGCGACCGCGGCCGGCGCCGCCACGCCTGGACCGGCGTTGCGGACGGTGGCGGTGTAGGACACGGTATCGCCGACCGCCGCGCTGGCGCGATCCGCGCTCACCGTCGCCGACAGATCAGCGCGGGCGAAGCCCGGCACGCGGATGGCCAGGCGCACCGGATCGTGATCCGAAGAGCGCAGCGCCACGCTGGCGTCGCCGAAGTTGTCCACGCCGAAATCGGCGTTGATGCGCGCGTGATCCACCTGCACGTCCGCACCCATTACCAGCGCCTCGTTGACCAGCACGTGATCCAGGGTCTGCGCGTTGCCGCCGAAGACATAGGAGTAGCGCTGCGCGGGATCGGCGATCAGCTGCGAACCATCGATCAGCGGCGTGGTCACCGGGCTGGCGGCCCAGGTCAGTACCTGATCGGCCGGCGCCGCGTCGCCACGCAGGATGCCCATCACGTCGACGTAGCCGTCGTTGAACTCGAACGCGTTGAAGTCGCCGACCAGCACGATCTTCTCGTTCGGATCGGCCTGTTGCATCTGCTGCACCAGTCCGCCCAGGTAGGCGGCTTGCGCGGCGCGCTTGGCCCGCACGCGATCGCCACCGGTCGGCCAGCCGTTGCTGCCCGGCGCGGTGTCGTCCATGTCGTTGAGCGAACGCAGGTGGTTGACGATCACGGTGACCGGATAGCCGGCCGCACCGTCCTGGTGGATCCGCGCGCGCAGCCGCAGCGGCGGGCGATCGTTGAGCAGGCTGGTGCTGCCGTCGGGATTGGCCAGCGGGGTGTTCTTGCCGAACTGGGCCACTTCCAGCACTTCCACCCGCGGCGCGCCGCCGGCGGTGGCGCGGGAACTGACCAGGAAGCCGACGTTGATGCCGCCGACGTCGTTGCCCGGTTGCAGATAGGGAACATAGCCCGGGCGGCTGGCGCAGGTGGCGTCAATGCGCTCGGACAGCAACTGCAGCACGCGGGTGTTCTCCACTTCCACCACGCCGAGGATGTCCGGCGTCTTCAGGAAGTCGCAGATCGCCAGCGCCGCCTTGGCCAGGCGCTTGTCCAGCGCGGCCGGCGTCAGGGTGACCGCGCCGTTGCCGTCGGCCACCTCGTCAAACAGGCGCAGCAGGTTGAAGCTGCCGATGGTCGCCTCGTCGTAGCGCGCATCCGGAACCGCGCGCGGCGCCATGCCGGCGCCGGCCGTCGGCGGCGTGGCCGGATCCGGCAGCAGCGCCCAGGTGCCGGAGAAGTAGTCGAGCACGCCGGACAGCCCGGTGACCTCGGCGCCGGTGTCGACCGACAGCGGTTGCGCGTTGACCTGCCCACGGCTGCGCACCATCAGGCGTTCCTGGTTGGTGTCGAAGCGCGGCGGATGCTTGTCGCCGGGAATCGGGATGATGTCCATGACGCCGATGCCGGGTTCGCGGAACGGACGCGCGACCTCGGGCAGGGTCACGTGGAACACGCCGTCGCTGCTGGCGGTGGCGTCGTTCTCGTCGATGCTGCCCCCCGAGGGCGCCACCACCACCGCGCGGGCCACGCTCACGCGCATGCCTTCGAGGCGTTCCAGCGTGCCGGGCAGGGCGGCGGGTGCCAGATCGGCGGCCGCCAGTTCGACCGGCGCCGGCAACGCCACGCCGGCTTCCAGCATCTCCACGGTCGGGCCGGTGATCTGGGTGATGGTCAGCTGGTGTGGATTGGAGGGAGGCACGAATTCGGCCACGGTGCCGGTCACGCGCACGCGGTTGCCGACCGCGACGCTCGCCGGCGGCGCGCTGCCGGTGAACACGAACAGCCCTTCGGACGTGGCCGGATCGCCATCGTCGTTGGCGGCCTGCAGGAAGAAGCCGTTGTTGAACTTGAGTGCGGTGACCACGCCTTCGGTGATGACCCGCTTCTCCACATACGGCGAAATCAGTCCGTTGCCCTGGATCTGCGGAATGGTACGGGCCACCGGCGGATCCGGCGGGGCCGCGCCGCTGTTGCGCGGATTGGGCGTGCCGACGCTGAAGTCGGCGCCGTTGTTCTGGGTGTCGATGCTGCCTTCGCCATTGCGCAGCGCCGCGCTGGTGTTGCTCAACGTGCCGGTCGGGGCGGCGCCCTCGAAGCAGTTGGCCGCACTGCCGAAACCGACGAAGTCGACCAGGTTGGCGTCGGTGAGCGGACATCCGCCGGACAGCGTGGCGGTACTGCGGCTCAGTGCGATCTTGCCGGCGGTGCCGGACAGGGTGAGCGTGCCGGTCGCGTCAGGCGTCGGCAGATCGACGGTGCCGCCGTTGCCCTGCGCCTGCTGGATCAGGTAGTAGCCGCCCGGGGCGATGCTGCCGGCGAGGTTGGTGCGGCTCCAGGTGGTACCGGTGGAGGAGGCGTACTGCACGCTCCATCCGTCCAGGCTCACCGCGCTGGCGCCGTTGTTGCGCAGTTCGATGAAATCGTTCTTCAGCGTGGCGCCGCTGTTGCCGCCACCACCGTAGACCTGGCTGACCACCACCTGCGCCTGCGCCGTGGCGGCAAGCAGCAGGGTGGCGACCGAAAACAGCAAGACCGCCATGCGGCGGTTTCGAGGCATGCCCATCAACAGACTCTCCCTGACCGTGAATGCGTGCGCCGCTGCCCGATGCTGCCGTGGCCGGCTCCGGTTGGCGCAATGTAGCGGAAGCCTCCGGCCCGTGCATTGCATGGCGATGACATAAGTCCCGGTTTTTGCAGGCGACCGCCGGCCGGGGAGGGCGCGGTCGGCGGTATCGGTTACGCTGGCGACCCCGCTGCACCCGCAGCCTTGCCCCGCCTGTCGACGGATGTCCGTAGAAAAGAACGAACGCGCCCTGGAAGCCGGCATCCACACCGACCTGGAAGGCCGGCTGACCTACGGCGGCTACCTGCGCCTGGATCGTTTGCTGGCGGCACAGCAGCCGGTCTCGGATCCGGCCCATCACGACGAGCTGCTGTTCATCATCCAGCACCAGGTCTCCGAGCTGTGGATGAAGCTGATGATCCACGAGCTGCGCGCGGCCACCGTGCACCTGCAGCGCGACGAGGTGTGGCAGACCCGCAAGGTGCTCGCGCGCGCCAAGCAGGTGCTGCGCCAGTTGACCGAGCAATGGTCGGTGCTGGAAACGCTGACGCCTTCCGAGTACATGGGATTCCGCGATCTGCTGGGGCCGTCGTCCGGCTTCCAGTCGCTGCAGTACCGCACCATCGAGTTCCTGCTGGGCAACAAGAACGCCGCGATGCTCAAGGTGTTCGCCCATGATCCCGAAGGACAGGCGCAGCTCCAGCGGATGCTGGAGGCGCCCAGCCTGTACGACGAGTTCCTGCGCTACCTGGCGCGTTTCGGCCACGCGGTGCCGCAGGAGCATCGCGAACGCGACTGGCGCCAGCCGCACGTGTCGGATTCGGCGCTGCTGCCGGTGTTCGAGCGCATCTACGAGGACACCGACCGCTACTGGCGCGAGTACTCGCTGTGCGAGGACCTGGTGGATCTGGAATCGCAGTTCCAGCTCTGGCGCTTCCGCCACATGCGCACGGTGATGCGCATCATCGGCTTCAAGCGCGGCACCGGCGGTTCCAGCGGCGTGGGCTTCCTCAAGCAGGCGCTGGAACTGTCGTTCTTCCCGGAACTGTTCGAGGTCCGGACCTCCATCGACGGCGACCGACCGGCGTCGCCCTGAGCCTCCCGGGCTCGGCCCCCGCAGGAAATCCGCGGGTTTTCCGGGCTTTCCGCTAGCCCACCGGCCCCCGTATTCAGGAAAAACGGCATTGACGGAGCCGCGGGCGTCGGTAATTCTCCCCCGTCCCGCGCGGCTTTCGCGTGGATTTGTCATTCCTGAATAACGAGGGGGGAGACCGCATGAGCGGTGCCGTCGATACGCAAAACCCGGTGCAACCGATACCGGAATTCCAGCAGGCCCTGGGCCATCCGCGTCCATTGTGGATGCTGTTCATGACAGAATTCTGGGAGCGGTTCGCCTTCTACGGCATCCGCTGGGCGCTGGTGCTGTACATCGTGGCGCAGTTCTACGGCGGCAGCGGCACCGGCGAGACGCCGGCCAACCAGGTCTATGGCGCCTACCTGGCGCTGGTCTACGCGGCGGCCATCTTCGGCGGCTACGTGGCGGACCGGATCATCGGTTACCAGCGGTCGATCCTGCTGGGGGCGGCCATCATGGCGGCCGGCCTGTTCATGATCGCCGTGCCGGACCAGAACATCTTCAAGGTGGGCCTGGCCACGATCATCGCCGGCAATGGCCTGTTCAAGCCGAACATCTCGACCATGGTCGGCAAGCTCTACACGGTCGGCGACGAGCGCCGTGATTCGGGCTTCACCCTCTTCTACATGGGCATCAACCTGGGTGCGATGATCTCGCCGCTGCTGACAAGCTGGCTGGCCGAGAAGGTGTTCGGCACCGATACGATGCCGGTGTACAAGATCGTGTTCATCACCTCCGGCATCGGCATGCTGATCAGCCTGGTGTGGTTCTGGTTCGGACGCAGCCAGCTCAAGGGCATCGGCGTGCCGCCGGTGGGCGGCGAGAGCATGGCGCGGTTGGCGGTCACGGCGATTTGCGCGATCGCGGCGATCCCGGTGTTCTACTTCCTGCTGAACCTCGGCGCGGATTCACTGCAGTGGATCCTCACCGCGATGTTCATCGGCCTGGCGATCCTGTTGCTGGTCGAAGGCATCCGCAATGGGCCCAAGCAGCGCGACATGGTGATCGCGATGTTGATCATCTTCGCCTTCAACGTGCTGTTCTGGTGCTTCTTCGAGCAGGCCGGCAGCTCCTTCAGCTTCCTCGCCGACAAGATCGTCAATCGCGACTTCGGCGGCTGGATTTTCCCGGTCGGCTGGTTCCAGTCCGTCAACTCGGTCGCCATCATCACCCTGGCCCCGATCATGGCGTGGCTGTGGGTCAAGATGGGCCGCGCCAACCCGTCGATCCCGCGCAAGTTCGGCCTGGGCCTGATCTTCAACGGCCTGGCGTTCCTGCTGCTGATGTTCGCGCTTTCCAGCCTGGTGGATCCGCAGAGCCTGAAGATTCCGTTCTGGACGCTGTTCGCGGTGTACTGGATCCAGTCCATCGGCGAGTTGTGCCTGTCGCCGATCGGCCTGTCGATGGTGACCAAGCTGGCACCGGTGCGCCTGGTCGGTTTCGGCATGGGCGGCTGGTTCCTGTCCACCGGCATCGGCAACAACCTGTCCGGCATCTTCGCCAGCCACGTCAGCGGCGAGACCGGCATGACCACCGCTTCGGCGCTGTCCGGCTATACCTTCGGCTTCTGGACCCTGCTCGGCTTCGGCGTGCTGCTGTTCCTGATCGCGCCGCTGGTGCAGAAGCTGATGCACGGCGTGAAGTAAACCGCCGGCATCGATGGAGAACGAGAAAGGCGGCCGATGGCCGCCTTTTTCGTGTCCGCGGAATGTTTCCCGCGTGCGTTGTCAGTCGGCCTGCTTCCACGGCGTGGAGCCGGTCATGTGGGCGACGCCGTCGGACAGCTTGTCGATCAGCTGGCTGAGCTGCCGGGTTTCTTCCGGGCTCAGTTCCGACAGCAGCCGGCGCTCGCATTCCAGGGTCATCGGCGCGACCTCGTCGTAGACCGAGTAGCCGACTTCCGACAGCGCAAGCACCGAGCGGCGGCGGTCGTCGCCATGGGTATCGCGCTTGATCAGGCCGCGTTCCAGCAGCTTGGCCACGGCCCGGCTGACCGCCACCTTGTCCATCGCGGTGCGCTCGGCGACCTCGCCGGCGGACAGGTCCGAGAACCGCCCCAGCACCGCCATGATCCGCCACTCGGTGATGGCCAGGCCGAAGCGCTGGTCGTACAGGTGGGCGATGGTCTGGCTGACCCGGTTGGACAGCACGCTCAGGCGGTAGGGCAGGAAGCGCTCCAGTTCCAGCACGGCATGGGGATGCTCGGCCGGGAGGGGGGCGGGCGGGGCGTCTCGGGTCGGGTTGGGGTCGTTCATGGGGCCGGTTCGGAAAGGGATGGCGCGGCGCAGCTTGCAAGTAGTTTCAATTGAAACTATAAAGCAGGCTGTCCCACCGCAAGCCTAGCGAGGCGCTCCATGAACGCACAACCCAACCTCGGCATGCAGGTCACCACCTTCGAGAACCCGATGGGTATCGACGGCTTCGAATTTGTCGAATTCGCCGCCCCGGATGGCCAGGGCGAGGCCCTGCACGACTACTTCCGCCGGCTCGGCTTCACTGCCGTGCTGCACCACAAGACCCGTCCGATCACCGTGTACCGCCAGGGCGGAGTGAACTTCCTGGTCAACGAGGATCCGGATTCGTTCGCAGCGGATTTCGCCCGCGCGCACGGTCCTTGCGCCTGTGGCTTCGCGATCCGCTTCAGCAAGCCGGCGGAACAGGTGTTCGACACCGTCCTCCACAACGGTGGCGAGGCGATCGATCACAAGCCGGAAACCCGCGCGGTTTCCGCGCCGGTGGTCAAGGGCATCGGCGACTGCATGCTGTACCTGGTGGATCGCTACGGCGGTACCGGGAGCATCTACGACGGCGACTACCTGCCGGTGCAGGGCGCGGAGCAGAACCCGAAGGGCTTCGGGCTGACCTTCATCGATCACCTGACCCACAACCTGTACTTCGGCAACATGGACAAGTGGTCGGATTATTACGAGCGCCTGTTCAACTTCCGCGAAATCCGCTACTTCGACATCAAGGGCGCCAAGACCGGCCTGCTGTCCAAGGCGATGACCGCGCCGGATGGCATCGTGCGCATCCCGCTCAACGAATCCTCGGATCCGAAGTCGCAGATCAACGAGTACCTGGACGCGTACAAGGGCGAGGGCATCCAGCACATCGCCTGCTTCACCGACGACATCTACGAGACGGTGGAAGCCATGCGCGAGGCCGGCGTCGAGTTCCTCGACACCCCGGACACCTATTTCGACGTGATCGACCAGCGCGTGCCGGATCATGGCGAGGATGTGCCGCGGCTGGCCAGGAACAAGATCCTGATCGACGCCGATCCCGAGACCCACCAGCGCAAGCTGCTGCAGATCTTCACCCAGAACGCGATCGGCCCGATCTTCTTCGAGATCATCCAGCGCAAGGGCAACGAAGGCTTCGGCGAAGGCAACTTCCAGGCGTTGTTCGAGAGCATCGAACGCGACCAGATGCGCCGCGGCGTGCTCTGAACCCGGGCGGCGCCTGGCGCCGCTCCCCAGTTCAGGCAGAATCGCGTCATCGGCATCGCCGCGACGGACGTCGCGGCCACAGGCAGGCACCATGAAAATCAGCGGCTACCAAACCGGTTTCGGCAACCATTTCGCCAGCGAGGCCGTGGCCGGCACGCTGCCGATCGGACGCAACTCGCCGCAGCGGGTGGCCCACGGCCTGTACGCCGAGCAGCTCTCGGGCACGGCGTTCACCGCGCCGCGCAGCGAGAACCGCCGCAGCTGGCTGTACCGGATCCGCCCGGCGGCGATGCATTCGAATTTCGAGGCGTTCGAGCAGCCGCGCTTCCACAACGATTTCGGCAGCGGGCCGGTGACCCCGGATCAGCTGCGCTGGAATCCGCTGCCGCTGCCGGAAGCATCCACGGATTTCGTCGAAGGCCTGTACACCATGGCCGGCAACGGCTCGGCCGCCGGCCAGCATGGCGTCGGCGTCCACCTGTACGCGGCCAACCGCTCGATGCAGGGTCGGTTCTTCTACGATGCCGATGCCGAGTTGCTGATCGTGCCGCAGCAGGGGCGGTTGCACATCGCCACCGAACTGGGCGTGGTCGAGGTGGAGCCGCAGCAGATCGCGGTGATTCCACGCGGCGTGCGCTTCCGTGTCGAACTGCCGGATGGCCCGTCGCGCGGTTACGTGTGCGAGAACTTCGGCGCCGCGCTGCGCCTGCCCGACCTGGGGCCGATCGGCGCCAACGGCCTGGCCAATCCGCGTGATTTCGAAACGCCGCACGCGGCGTACGAAGAAGTGGAAGGCGAGTTCGAATTGATCGCCAAGTTCCAGGGCCACCTGTGGCGCGCGTCGATCGGCCATTCGCCGCTGGACGTGGTCGGCTGGCACGGCAACTACGCGCCGTACCGCTACGACCTGCGCCACTTCAACACCATCGGGTCGATCAGCTTCGATCACCCGGATCCGTCGATCTTCACCGTGCTGACCTCGCCCAGCGACACCCACGGCACCGCCAACCTGGATTTCGTGATCTTCCCGCCGCGCTGGCTGGTGGCGCAGGACACGTTCCGTCCACCGTGGTTCCACCGCAATGTCGCCAGCGAGTTCATGGGCCTGATCACCGGCGTGTACGACGCCAAGGCCGAGGGCTTCGCGCCGGGCGGTGCGTCGCTGCACAACTGCATGACCGGGCATGGCCCGGACGCAGCCACTTTCGAGAAGGCCAGCGCCGCGGACCTCAGCAAGCCGGACGTCATCCGCGACACCATGGCCTTCATGTTCGAGACGCGCGCGGTGATCCGCCCCACGGCGCAGGCGCTGGAAGCCGGGCATCGCCAGCGCGACTACCTGGCCTGCTGGGCCGGATTGCAGAAGCACTTCCGCAAGCCGGACTGATCCGTTCGCGACAGCTTCACCGCGACGCGCTAGGCTGCGGCTTTCCCACGGAGCCGCCGCCATGACGTTCGCCCCCAAGCCGGTCCTGCTGACTTTCGCCCTGACGCTGGCGCTGGCCGCCTGCAAGCCGCCGGCCGCGCAGCCACCGGCCGAGGCGGACGCACCGGCTCCCGCGCCGCCGCCGGCCGCGAGCGTTCCCGCCGAACCCACCACTCCGCCCACCACTCCGCCCGCCACCGATCCCGCCGCGCCGCCCGCATTGGCCCAGGCCGGGCTGGCCGGTTTCGGCGACATGAAGCTGGGCAGCAGCGAAGACGAGGCCAAGGCTGCCTGGGGCGGCGAGCTCAAGTCGCTGCCGGCGGGCGAGGGCAGTACCTGCCACTACCTGCTGCCGAAGTGGGCGAAGGACGGCAACGAACTGGCCTTCATGATCGAGGACGGCAAGTTCGTCCGCTACGACGTCGGCAACGACAAGGAGACCGCGCCCGGCGGCGGCAAGGTCGGCATGCAGGCCGATGCCCTGCAGAAGCTCTACAACGGTGGCCTGCAATCCACGCCGCACAAGTACGTCGAGGGCGGCCAATACCTGTCGATGGCCGCCAGCGGAGTGGCGCCGAGCAAGCTGGTGTTCGAGGTCGGCGCCGACGGCAAGGTCACCCGTTGGCGGGTCGGCCTGATCCCGCAGGCCGACTACGTGGAAGGCTGTTCCTGAGTTTCCCTCCGCCGACGGTGGCTGGCTGGTGGCCGGCCGCCGCGCGGGCATAGAATCGCCCATCGACGCGAGGAGGCGCACGGATGGAAGCATGGGGCTTTTTCCTGCTGGGCCTGGTGCTGCTGGCACTGGGTGGTGATTCCATCGTCAAGGGCGCCTCGGCGCTGGCGCAGCGCCTGGGGGCCTCGCCCTTCGTGGCCGGCCTGCTGCTGATCGCCTTTGGCACTTCGCTGCCGGAACTGGCGGTCAACGCGCGCGCGGTCTGGGTGGGCGCGCAGGACCTGGCGCTGGGCAACGCGGTCGGCAGCAATATCGCCAACCTCGGCCTGACCTTGGGCCTGGCCGCGTTGTGCGCGCCACTGGTGGTGCGCATGCGCCTGCTGTCGCCATTGCTGCTGTTGCTGGTGGCGGCGACGCTGGCGCTGATCGTGCTCGGCCTGGACGGTGTGATCGGACGCATCGAAGGCGGTGTGCTGCTGCTGGCCTTCGTCGCCATGCTCGTCTTCCTGCTCGCGCGCGGTACGCGCGAGGACGAGGCGGTGCGCGCGGATGTCGCCGCCTATGCCGGTCCCGCGGTTGCCTGGTGGCAGGCATTGCTGCGTCTGGCCATCGCCATCGCGCTGCTGTACTTCGGCTCGAAATTCATCGTCCAGTCCGCGACCACGCTCGGCGCCGGACTGGGCCTGACGCCGCTGCTGTCCGGCCTGTTGCCGGTGGCGATTGGCACCGCCCTGCCGGAAGTGGCGGCCGCCATCGCGGCGGCGCGGCGCGGGCAGGGCGACATGGTGGCCGGCCACGTGATCGGTTCCAGCCTGTTCAACCTGTTGGTCGTGGTGGGCGGCATGGCGGTGTTCCGGCCGCTGCCGCTGCCGACCTCCTTCGTCCGCCTGGAGCTGCCGGCGGCGATCGCCTTCGCGGTGATCCTGTTGCCGATGTTGCGCGGGGACCTGCGCGTGAGCCGGGGCGAGGGCGCCGTGCTGGTGCTGGCGTTCGTGGCCTGGGTGGTGCTGGAAATCGCGATGCTGGCCTGATCAGGCCGGGTCGTCCTGCGCGGGTTCGCCCGCCTGTCCATCGGTCTGGCCGGGTTCGGGTGGGCGCGTGGCCATCTTCAGCGACAGCGCGGCCTTGGCCATCAGGTGCGCACTGATCGGCGCGGTGATGAACAGGAACGCGGTGACCAGCAATTCACGCGGTTGCGGATCGTGCCCCAGTGAAGCGTGGTAGCCGACCGAGGCCAGCAGCACGCAACCCACGCCCAGCGTGCTGGCCTTGGTCGGGCCATGCAGGCGCTTGAAGAAATCCGACAGCTTGGCCAGTCCGTAGGAACCGACCAGGATGAAGAAGCTGCCGACGGCCAGCAGCGTCGCGAGCAGTACGGCGATCAGCATGTTCATTCGACGATGTCCCGGCGCAGGATGTACTTGCTCAGCACTACGGTGCCGACGAAGCCGAGCATCGCGATGATCAACGCGGCCTCGAAGTAGATTGGCGTGTCCAGGTGCATGCCGAACAGCATCAGTTCGGCGATGCCGGCCACGAACAGGGTATCCAGCGCGAGAATCCGATCCGGCACGGTCGGCCCGCGCAGCAGGCGCCACAGCGCCAGCAGCATGGCCAGGCCGACCACGTGCATGGAGCCGACGATGGCCACGGCGACGATGGATTCGGGCGTCATGGGAATATCTCCATCAGGGGCGCTTCGTAGCGGTGCTTGATCTGGGCGACTACCGCTTCCGGATCCTTCAGATCGAACACGTGCACGAGCAGATGGCGGCGGTCGTCCGACAACACCGCCGACAGGGTGCCGGGTGTCAGGGTGATGATGCTGGTCAGCGCGGCGATGCCATGGATGTTGCCGATGTCCAGCGGCACCCAGACGAAGCCGGGCGTGATCGCCGACTCCGGTCCCAGCACGCGGCGCGCGACTTCGATGTTGGAACGGACGATGTCCCAGCCCAGCACCCACAGCATGCGCGGTACCTGGCGCAGGCGGCCGATCCGGGCGAACTCGCGATCCAGGCGCGCGGCGAACAGCGGGATGACGATCGCCAGCACCACCGCCAGCACGGCGTGCCCCCAGCTGAGCGCCGAGTTCATCAGCAGCCAGAAGCAGAAGATCGTCAGGCTCAGCGGCCAGGAAGGAATCCAGCGCTTCATCAGGGTTTCCTCATCGCCGGCAATTGCGCGCGCACCTGTTCCACATAGTCGGTCGGCGACAACAACTGGGCGGCGGCGGCTCGCGTGTAGCCCAGGATCGGGGCGGCGGCCAGCACCATCGCCACGCCGTAGCCGAGCAGCAGCACGGTGGCGGCGGTTTCCAGCGTGCGCGCCGGCGCCGCGATCGTGCCCGATGGTGCGGGAACCTGGGCGCCCGGGGGCACCCGCCAGAACAGCCGCGTGCCCGCGCGCGCCATGCCGACCAGGACCAGGAAACTGCTCACCAGCAGCGCCGCCCAGATCCAGCGTTGCTCGACCGTGGCCATCAGCAGCACCAGCTTGCCGATGAAACCCGACAGCGGCGGCAGGCCGGCCAGCGATACCGCCGCGATCAGGAACATCAGACCGGGCAGGGTCTTGGACGGCACCGGCAGTCCGCGATCCCCGCGATCGCCATCGGCGCCGCGCTGGCGCCGGACCAGATCCGCGATCAGGAACAGCGACGCGCCCGCGAAGGTGCTATGCGCCAGGTAATAGAGTCCCGCGCCGATGGTGCCTTCGCGGGCCAGCGCGAAGGCGATGAACAAGGTCGCCGCCGACACCAGCACCAGGTAGGCCGCCAGCGCGCGCAGCCTGACCGCTGCCATCACTCCCAGCGAGGCCAGGGCCAGCGTGATCACGCCGGCCGGCAGCAGCCAGTCCCAGGCGAATCCGGCCAGCGCGCCGGCCGACGCGCCGAACAGCAGCAGGCATACCCGCAGCACCGCGTACAGGCCGACCTTGGTCATGATCGCGAACAGTCCCGCGACCGCGGCCGGTGCGTGGGTGTAGGTCTGCGGCAGCCACAGGTACATCGGCAGCAGCGCCGCCTTGGTGCAGAACACCAGCAGCAGCAGGCCGGCGGCGGCCTGGATCAGCGGCAGATCGGCGGCCGGCGCCTGCGCGATCTTCGTCGACATCTCGGCCATGTTGAGCGAGCCGAGCAGCGCGTACAGCAGGCCCAGCGCCATCAGGAACAGGGTCGAGGCGGCGATGTTGACGCTGACGTAGTGGAAACCGGCGCGCATGCGATCGCCGCGCCCGCCGCTGAGCATCAGTCCATAGGAGGCGATCAGCAGCACTTCGAAGAACACGAACAGGTTGAACAAATCGCCGGTCAGGAACGCGCCGTTCAGGCCCATCAGCTGGAACTGGAAGAAGGCGTGGAAATGCGGCGCGCGCCGATCCCAGCCGGCGCCGGCGTGCAGCAGGCAGGCCACCGCCAGCAGCGCCGACACAAGCACCATCATCGCCGACAGGCGATCCACCATCAGGCTGATGCCCAGCCGCGCCGGCCAGTCGCCGAGCAGATAGACCAGCACCGTGCCGTCTGCGGCCGCGCGCAGCAGGCACACCGCCACCAGCACCTGCGCGGCCAGCGAGACACCGGCAATCAAACGTTGCGGCACCATGCCGAAACGGCGGTGCTCGGCGAACAACGCCAGCGCCGCGGCGAACAGCGGGATCAGGATCGGCAGCAGCGGCAGGTGGCTCATGCCTTCCTCCGCCGGTCTTCGTGGTAGCTGTCCACGCGCGCCTCGTGCAGGCGTTCGCCGGCGGTGCCGTCGACGTGATCGCTGCCGTTGTCGGCGCGGCTGCGGATCGCCAGCACGATGCTGACCGCGGTCATCGCGAACGCGATCACGATCGCGGTCAGCACCAGCGCCTGCGGCAGCGGATCGGTGTAGTAGGCGAGGGTGGTCGCCACGCCGTCGCGCAGCACCGGCGGCTTGCCGGCCACCACCCGGCCGCCGGCGAAGATCAGCAGGTTGGTGGCGTAGGAGAGCAGGGTCATCCCGAGGATGACGTCGAAAGTGCGCGCGCGCAGCAACAGGTACACGCCGGAGGCGGTGAGCAGGCCGATCGCGCTGGCCAGGGCGAGTTCCATCAGCGTTCCACCTCGCCGGTCCGGAGTGAGCGCCGGTCGAGATCGATGACACCATCGCGCGCTTCCCGCGTGCGCGAGGGTTTGATCGTGCCCAGCATCGAGAGAATCAGCATCGCGCCGCCGAACACCACCAGGTAGACGCCGGTGTCGAACACCATCGCGCTGGTCAGCTCCAGGTCTCCGATCAGCGGCAGCGTCCATACGACGTGGCCGCTGGTGAGGAACGGGTACCCCAGCAGCAGCGGCGCGACCCCGCCCAGCCCCGCCACCAGCAGGCCCACGCCGATGCAGCGCACGTAATCGAAACCGAAGCGCGACTCGACCGAGGCGGCGCCCTGCATGACGTACTGCATCAGCAGCGGCACCGCCAGAACCAGACCGGCGACGAAGCCGCCGCCGGGGGCGTTGTGCCCGCGCAGGAACAGGAAGAACGAGACGGTGAGCGTCAGCGGGAACATGATCTGGGCCAGATCCGCCGGCACCGGCAACGGAATCGGCGGGCCGGGCATGATCTTCTCCGGCGCCATCCGCGCGCGCCGCAGCAGCGCATGCACCAGCAGGGCGGCGATGCCGAACACCGTGATCTCGCCGAAGGTATCGAAACCGCGGAAATCGACCAGGATCACATTGACCACATTGTGGCCGAACGCCTCCGGCAACGAGCGCGCCAGCATTTCCTCGCCGATGCCGCCGGCCGGCCGGGTCATCGCCGCGTAGGCCAGCACCGCCACGCCGGTACCGGCGACCAGGGCGATCACGATATCGCGCCAGCGCCGCGCCGCGTTGCGCTCCGGCGGCGAGCGGAACGGCAGGTAATGCATGCCCAGCAGCAGCAGCGGCAGGCTGACCATTTCCACCAGCAACTGGGTCAGCGCCAGATCCGGCGCCGACAGGAACACGAAGGTCAGGCTGACCGCCAGTCCCGCGCCGCCCAGCAGGATCAGCACCACCAGGCGCTGCCGGTACCAGCGCAGCGAGGTGATCGCGCAGGCCGCCAGCACCAGCCACAGCACCCAGCCCAGCGGCGGCATCGGTTGCGGCGCGCGCCATTCGATGGAAGCGCCGCCGGACAGGAACGGCGCCAGTCCGACCGCGATCGCCGCCAGCACCAGCCAGGCCAGGCTGCGCTGCAGGCTGCCGTTGGCGATGCGCCGGGTCAGCCGCTGCGCCAGCGCGAACAGCGCCTCGACGTTGAACAGGAAGATGCGTCGTCCCAGCGACTGGCGGACGATCGCGTGCAGATCCAGCAACCGGCGCAGGCCGAAATACAGCGCCACGCCGCCGACCAGGCTGACCACGCTCATCAGCAGCGGCAGGTTGAAGCCGTGCCAGACCGCCAGGCTGTAGGTCGGCGCGGCGGCGCCGAGCGTGCCACGCACCGCAGCCTCCAGCACCGGGGCGATGGTCCAGGCCGGGACGATGCCCACGATCAGGCACAACACCACCAGGATCTCGACCGGGATCTTCATCCAGCGCGCGGGCTCGTGCGGCTCATGCTCCAGCGCGCGGGGGCCCTTGCCGAAGAACGTGTCGTGGACGAAGCGCAGGCTGTAGGCGACGCCGAAGATGCCGGCCAGCACCGCGACCAGGCTCATCGCCGCGCGCATGGTCGCGTGCGCGTCGCTCATGTCCAGCGTCTCGGCGAAGAACATTTCCTTGGACAGGAAACCGTTGAGCAGCGGCACGCCGGCCATCGCCAGGCTGGCGATGATCGCCAGCGCGCTGGTGAACGGCAGGTAACGGCGCAGGCCACCGAGCCGGCGCATGTCGCGGGTGCCGGTCTCGTGATCGATGATGCCGGCGGCCATGAACAGCGAGGCCTTGAACACCGCGTGGTTGAGGATGTGGAACAGGCCGGCGACCACCGCCATCGGGGTGGAGAGGCCGAACAGCAACGTGATCAGGCCCAGATGCGAGATGGTCGAATAGGCCAGCAGGCCCTTGATGTCCTGCTGGAAGATCGCCTGCCAGGCGCCGATCAGCAGCGTCGCCGCGCCGATCGCGCTGACCAGGTAGAAGAACAGTTCGCTGCCGGCCAGGGCAGGGTGCAGGCGCGCCAGCAGGAACACGCCGGCCTTCACCATCGTCGCCGAATGCAGGTAGGCCGAAACCGGTGTCGGCGCGGCCATCGCGTGCGGCAGCCAGAAGTGGAACGGAAACTGCGCGCTCTTGGTGAACACGCCCAGCAGCACCAGTACCAGGGTCAGCGGATACAGCGCGTGCGCGCGGATCTGCGGGCCGGCGGCGAGCACGTCATCCAGTTGGTAACTGCCGACGATATGGCCCAGCAGCAGCGCGCCGGCCAGCAGCGCCAGGCCGCCACCGCCGGTGATCGCCAGCGCCATGCGCGCGCCCTCGCGGGCGTCCTGGCGCTGGTGCCAGTAACCGATCAGCAGGAACGAACTGATGCTGGTCATCTCCCAGAACACCAGCAACAGGATCAGGTTGCCGGCCAGCACCACGCCGAGCATGGAGCCCATGAACAGCAGCAGGTACGCATACAGGCGCACCGCCGAATCGCGCGGGCTCAGGTAGTAGTGCGCGTACATCACCACCAGCGCGCCGATCGCCAGCACCAGCCCGGCGAAGGTCCAGGCCAGGCCGTCCAGGCGCAGGCCGAAGGCGAGGCCAAGGTGGGGAATCCAGGGATGCTCGGCGCGCACGATGCCGCCTTGCAGGATCTCCGGCGTCATCGTCGCCAGCAGGCCCAGGCCCAGCAATGGCGCCGCGCCGGCCAGCCAGGCCGCCATGCTGCGCGACTTGGGTCGCCACAGTGCGATGAGCAGGGCGATCAGGAACGGCAGGCACAGGAGCAGGTCGAGAGATGCGGACACTCGTCGGACTTCGATGGCGGGTGTTGACCCGAGTTTAACAGGGCAACGCACGCGGAATGGCGGCTTCGCTATGCTTTGCACCGGTTCCGGCCATCTCGTTCATCCACGGGGAAACGTGCATTCCATGTCTTCGCAGTCCCGCAGCGCCCTGATCTTCGGCGGCACCGGACAGATCGGCGCGGCCCTGCTGGCGCGTCTGCGCGCGGCGGGTTGGCGCAGCTACGCCGTGTCACGGCAATCGCGCGAGCAACAGTCCGGCGTTCACTGGTTGCGAGGGGAGTTCGACGCGATGCCGGAACTCCCCGAGCGGGTCGACGTGATTTTCAGCACCGGTCCGCTGGATCGCTTTTCACATTGGTACGCGGACGCGCGAATGGCATGTCCGCGCGTGGTGGCCTTCGGGTCCACCAGCGTCGAGACCAAGCACGCTTCCGCCGACAGTGGCGAGCGTGATCTGGCCGGACGCCTGCGGGATGCCGAAGCGCGGGTGTTCGGGACGGCGGCGCTGCGGGGGACGCAGGCCACGGTGCTGCGTCCCACGCTGGTCTATGGCGCGGGCAGCGACCAGACCCTGTCGCGAATCGCGGCGATGGCACGGCGCAGCGGATTCTTCGTGTTGCCTGCCAATGCGCGCGGACGGCGCCAGCCGGTCCATGTGGCGGACCTGGCCGCGGCCGCCCAGGCGGTGGTGGATGTGGCGGCCACGCACGCCAAGGCCTATGCGTTGCCCGGTGGCGAAACCGTGGTCTATCGCGAAATGGTCCGACGCACGCTGGCCGCGCTGCAGCCTCCACCGCGCCTGATCGTGCTGCCGTCGCCGCTGTTTGCCGCCGCGGTCCTGGCGGCGCGCGCGAGCGGACGCTTGCAGGGCCTGACGGGTGCGGCGGTGGCACGTATGCGCGAGGACCTGGTGTTCGACGCCGGGCCGGCGCGACAGGATTTCGGCTACGCGCCGCGCGGTTTCCAGCCGGATGCGGACATGCTGCCGCGCTGAGCGCGGCGCATGCCGATCAGTAACGCCAGCCCATCACCCGGTAGAACTTGGCCAGGACCCAGGCCGGCCCGATCAGCAGGTAGGTGAGATCGGTGAGGAAACTCGGTTTGCGGCCTTCGATCTTGTGGCCGATGAACTGCGCGATCCAGGCGATCACGAATACGCCCAGGGCCAGCCAGAACAGGTTCGCCACCCCCAGCATGCCTTCCAGCCAGCGGGTCAGCCAGGCCATCGCCACGAAGATCGCCAGCATGCCCAGGCCGAGCGGGCGCGACATCCGGTTGTAGAACATCCACGCACCGAACATCGCCAGCGCCGCCCAGATGCCGGACTTCATCCAGGTGCCGAACACGGGGATGCACCACAGCAGCGCGACCACCGTCCACAGGATGGCGGGGACGGCGAAGAGATGGATCTTCTGGTTGGTGACGTTCTGGTGGTCGCCGGAATAACTGGCGAACCAGCGGTCCACCGGGCGTTGCGCGGTCGCGTTCATGCATCCCTCCCGAGGATGTCGATGCGGCAGGGTATGGAGCATAGCGCAGGCGCGGGCGGCGCGCGTCGCCACCCGGCCCCGGGTGGGCGGACTAGTGGGTGGAAACCCGCGAGAACAACTGGATGACCGCGACCCCGGCCACGATCAGGCCCATGCCGAGCACGGCGGGCAGGTCGAGCGCCTGCTTGAGCACCAGCCAGCCGACCAGGGCGATCAGGACGATGCCGGCGCCGGACCAGATCGCGTAGGCGACCCCGACCGGAACGGTCTTCATCACCTGCGACAGGCAGTAGAAGGCGATGCCGTAACCGGCCGCCACCAGCAGCGAGGGACCGAGGCGGGTGAAGCCCTCCGCCGATTTGAGCGCGCTGGTGGCAATGACCTCGGCGACGATGGCGACGGCCAGGTACAGGTAACCCGGATTCATGGCGGCGGGACAGGCGGCGTGCGTGGCACGGGACCGGGATGCTAGCCCACGCCGCGGTGAACGCCGCCCGACCGGCCCGCGGCCCGAACCGGAGGAACGGGCTCCGGGTGCAGTCTATTGCCTGCGATCAATCCAGCCGCAGATCAGCCAGCCGCAGCAGCGCTTCGGCGTACTTCGCGCGGGTGCGTTCGATGACTTCGGCGGGCAGGCGCGGGCCGGGCGCGGTCTTGTCCCAGTCCAGCGTTTCCAGGTAGTCGCGCACGAACTGCTTGTCGTAGCTCGGCGGGCTGGTGCCGACCTCGTACTGATCCGCCGGCCAGTAGCGCGAGGAATCGGGGGTCAGCATCTCGTCCATGATGTACAGGCGCCCGTCGGCGTCGGTACCGAACTCGAACTTGGTGTCGGCCAGCAGGATGCCGCGCTCGGCCGCGTACTCGGCGGCGTAGCGGTAGATGCGCAGGGTGGCGTCGCGCACGCGCTCGGCCAGTTCCGCGCCCACGGTCTTGACCATCGCGTCGAAATCGATGTTCTCGTCGTGGTCGCCGACCGCCGCCTTGGTGGAGGGGGTGAAAATCGGTTCCGCCAGACGTTCGGCCTGGCGCAGGCCGTCGGGCAGCTCGATGCCGCTGACCTTGCCCGTGCGCTGGTAGTCCTTCCAGCCGCTGCCGATCAGGTAGCCGCGGGCAATGGCTTCCACCGGCACCGGCTTGAGCCTGCGGGTCACCACCGCGCGCTTCGCGTACAGCGCGGGATCCACGCCTGCGGGCAGCACGCTGGCCACGTCGATGCCGGTCAGGTGGTTGGGCAGCAGGTGGGCGGTCTTGGCGAACCAGAAGTTGGAGATCTGGCAGAGCATCTCGCCCTTGCCGGGAATCGGATCCGGCAGCACCACGTCGAACGCGCTGAGGCGATCGGTGGCGACCATCAGCAGGTAGTCGCCGGGCGGCGCGTCGGCGGGCAGACGCTCGCGGGGAATGTCGAATACATCGCGGACCTTGCCGCGGTGGCGCAACGGCAGGCCGGGCAGATCGGATTGAAGCAACGTCGTCGGCACAAATACTCCTCGGGGAGTCCGGATTTCGGTCGGAAGGGCGCGCGCAGCGCACCCGAAGTCCTCCCCGCTCCGTGTCCCGCAAGCCGCCTGGGCGTGCCCGGAACCCGGCCGGGCCGCGTAGTGTACGGCGATGCCGGGCCGCTGTGCCGTAAAATGGCCGCCAATTTCACGGAAACCCCGCCCGGATGAAGCGCTGGTACGGCAAATTGCTCGGATTCATCGCCGGCTGGCTGCTGATGCGGCACCCGGTGGGCGGCCTGATCGGCCTGCTGATCGGCCATGCCTTCGACGAAGACTGGTTCAAGCTGTCCCGGGACAACCCCTACCGGGTGTTCAACCTCACCAGCGACGCCACCGACGCCGAGATCGACCAGGCCTACCGCCGGCTGATTTCCCAGTACCACCCCGACAAGTACGCGGGCGCCGCCGAGGAACTGCGCCGCCAGGCCGAGCGCAAGGCCGGCGAAATCAATGCCGCCTACGACCGCATCAAGACCCTGCGCCGGCGCTGAACGCGCCCGCGCCTTCCCGCCGCACCGACCCGACGAGAGCCCCATGTCCGATTGCCTGATTGCCCCCTCCATCCTGTCCGCCGACTTCGCCAGGCTGGGCGAGGAAGTCGACAACGTGATCGCCGCCGGCGCCGACTGGGTGCACTTCGACGTGATGGACAACCACTACGTCCCCAACCTCACCATCGGCCCGATGGTGTGCCAGGCCCTGCGCAAGCACGGCGTCACCGCGCCGATCGACGTGCACCTGATGGTGGAACCGGTGGATCGGATCATCCCGGACTTCGCCGAGGCCGGCGCCAGCATCATCAGCTTCCATCCCGAGGCCTCGCGTCATGTCCATCGCACGGTGCAGCTGATCAAGTCGCACGGCTGCAAGGCCGGGCTGGTGCTGAATCCGGCCACGCCGGTGGACGTGCTGGACTGGGTGCTGGCGGATCTGGATCTGGTCCTGCTGATGTCGGTGAATCCCGGCTTCGGCGGCCAGGCATTCATTCCTTCCGCGCTCGACAAGCTGCGTGCGGTCCGCGAAAAGATCGATGCCTCCGGCAAGGCCATCCGGCTGGAAATCGACGGCGGGGTGAAGGCCGACAACATCGGTGAAATCGCCGCAGCGGGCGCCGACACCTTCGTCGCCGGCTCGGCGATCTTCAACGCGCCGGACTACGCCGATGTCATCCGCCGCATGCGTGAAGCCGTCGCCGCCGCCCGCTGAGTAGAGCGGAGCTTGCTCCGCTGCCCCGGCCGTCAAATCCCGGCCAAGAAGAAAGGCGGTGGCCAATGACCACCGCCTTTCGGAAAATTGGAGGCTGATCCTGCCTCCGCCCATCGTCCCTGCTATGACTTTCTACGCTACCGGCGCCGGATGACACCCGGATGACAGCCGGGCCTCATCACGGTAGTTCAGGCGGTTGCGCAATGTGCGCCGGGATCGACCCAAGCGGGAACGAAAGCAACGGCACCTGCACGATTGCCGCGACCGCTGCCGGGCAGGCATTCCGCATCGTCCGCACCCACGCGTTAACCTGCCGGTGCGCGCGACCTGCTAGCGTTCGCCATCCCCTTCTTCATCCTCCTTCATGCAGACAGCGCGCTGGCGTCTCATCCTCAATGGCAAAGCGGCGGGCGACGATGCCCTGCGCGCGGCGGTCGCGCACTGGCGTGAACGCGGGATCACGCTGGAGGTGCGGGTGACCTGGGAAGCCGGCGACGCCGAACGCCACGTATCCGAAGCAATCGCCGAAGGCGTGGACACGCTGGTGGCTGCCGGAGGCGACGGAACCCTGAGCGAGGTGGCGACCGCACTGGCCCATCGCGAGGAAACCGCCGACGCGCTCCCCACGCTGGCCCTGGTGCCGATGGGCACGGCCAACGACTTCGCCGCCGCCGCCGGCATCCCGCCCGAGCCCGGGGACGCGCTGGGACTCGCGGCCGCCGAACCCGCGGTGCCGATCGATCTGCTGAGGATCGAAACTGGCGACGAGGTCCATTGGTGCGCCAACCTGGCCAGTGGCGGGTTCGGCACGGAAGTGACCGTGGAAACCGATGAAGGCCTGAAGAAAGTGCTGGGTGGGCTGGCCTATCTGGTCACGGGGATTGCCCGTCTCGGCCGCATCGAGCCGATCGTGGCGGAGCTGCGCGGCCCTGACTTCGCCTGGGGTGGCGAGTTCATTGCCCTGGGCATCGGCAACGGGCGCCAGGCCGGCGGCGGTCAGGCGCTGTGTCCGGATGCCGTCGCCAACGACGGACAACTCGATCTGACCATCGTGCCGACGCTCAACGGGGAAGTGGGCGCGACCGTGGGAACTTTGCTGACCCAGGGCAAGCGCGAGGCGCTGGAGCGGATCGCCACGCATGCGCGCCTGCCCTGGGTCGAGTTGTCGGCAGCCGAACCCATCACACTCAACCTCGACGGCGAACCGGTGCGTTCACGGCATTTCCGCATCACCTGCGTCCCCGGCCGCCTGCGCATGCACCTGCCACCCGATTGCCCGCTGCTGCACGGCTGACCCAGCGTTCGCTGGATGGCGACGGATTTCGCGCCGGACCATATCCAGCCTCCACCAGAGGACGATTTAAGGTCCGCCTCCCGCCGTCCCAGCGAAAGCCGGGACCCATTTCCACCCAGTGATCCACAGCCCCGAGGACTGGCCCGGCGGCCCGGCCATCGGGTAGAGTAGCCCCGTGTTCAGCCAGACGACCCCGCTTTCCGTTTCTTCCGCACGCCGCTGCTGGCGATGGTGGCCCGTTGCCGTCGTCTGCCATGCCCCCGCGTCCCGGAAGGAAAGCCGTCTTGATTTCGCTCGAGCAGTTCCAGCGCCACGCCGCTGAAGGTCACACCCGCATCCCCGTTGTCCGTGAAGTGCTGTCCGACCTGGACACGCCGCTCTCGGTCTACCTGAAACTCGCCGACGCCCCGCATACCTACCTGTTCGAATCGGTGGAAGGCGGCGAGCGTTTCGGCCGCTATTCGATCATCGGCCTGCCGGCGCGGCGGGTGATCAGCTTCCGTGGGCACACGCTGGAAATCCGCGAACGCGGCGAACTCGTGGAACGCCGCGAAGTGGCCGACCCCTTCGCCGAGGTCGAGTCCCTGCGTGCCGCGCATACCGTGCCGCGACTGGAAGGGCTACCCGGTTTCACCGGCGGGCTGGTGGGCTGGTTCGGTTTCGAGTGCATCGGCTATATCGAGCCGCGCCTGAGCGGCGGCGACAAGCCCGACGAACTCGATACCCCGGACATCCTGTTGATGCTGTCGGAAGAACTTGCGGTGTTCGACAACCTCAAGGGGCGCCTGTACCTGATCGTGCACGCCGATCCGCGCGAGGACGGCGCCTGGGAAGGCGCGCAGGCGCGCCTGGACGCGCTGACCGCCAAGCTGCGCCAGCCCGGCGCGGGCTATCCGGCGCCCATCACCTGCGATGTGCTGGACGAAAGCCACTTCGTCTCCGGCTTCACCCGCGAGGGCTTCATCGCCGCGGTGGAAAAGTCCAAGGACTACATCCGTGCCGGCGACATCTTCCAGGTAGTGCTCTCGCAGCGCCTGAGCGTACCGTTCAGCGCGCGTCCGGTGGACGTGTATCGCGCCCTGCGCGCGCTGAATCCGTCGCCCTACATGTATTTCCTCGATGTGGGCGACGTCCAGGTGGTCGGCTCGTCGCCGGAAATCCTGGTACGCCTGCAGGACGGCGAGGTCACCGTGCGTCCGATCGCCGGCACCCGTCCGCGCGGTCGCACCCACGACGAGGACCTCGCGCTGGAAGCCGAGCTGCTGGCCGATCCCAAGGAGCGCGCCGAACACCTGATGCTGATCGACCTCGGCCGCAACGATGCCGGCCGGGTCTCCGAGGCGGGGACCGTGCAGGTCGGCGAACAGTTCGTCATCGAACGCTACAGCCACGTCATGCACATCGTCAGCGAAGTGACCGGCCGGCTGCTGCCGGGCCTGAGCTACGCCGACGTGCTGCGCGCGACCTTCCCGGCCGGCACCGTCAGCGGCGCGCCGAAGATCCGCGCGCTGGAAGTGATCCGCGAGCTGGAACCAATCAAGCGCAACGTCTACGCCGGCAGCATCGGCTACATCGGCTGGCATGGCGATGCCGACACCGCCATCGCCATCCGCACCGCGGTGATCAAGGACGGCCGCCTGCACGTGCAGGCCGGCGCCGGCATCGTCTACGACTCGGATCCGGACAAGGAATGGGACGAGACGATGAACAAGGGCCGCGCGCTGTTCCGCGCGGTGGCCGAAGCGGCGAAGGGATTGTGAGAATCCACGGGACGAAGGAGTTGTACCGATGCGAATGATGAATCGATTGTTGTGGGCGATGGTGTTCCTGTCTGCCCCGATGCTGGCCGCCGCGCAGATGAATGCCTTGCCGGCCCAGCCGCATCTGTTGGTCAAGGGGCAGGGCACGCGCACGGTGGTGCCGGATCGCTTCACTGTTTCCCTGGACCTGCAGGTGACTGACCTGGACACCGACGCCGCCAGGCGGAAGGTGCAGGCCAGCGCCGCCCAGGTCATCGAGGCCTTCAAGCGCAACCAGGTGATCGAAGACTCCCTGCAGGCATCCTCCCTGAGTGTTTCCCCTGACTATGATTGGCGCGACAACAAGCGGGAGTTCAAGGGAAGCCAGGTGCGCCGGAAGGTCCTTGGAACCTTTTCACGGCTGGAAGATACGCAGGCTTTCCTGGCGCAAATCAAGGCCAGTCCCGAGCTCCAGATCGCCAGTCTCGAACCGGGCTACTCCGTAGAGGCCAGCTTGCGCGGGCAGCTCAAACGCGAAGCCGGTGAGCAAACCCGGCATACGGCCGAGCAGCTGGCCAAGGCATACGGTACCCGGATTCGTGGCCTGTACAGCATTTCCGATGTGGCCCCGGATTTTGCCTATGGCGTGCAGGCGGGAACATGGCCCAGTGGTCCCGTAGCGGCCATGGAGCCCAGGCCGGCCGATACCTACCTGCCGCCGGCTCCCGCGGCACCGCCGCTGCATGCGGAAAGCCTCACGGCCGGCACCCTCACCTTCACCGAAAACGTGTACGCGATCTTCCTGATCGCACCCTAGCCCCGCATTCCTCTTTCCATTGAAATGAAAGAGGGGAGTTCCCCATGCTTTTGATGATCGACAACTACGACAGCTTCACCTACAACCTCGTGCAGTACCTGCAGTCGCTGGGCGCCGAGGTGAAGGTGGTGCGCAACGATGCGCTGACGGTGGACGAAATCGTGCGGCTCGCGCCGGAACGCATCGTCATTTCGCCCGGTCCGTGCACGCCCAACGAGGCCGGTGTCTCGCTGGAGGTGATTGAATCGCTGGGACGGAATACGCCGATCCTCGGCGTGTGCCTGGGCCACCAGAGCATCGGCCAGGCCTACGGCGGCAAGGTGATCCGTGCCGGCCAGATCATGCACGGCAAGACCTCGCGCATCCGTCACGAGGGTCGGGGCGTGTTCGCCGGTTTGCCGGATGCCTACGAGGCCACCCGCTACCACTCGCTGGTGGTCGAGCGCGGCTCGCTGCCGGACGCGCTGGAGATCACCGCCTGGACCGAGAACGAGGACGGCTCGTTCGAGGAGATCATGGGACTGCGGCACCGGGAGTTCCCGGTGGAAGGCGTGCAGTTCCACCCCGAGTCCATCCTGACCGAGCATGGCCACGCCCTGCTCAAGAATTTCCTTGAACGATAGCGCCACCGGTCGGCCGCCCCACGCCGCCAACCAGCCACGCGGGAATCACACCATGCCCCTTACCCCCCAGGAAGCGCTGCAACGGACCATCGAGCACCGCGAGATCTTCCACGACGAGATGGTCGACCTGATGCGCCAGATCATGCGCGGCGACGTGTCGCCGACGATGACCGCGGCCATCCTCACCGGCCTGCGGGTCAAGAAGGAAACCGTCGGCGAGATCGCCGGCGCCGCCACGGTGATGCGCGAGTTCTCGCGGCCGGTGCCGATTGCCGACACCCGCCATCTGGTCGATATCGTCGGCACGGGCGGCGATGGATCGCACACCTTCAACATCTCCACCTGTTCGATGTTCGTGGCCGCGGCGGCCGGCGCCAAGGTCGCCAAGCACGGCAACCGCAGCGTGTCCTCCAAGTCCGGCAGCGCCGACGTGCTGGAAGCACTGGGCGCGGCGATCGAACTGCAACCGGAACAGGTGGCGAGTTCCATCGAACAGGCCGGCATCGGCTTCATGTTCGCGCCGGTACATCATCCGGCGATGAAGGTGGTCGCCCCGGTCCGCCGCGAAATGGGCGTGCGCACGATCTTCAACATCCTCGGTCCGCTGACCAATCCGGCCGGCGCGGCCAACATCCTGATGGGCGTGTTCCATCCCGACCTGGTCGGCATCCAGGCGCGGGTGATGCACGAACTGGGCGCCGAACGCGCGCTGGTGGTGTGGGGCCGGGACGGCATGGACGAACTGTCGCTGGGCGCGGCCACCCTGGTCGGCGAACTGCGCGACGGCGTGGTGCGCGAGTACGAAGTGCATCCGGAGGATTTCGGCATCGCCATGTCCGCCAGCCGCAACCTGCGCGTGGCCGATGCCGCCGAGTCGAAGGCGATCCTGCTGGGCGTGCTGGACAACAAGCCCGGACCGGCACGCGATATCGTCGCGCTCAATGCCGGCGCGGCGCTGTACGTGGCCGGCGTGGCCGACAGCATCGAGGACGGCATCGTCCGCGCACGTGAAGCCATCACCGACGGTCGCGCGGCCGCGCGGCTGCAATCCTTCGTCGAGACCACCCGGCGCCTGGCCGGGGAAGGGAAGTAGACATGGCCGGCAACGGTTTCGCCCAGCTCCCCAAGCCGCCGTACTACGCGGTGATCTTTTCCTCTCAACGCAATGGCCAGGATGACCCGGGCTATGGCGCGATGGCCCAGCGAATGGTCGAACTGGCCGTGCAGCAGCCGGGCTTCCTGGGCATCGAGTCGACCCGGGGGGCTGACGGCTTCGGCATCACCGTGGCGTACTGGGACAGCGAGGACGCGATCCGCGCCTGGCGGCAGCACGCCGAGCACACCGCGGCGCGGGAGCAGGGCCGGCGCGACTGGTACGATCACTTCGAACTGCGCGTGGCCAAGGTGGAACGCGCCTACGGCTGGGATCGCGGCTAGGACTTCCCGCGCCGCCGCACCACCGAAGACTGGACATTGATCGGAACCCCATGAGCGACATCCTCAACACCATCCTCGCCCGCAAGACCGGGGAAATCGCCGAGCGCAGCGCCCGCGTGCCGCTGGCCGAACTGGTCGCGCGTGCCGCCGACGTGCCCGACACGCGCGGCTTCGCCGATGCGCTCAACGCGATGATCGCGCAGGGCGATCCGGCGGTGATTGCGGAGGTGAAGAAGGCCAGTCCGTCCAAGGGCGTGATCCGGCCCGACTTCCGCCCGGCCGACATCGCGGTGAGCTACGAGTTCGGTGGCGCGGCCTGCCTGTCGGTGCTGACCGACGTGGATTTCTTCCAGGGCGCCGACGACTACCTGCGGCAGGCACGCGAGGCCTGCACGCTGCCGGTCCTGCGCAAGGACTTCACCATCGATCCCTACCAGGTATACGAGGCGCGCGTGCTGGGGGCCGACTGCATCCTGCTGATCGTCGCCGCGCTGGATGACAACCAACTGGTCGAGCTGTCCGGCCTGGCGATGCAGCTGGACATGGACGTGGTGGTGGAAGTGCACGACATCGACGAACTGGAGCGCGCCCTGCAGGTGCCGGTGCCGCTGGTCGGCATCAACAACCGCAACCTGCGCACCTTCGAAGTCTCGCTGGAGACCACGCTGGCGATGAAGGACGCGGTGCCGCGCGACCGGCTGCTGGTGACCGAGAGCGGCATCCTGGTACCGGACGATGTGGCACGGATGCGCACGGCCGGGGTCAACGCGTTCCTGGTCGGCGAGACCTTCATGCGCGCGGACGAACCGGGCGAGGCGTTGCGTCAGCTATTCTTCGCGTCATGAGCGATCTTTCCTACCCGAAGCCGCGTCCCGAGGCGCCGCTGGTGGTGTTCGATTTCGACCATACCCTGTACGCCGGCGATTCCGGCGGTCATCTGGTGACCTGGCTGATCAGGCGCAACCCGCTGCGTGCCGCCGTGGCGATCCTCGCCTCGGTGGTGCTGGGCCCGATGGTGGCCTTCCTGCCAACCCGCCGGCATGGCATTTCCGGCTACATCTGGATCGGTACCTTTGGCCTGCATGGGCGCCGAAGCTTCGACTCATTGATCGATCGCTACGTCGCCACCCATCGCGAGGAAGTGCGGCAGCGACTGCTGCCGGTGGCGCTGGAGGTATTCCGCCAGCATCGCGCGTCCGGTGACCGGGTGGTGGTGGCCACCGGCGCACCACCGGAACTGGCGCGGGCGATCCTCAGCTTCGTCGCCCACGAGGACGTGCCGGTGATCGGCACCGCGGTGGGGCCGCGCCTGGGCGCGGTGGTCGCGACCCGCCATTGCCACAACGAGGAAAAGATGCGGATGCTGCGCGAACGCGGCTATGGCGAAGTCGCCGTGGCCTATTCGGACAGCAGCGCCGATCTGCCGCTGCTCAAGGCCGCGCGCGCCCCGGTGGTGGTCAACCCGAAACCTGGCCGGATCGAAATGTTCCGGCGGGTGTTGCCGGCCGGCACGCCGATCCTCAACTGGGGCTGCCGCGATCGCGGTGGCGAGCCGGTGTCCTGACGGAACGGGCGGAACTTACAGCCGCTCAGGGGCGTTCCAATCCCTGATCAGGTCCATCAGATCGTGATGGACGAAATCCTGGTACTCGCCGGCATCATAGAACCGGCCGTAGCAGTTCTTGCAGCTCTCGAACCAGATGTGCGGCTGCTGCGGATCGACCATGCGCACCAGATCCCAGTGGCCGATGCAGACCGGGCACTGGATGCGGTCGACCTCGTTGCATTTTTCGCCCTGCGCCGGATCCCCGGTGTCGATCTCGTCCACGCGCTCCTTCAGGAGTTCATGGGTACGCATGTCGAACCACAATCCCTTGCAGTGCGTGCAGCGGTGCACGTCGGCCTCGGGCAGGTTCAGTCGCTCCATCGCGTGGTGGCACTTGGGGCATTGCATGGCGGGGCGGCTCGCGGTGGGAAAACTGGCGGATACGTTAGCGGGCGCGGCCCGGCTTGCCCAGCGCTCAGAACAGCCAGGCCGCGCCGATGTGGTACAGGCTGATGCACAGGACCAGCACGCCCACCACGGTCAGCACGACGCGCTCCGGCACATGGCGCACCAGATAGGCCGCCAGCGGTGCGGCGAGCACGCCGCCGATCAGCAGGCCCAGCACGATTTCCAGGTGCTGCAGGCCGATCGTCAGGAAGAAGGTCAGCGAAACGGCGAGGGTGATGACGAACTCGGCCGCGTTGACCGTGCCGATGGTGGTGCGCGCCTTGCCGCCGCCGGCAAGCAGGGTCGAGGTCGCCAACGGGCCCCAGCCGCCGCCGCCGCTGGCATCCAGCAGTCCGGCGAAAAAGCCCAGCACGGGCACCCGCTGGATCTGCTTCTTCGGCATGAAGCGGCCGAACGAGCGCAGCAGGATCAGGATCGACAGCAACAGCAGGTACAGGTAGACGAAGGGACGGATGGCCTCGCCAGGCAGCCGGGTGAGCACGTAGGCGCCAATCACCCCGCCAAGCGCGCCGGACAGGGTCAGGCGCCAGAACAGGCGCTTGTCGATGTTGCGGAAATAGGCATGCGAGGCGCCCGAGACGCCCGTGGTGAAGACCTCGGCCGTGTGGACGCTGGCGCTCACCGCCGCCGGCGGCAGGCCCATGCCCAGCAGGATCGACGAGGAGACCAGCCCGAAGGCCATGCCCAGCGCGCCGTCCACCAATTGCGCGCCCAGGCCGATGAGGATGAACCAGTAGAACTCGCTTCCAAACGCCATCCAGCGCTTCCCGTGGGGCAGGAATGCCCGGTTTGCGCGGTCAGGATAACCGGAGGCGGGGAGGCCGGGTCCATCTGGACCCGGCGGGGCAATCAATGTGACCCGTCAGCGCGTGCCGTACAGCACCACGGTCTTGCCGCGCGCGTGCAGCGTGCCGTCGGCCTGCAGCTTCTTCAGCACGCGGCCGGCCATCTCGCGGGAGCAGCCCACCAGGCGGGCCAGTTCCTGGCGCGACACGCGCAGCTGGGTACCCTGCGGATGGCTCATCGCCTCCGGTTCGCGGGCCAGATCGTGCAGGGTGCGCACGATGCGGTCGGTGACGTCCAGGAAGGCCAGCCGGCTGGCTTTCCTGCTGGTATCCAGCAACCGGCGCGAAAGCTGCGCGCCGATGGCGTAGAGCAGCTTGGGCGCATCCGCCGACAGCGAGCCCAGGAACAACTGGTGCAGGCGTTCGTAGCTGATCTCGGCCAATTCGCACTGGGTCCGGGTTCGCAGGATGACTTCCCGCCGGTCGGACTCGATGAACAGGCCCATTTCGCCGACGAACTCGCCGCCGCCGAAATAGCCGAGCACCAACTCGCGGTCGTCATCTTCTTCCGTGATGATGCTCACGGAACCGCTGACCACATAGTAGAGTGTGCCGGCGGGATCCCCCGGGCGGAACACATCGGCCCGAGCGGGATAGCGCCGGCGATGGCTGTGGGCGAGGAAACGCTCGATCGTGGCTGCATCCGGCGTCAGCGGGCTGGCGGCGGTGCGAGCGGGGGCGGAAAGAGGCAGGCCAGGGCTCATGATGGTCGGGGCGGTGAATTCAGGAAGCTTAGTCCCAATACGCCCCGGACGGCAAACCCGGGCCATGCAAGCGCCGGGCCAAACCCGCGTCGGCCGGCCGTCGGCCCCGGACATTTCGTTGTCACGTCGTTTGCCCCATAATTCCGCCCCTTCCCCATTACCCCCAAAGAGGGACCGCTGCCGTGGTAAAACCACTGCCTCGCCTCAGGCTGCAAGGTTTCAACAACCTCACCAAGGCGCTGAGCTTCAACATCTATGACGTGTGCTACGCCGTTTCCGAAGACGAGCGCCAGCGCTACATCGAATACATCGACGAAGAGTACAACGCCGATCGCCTCACCCAGATCCTGACGGATGTGGCGGAGATCATCGGTGCCAACATCCTCAACGTGGCCCGCCAGGACTACGACCCGCAGGGTGCGTCGGTGACGATCCTGATCTCCGAAGAACCGGTGATCGACAAGAAGCAGGCAGGCAAGGAGATCATCTCCGACGCGGTGGTGGCGCACATGGACAAGAGCCACATCACCGTGCACACCTATCCGGAGACCCATCCGCAGCACGGCATCGCCACGTTCCGCGCCGACATCGACGTCGCCACCTGCGGCGTGATTTCGCCGCTGAAGGCGCTGAACTACCTGATCGAGAGCCTGGAGTCCGACATTGTCATCATGGACTACCGGGTGCGTGGCTTCACCCGCGACGTGAAGGGCAAGAAGCACTACATCGATCACAAGATCAACTCGATCCAGAACTTCCTGGCGAACAACATCAAGTCGCGCTACGAGATGTTCGACGTCAACGTCTACCAGGAAAACATCTTCCACACGAAGATGCACCTGAAGGACTTCGACCTGGATCAGTACCTGTTCGAAGAGAAGGCCAAGAACCTGTCGTTCAAGGAACGGATGAAGATCGAGGCGCTGCTCAAGCGCGAGATCGAGGAACTGTTCCACGGGCGCAACCTGTCCGAGTAGTCGGCGGGCCCGCGCCGGTTACATCCGGTTCGGGCGCGCGGGTTCACACTGGCGCGCAAATCAGGCGGGACGACCCGCCCGCGGCCCGCAGGCCGCGAAAGCAGGACCGACGGCGGTCCGGAGCGAAAGTTCCGGGCCGCTTTTTCTTTGGCGGCCCGGGCACAACCTGGAGGAAAGACGTATGGCGTGGGTATATCTGGTGCTGGCCGGCCTGCTGGAAGTGGTGTGGGCGATGGGCCTGAAGTATTCGGAAGGTTTCAGCCGGCTGTGGCCGAGCCTGATCACGGTGGTCGCGATGGTGGCCAGCTTCTGGCTGCTGGCGACGGCGCTCAAGCAGATCCCGCTCGGCACCGGTTACGCGATCTGGGTGGGCATCGGCGCCGTGGGCACCGCCCTGCTCGGCATGCTGGTGCTGAAGGAGCCAGCCACGGTGGCGCGGCTGGTCTGCATCGGCCTGATCATCGCCGGCATCGCCGGGCTCAAGCTCACCTCGAACGGGTAAACAGGCCCGGGCGCCATCGCCGTTTCCGGCTGGCGCATGGCGATACGCCGTGGTCCCGACCAAGGCCGGGACCCATTTGCCGTGACTCCGATCGGGACGGACGTGCCGGAGGAGCCCGTCGCTTCAGGAAAGGGCGAGAAGCGGGGGCGGGGCGGAGGGGCCGCGAAAAATGGCTTTCCGGACCACCTACAGGCGGTAGGCAACCGTCTTCATGAACCGCGAGGCGGCGGCCATCAGGGTGGGAATCGGCGATGGCAACACCCGCGCGCCGGCCTGTTCGGCGTGCTCGGCGTGACGGGCCTCGTCGGCCTTCATCACCTTGAGGATCTCGCGGCTGCGCAGATCCGCCTCCGGCAGGGTTTCCAGATGCTCGTCCAGGTGCGCTTCGACCTGGTGTTCGGTTTCCACCACGAAACCCAGGCTCCAGCCGTCGCCGCGCAGGCCCGCGAGCGCACCCAGGGCGTAGCTGCCGCCGTACCAGAGCGGGTTGAACAGGCTCGGCCGACTGTCCAGCTCGCGCAGGCGGTCGGCGCACCAGGCCAGGTGGTCGGTCTCCTCCTGGGCGGCTTCCAGCAGGTGGGCCTTCGTCGCATCGTCGCGTGCGACGGCCGCCTGGCCGAAGTACAGGCCCTGCGCGCAGACCTCGCCGACATGGTTGATCCGCATCAGTCCGGCCGCGTGGCGGCGCTCGCCGGCGTCCAGTTCGACCTCCGGGGTGTCCCCGGCCGGGTTCGGGCGCTGCGCGGCCGGGCTGCCGAACACGGTTTCCAGGGCGCGCTGGGTCTCGATCAGGAACTGGTCCAGCGGGGTGTGCAGGCGGAGCGGACGCATGGGACGGGCAGTGGCGAGTGGGGTGGACGGATTCTCGCCCCCGCCGCTTCCCCTGCCAACCCGGCGAGCGCCGCCGCCCGGATTCCGCCAGGGGGCCGACTTGCACGCCGCTCGACCGACCAGTACAATCCCGCTTCTTTCGCTCCACCCTTCACATCGCGTGGCAAAGTTCCGTCGGCGCCCGCCGGCGCAATCCGCCCGACCCACACCTAGAGTTCCGTCATGAAGACCTTCACCGCCAAGTCCGAGACCGTCCAGCGCGACTGGTATCTCGTCGACGCCACCGGCAAGACGCTCGGCCGTCTGTCCACCGAACTGGCCCGCCGCCTGCGTGGCAAGCACAAGCCCGTCTACACCCCGCACGTCGATACCGGCGATTACCTCGTCGTGATCAACGCCGAGAAGATCGCGGTGACCGGCAACAAGCTGGCGGACAAGAAGTACCACCGCTTCACCGGCTACATCGGCAACCTGAAGACGGAAACCCTGGCGCAGGCGCTGGAACGTCATCCGGAGCGCGTGATCGAGACCGCCGTGAAGGGCATGCTGCCGAAGGGCCCGCTGGGCCGCGACATGTACCGCAAGCTCAAGGTCTACGCCGGCCCGAATCATCCGCACGCCGCTCAGCAGCCGCAGGTCCTGGACATCTAATCATGGCTATCACTCAGAACTACGGCACCGGCCGTCGCAAGTCTTCCACCGCCCGCGTGTTCCTGCGCAAGGGCACCGGCAACATCACCGTCAATGGCCGTCCGCTGGACGAGTTCTTTGGCCGTGAGACCGCGCGCATGATCGTGCGCCAGCCGCTGGAACTGACCAAGAACACCGAGAATTTCGACATCGTCGCCACCGCTTCCGGCGGCGGTACCACCGGCCAGGCCGGCGCCATCCGCCTGGGCATCGCCCGCGCGCTGGTGGAATATGACGAAACCCTGAAGACCGAGCTGCGCAAGGCCGGCTTCGTGACCCGCGACGCCCGCGAGGTCGAGCGCAAGAAGGTCGGTCTGCACAAAGCACGTCGTGCAACCCAGTTCTCGAAGCGCTAAACTACGCTCCACACGTTTTACAGCCCCGTCGCCAAGCGGTAAGGCACCTGACTCTGACTCAGGCATTCGGTGGTTCGAATCCATCCGGGGCTGCCAATTCGAAGACCGGTCACTCTGGCCCCGCCAGGGAACCGGAATCCAGCAAAAGCCCGCCTCGCGCGGGTTTTTGCTTTTGCCGAGGACCATGCGATGGTCGCGACGTTCCTGCCGCCCTTCATTCCCGCCGCGCAACTGCTGCCGCAGATGCGCCAGCGCGGCTATGCCGTGCTCGAGCCGGCCGCCGTCGGCGAATTGTGCGGCTTTCCGGTCCCGGCCCTGGACGTGTTCAAACCGGACTGGGACCATCTGGCGGTCGATGAGTATCTGAAGGACGGCGGACGCTACCGGCGACGGCGGCATTCCTGTTTCGTCGTCGAGGGCGACGAGTTGGCCCAGGCGCCACATCGCGCGCACTGGCAATCGCTGGACTACAACGCGCTGCACGGTGGCATGCGCCGCTGGTTCGAGCCGATGCGGCCGGAAACCGCTGGCCATCCGCTGTGGCGGCATCTGCTGATGGCGCTGGGCCGGGTCTGCTCCGAGCTGAAAGGCGCGCGTGCCTGGTATGTCGAAGCCCACCAGTTCCGCATCGACACCACCGACGGCATCGGCCGCCCCACGCCCGAGGGCGCCCATCGCGACGGCGTGGATTTCGTGGCGGTGATGCTGGTGGATCGGGTCGGCATCAAGGGCGGCGAAACCCGGGTGTTCGAGGCGGCCGGCCCGGACGGGCAGCGCTTCACCCTGGAAGCGCCCTGGTCATTGATGTTCCTGGATGATGCCCGGGTGATCCACGAATCCACCCCCATCCAGCCCGTTGAAGGGCAGGCGGGTCACCGCGATACGCTGGTACTGACTTTCCGCGCGGATGGCTTCCAGGGCGACTGACAGCGTGGCGCGCAGGTAGTTACAATTGAAACCATAATCAGCAGAGGTCCGCAGAGCGATGAAACTGGGTTCTTTGAAGGAAGGCGGCCGCGACGGCACGCTGGTGGTGGTGTCCCGTGACCTGGCCCGCGCCGTGCGCGCGACCGGCATCGCCGCGACCCTGCAGCAGGCGCTGGAAGACTGGTCCAATGTCGCGCCGCGCCTCAATGCCCTGTCCGAGTCGCTCAACCATGGCGACGCCGACGGGGTGTTCGATCTGGATCACAAGGCGCTGGCCGCACCGCTGCCGCGTGCGTACGAATTCGTCGACGGCAGCGCCTACCTGCCGCATGTCGAGCGGGTGCGGCGTGCCCGCAACGCCGAAGTGCCGGAAAGCTTCTACACCGACCCGCTGATGTACCAGGCCACCAGCGCCGGCTTCCACGGCCCGCGCGATCCGGTCCGGGTGGTCAGCGAGGACTACGGCATCGATCTGGAAGCGGAAATCCTCGTGGTCACCGACGACGTGCCGATGGCGGTCACTCCCGAGCAGGCCGCAGGACACATCCAGCTGATCGGCCTGGTCAACGATGTATCGCTGCGCAACCTGATTCCGCCGGAACTGGCCAAGGGCTTCGGCTTCCTGCAGTCCAAGCCGCGTTCGGCGCTGTCGCCGGTGTTCGTCACGCCCGACGAACTCGGTGACGTGTGGCGCGGCAACAAGGTGCACCTCCCGCTGCTGACCCATATCAACGGCGAATGGTTCGGCGCGCCGGAAGCCGGCGTGGACATGCAGTTCGACTTCGCCCAACTGGTCGCCCATGCCGCCAAGACCCGCCCGCTCTCGGCCGGCACCTTGGTGGGTTCGGGCACGATCGCCAACGAGGACGTCTCCAAGGGCGCGTCCTGCTTCGCCGAGCGACGCACGGTGGAGACCTTGCGGGACGGCAAGCCGAGCACGCCGTTCATGAAGTTCGGTGACGTGGTTCGCATTGAAATGCTGAATAGTGACGGCGATTCCATTTTTGGCGCAATCGAGCAGCGCATCGAGCCCCAGTCCTTGCCTTGAGCCGGCCGGAGAGCGCAAATGGACCAGACTGTCGCGTAGGGGGGCTCATGGGCGTTCGGCAACAGGGAAGGCAAAACAAAACGGAACGGAGTTTCCGCCATGGGTGAGCAACTGAAGCTCTATTCGTACTGGCGTTCCAGCGCGGCCTACCGCGTGCGCATCGGCCTGAACCTCAAGGGCCTGGCCTACGAGACGATTCCGGTCCATCTGGTCCGCGAAGGCGGGCAGCAGCACCATCCCGATTACGTCGCCAAGAATCCGCAGCACCTGGTACCCACCTTGCTGCACGGGACCCGGGTGATCCGGCAGTCGCTGGCGATCCTCGAATACCTCGACGAGGCCTGGCCGTCCCCGCGACTGCTGCCAATGACCGCGCGCGACCGGGCGCGGGTGCGCGCGCTCGCGCAGATGGTCACCAGCGACATCCATCCGCTCAACAACCTGCGCGTGCTCCAGTACTTCGAGAACACCTGGCATGTCCCGCATTCCGAGCGCGACGACTGGATCAAGCATTGGATCCTTGAAGGGTTTTCCGCGATGGAGACGCTGTTGTCAGGGGATGCGGCGACCGGCGCCTATTGCCATGGGCAGACGCCGGGCATGGCCGATTGCTGCCTGATCCCGCAGATCTTCAATGCCCGCCGGTTCGGCGTGGACATGGAGGCGTTCCCGACGCTGGTCAGGATCGAACAGGCCTGCCTCGCGCTACCGGCCTTTGACCTGGCGCGCCCGGAAAAGCAGCCCGACGCACAGCCCTGAGGCGGCCGCGTATCGGTGTGGTGGAGCCAGAGCGTAGCGGAGCAAGCTCCGCTCTACGTCTGTCAGCCGAAGCCGTGGGTGATGCGGGGGGACGAGGTGCCCGGATTGGAATTCTCGTAGTCCGCGTAGGGATCGTGCTCGCCCTGGCTACCCTCCGAGAGGCGGAACTTCAACGCCAGGCCATCGCGCGAATCCGCGGCGCGCAGCGCCTCCTCCTGCTCGATCTCGCCGTCCTTCGCCATACGGAACAGGCACTGGTCGAAGGTCTCCATGCCTTCCTCCAGCGATTCCTCCATCGCCTGCTTGATCTCGTGGACCTGGCCGCGGCGCAGCAGGTCGCGGATCATCGGCGTGTTGATCAGCACTTCCGCGGCCGGCAGGCGGCGCCCGTCCACGCCCTTGACCAGGCGTTGCGACACCACCGCGCGCAGGTTCAGCGCCAGGTTCATCAGCACGTTCTTGTGCGCGCTCTCCGGGAAGAAATTGAGGATGCGCTCGATGGTCTGGTCGGCGTTGTTGGAGTGCAGGGTCGCCAGGCACAGGTGACCGGTTTCGGCGAAGGCGATGGCCGCCTCCATCGTGGTGGCGTCAAGGATCTCGCCGATGAGGATCACGTCCGGCGCCTCGCGCATCGCGTTCTTCAGCGCGTTGTGGAAGGCATGGGTATCCAGGCCGACCTCGCGCTGGTTGACGATCGATTGCTTGTGCTTGTGCAGGTACTCGATGGGATCCTCGATGGTGAGGATGTGCCCGGTGGTGTTGCTGTTGCGGTGGTCGATCATCGACGCCAGCGTGGTCGATTTGCCCGAGCCGGTGGAACCCACGATCAGGACCAGCCCGCGCGGGGTCATGATGATGTCCTTGAGCACCGGCGGCAGGTGCAGGTCCTCGATGGACGGGATCACGCTGCGGATGGCGCGGATCACCATGCCGACCTCGCCGCGCTGCTTGAACACGTTGACGCGGAAACGCCCCGCATCCTGCAGGGCGATGGCCATGTTCAGTTCCAGCTCGCGCTCGAACACGGGCACCTGGCCCTCGTCCATCAGCGAGTAGGCAATCTTCTTGACCATGCCGGGCGGCAGGCCGGTATTGCCCAGCGGATAAAGCTTTCCCTCAATCTTGATATAGACCGGCGCCCCGGTGGTCAGGAACATGTCCGAGGCGTTTTTCTCGGTCATCAGCTTCAGGAAATAGCCGATGTCCATGTGCGAGCATCCCCATTTGTGGCGGCCCACCGTTGCAACGGGGGCGCAGGCTTCCGACAATGGCCGCGCGATCCCCTGATACGTCACGGCACCCAGATGATTCGTAGCTTCGCACAAATCCGCTTGCCCCTGTATGTGATGGTGGCCGCACTCACGGTCGCCGGCGGGTCGGCATTCCCGATCCGGGCCCAGACCGCGACGACGCCGGAACTGGAAACGGCGCGCCAGGCCGTGGAGCGCGCGGATCAGGCCGACGCCGATCAGTACGCCCCGGACCGCATGGCCATCGCGCGCCAGTTGCTCGCCCAGGCCCAGGCCGCGCAGAGCAGCCGCGACAAGAAGCTGGCCCTGGACCTGGCCATCCGTGCGGCGGCCGATGCCGACGTGGCGCGCGCGCTGAGCCTGGAGGCGGTGGCGAACGCCGACCTGCAGCAGCGACGCGCCGAAATCGCGGATCTCCAGCGCAAGCTCGGCATGGAGGGCGGCCAATGAACCGCAATCTCCGTCGCGCGGGCCTGCTGGTCCTGCTGCTGTCGCTGCCGGCCGGCGCATTGCTGGCAGCGGACAATCCCGTCGTCATCCAACTCGGCCAGCGCCTGGCGGCATTGCGCGCCAATCCCGAATACGCTGAATTGGCGGCCTTCGAACGCCTGCAGGCCCAGCAGGCCATCAGTGAACTGGCCGAAGCGCGGCGCAGTGTCCGCGAGCGGGCCCAGTACGTCGCCGAGCGGCGGGTGGAAATCGCCGAGATCGCCACCCGCACCCAGGCCGCGCAGCGCGAAGTCGGACGCCTCGATCGCACCCGCAGCGAGCTGCTGGTGGAAGCCAGCCGGCGCGAGGCCGAACGCGCCCGGCAGGAAGTCGAGCGGATGCGCATCCAGGCGCAGATCCAGGCCGAGGAAGCCGAGCGCCTGCGCCAGGCCGCCGAAGCCGAAACCCTGGCCCGCCAGGACGCCGAGCTGGCGCTGACCAGCGTGGCCGGGCAGCAGAGCGCCAAGCTCAGTGCCGCCCGGCAGAAGGAAGCGCGGCTGGCCCGCGAGGAGGCCGAACTGGTGTCGGGGACCAAGCTGCCGGCTTCGAAGTTCGAGGCGCGCGGCGAAGTCTTCACCCTGCCGGCGAGCGCGTTCTCCGGCGGCTCGGCCAAGCTGTCGGAGGCGGGCCAATCCAGCGCGTCCGCGTTGGCCGCCTACCTGCAGGCCAGTCCCAAGGCCAAGGCCCGGATCGAGGGTTTCGGCGACAAGCAGACCCCCGGCCAGCGCCGCGCCGACGCCTTGCGCGATGCCCTGGTCGCGGCGGGCGTGTCCAAGGGCCGGATCCAGGCCGCCGGCAAGGGCAACGGTTCCAGCAGCAAGGCGGCGGAGATCGTGGTCACGCAGTAGTTTTGTTTTTAAAAACAAAGACCTGCACGAAAAACGGGGCGTTCCGGACGAACAGTCTGAACGCCCCGTTTGCCGTTCTTGCCTTGTCGGATCAAGGACTTGTGAAGGGGCTTGTCGGGTCCGGGGACGAGGAGTAGGGTCATATACCCAAGCGACCCCCGTCGCTTGGCTCACCGGAGAGTCGAGCCGATGACGTTGTTCAAAGCCCCAGAGGAGAACGCCCCCGACGGCCAGGTCCGTGCGGGTGTTCCCGGTGGGGGCGCCCGCCATCCCGCTTCGACGTTCCGCTCCCAAGCCAACGCCCCGAGCCTGCCCAGGCCGGGGCGTTCGTTTTTCCGCTGAAGGAGGTACTCCCCATGTTCGAAGGTCAACCGCAGACTGAAATCGACGCACTGATCAAGGCCGACCCGGAATTCAAGCAGCTGTACCAGCGCCATCGCGAACTGGACAAGAAGGTCACCGATGCCGAGCTGGGCGTGCTGCCCATCGACGACAATCTGCTGGGACAGATGAAGCGCGAGAAGCTCGCGACCAAGGAACGGCTGATCCGCATCTACGACGCGAAGCCGCACTGACCCACGACCCGCTCCATCGTCGCGGGCGGCGGNCGGCCGTCGCCGCCCGCGTCACTCGATGCGATAATCCGGGCTCCATCACGATCCGTGAGCGCGAGTCCGCAATGGCGATTCAATCTTCCGTTCTCCAGCTGATCGGCAACACGCCGATGATCAAGGCCCAGCGCCTGGACACCGGCGTCTGCGAGCTGTTCCTCAAGCTGGAAAGCGCCAACCCCGGCGGATCCATCAAGGATCGCATCGGCCTTTCGATGATAGAGGCCGCCGAAAAGCGCGGCGATCTGAAGCCCGGCGCCACCCTGGTCGAGGGCACCGCCGGCAACACCGGCATCGGCCTGGCGCTGGTCGCCCAGCAGAAGGGCTACAAGCTGATCCTCGTCGTCCCGGACAAGATGAGCCGGGAAAAAATCTTCAATCTCAAGGCGATGGGCGCGGAAGTCGTGCTGACCCGCTCGGACGTGGCCAAGGGCCATCCGGAGTACTACCAGGACCTGGCCGCCCGTATCGCCAGCGAGACGCCGGGCGCCTACTTCATCAACCAGTTCGGCAATCCCGACAATCCGGCCGCGCACGAATTCGGCACCGGCCCGGAAATCCTGGCCCAGATGGACGGGAAGCTGGACGCGCTCGTGTTCGGCTGCGGCAGTTCCGGCACCATGACCGGCCTGTCGCGCGCGTTCGCCAAGGATGCCCCGGGCGTGGAGATGGTGCTGGCCGACCCGGTCGGTTCCATCCTGACCCAGTACATCAACGAAGGCACCCTCAGCGAGAAGTCCGGTACCTGGCTGGTGGAAGGCATCGGCGAGGATTTCCTGCCGCAGATTTCCGATTTCAGCCGGGTGAAGAAGGCCTATTCGATCAGTGATAGGGAGAGCTTCCTGACCGCGCGCGAGCTGCTGGCGAAGGAGGGCATCCTCGGCGGCTCCTCCACCGGCACCCTGCTGGCCGCGGCCCTGAAATACTGCCGCGAGCAGACCACGCCCAAGCGCGTCGTGGTGCTGGTGCCGGACACCGGCAACAAGTACCTGTCCAAGATGTACAACGACTACTGGATGCTGGACAACGGCTTCATCGAACGCCCCCAGTACGGCGACCTGCGCGACCTGATCCTGCGCCCCTACAGCCAGCGGGACACCGTGGTGGTCAGCCCCACCGACCTGCTCACCACCGCCTACCAGCGGATGAAGCTGTATGACGTGTCCCAGCTGCCGGTCATGGAAGGCGACAAACTGGTGGGCATCGTCGATGAAAGCGACGTGCTGCTGCACGTCTACGGCGACGAGGCCCGGTTCCGCGACCCTGTGTCCACCGCCATGGTCAGCAAGCTGGATCGCCTGGACGTCCGTTCCCCCATCGAGGCCCTGCTGCCGGTGTTCGACCGCGGCCAGGTTGCCATCATCACCGATGGCGACGCCTTCCTGGGCCTGATTACCCGGATCGATTTGCTGAACTACCTGAGGCGCCGGGCGCAGTAGGTTCCCGGCCCCTGCCGGCCGGGCGGGGAAAGGCGTAAAAAGGACAGTACGTTAAGCCACGACTGCTAAAATTCGCGGTCGATCTCCAAAGGATTTTCCATGTCGGACCCCAAGCCCCATGACGAGGCGGGCGCAGCTTCGCTTGCCCTAGCCACCCTGGCCATCCACGGCGGCCAGGCCTCGGATCCGAGCACGGGGGCGGTCATGCCGCCCATCTACGCCACCTCGACCTATGCCCAGGCCAGCCCGGGCGTACACCAGGGTTTCGAGTACTCGCGCACGCATAATCCGACCCGGTTCGCGTACGAGCGTTGCGTCGCCACGCTAGAGGGGGGCAGTCGCGGTTTTGCCTTTGCTTCCGGCATGGCGGCCACCTCGACCGTGCTGGAACTGCTGGACAGCGGCAACCACGTCATCGCGATGGATGATATCTACGGCGGCAGCTATCGCCTGTTCGAGCGCGTGCGCAAGCGCAGCGCCGGCCTGGATTTCAGTTTCGTCGACCTGACCGACATCGCCGCGTTCGAAGCCGCCATCCGCCCGAACAGCCGGATGGTCTGGATCGAAACCCCGACCAACCCCATGCTCAAGATCGTCGATATCCAGGCGATCGCGGAAGCCGCCCGCAAACGCGGGCTAATCGTGGTGGTGGACAACACCTTCGCCTCGCCGATCCTGCAGCGTCCACTGGCGTTGGGCGCGGATATCGTCATGCATTCGGCGACTAAGTACCTCAATGGACACTCGGACATGGTCGGCGGCATGGTCGTGGTCGGCGGCAACACCGAACTCGCCGAACAGATGGCGTTCCTGCAGAACTCGATCGGCGCGGTGCAGGGGCCCTTCGACAGCTTCCTCGCCTTGCGAGGCCTGAAGACGCTGCACCTGCGCATGAAGGCCCACTGCGAAAACGCGATGGCGCTGGCCGAGTGGCTGCAGGTACAGCCGGCGATCGAGAAGGTCATCTATCCCGGTCTCAAGGATCATCCGCACCATGGACTGGCCTCGCGCCAGATGCAGGGTTATGGCGGCATTATCTCCATTGTCCTGAAAGGCGGCTTTGAAGCCGCCCGCAAGTTCTGCGAAGGTACCCACCTGTTCACGTTGGCCGAATCCCTGGGGGGCGTGGAAAGCCTGGTCAATCATCCCGCGGTGATGACGCACGCGTCTATTCCGGTGGAGCGTCGCGCTCAGTTGGGAATCACGGATGGGCTGGTCAGGTTGAGCGTGGGCGTGGAGGACCGCGACGACCTGCGCAAGGATCTGGCGGAAGCGCTATCGGCATGACGATGCCCGATCAAGGTCTGCGCCAGACGCTATAGACGGCGGCCGAATGAGCTCACTTCTTGCCAGCTTGTTGGCCCGCGGTTACTCCCTGGGTTGGTTGCGATGGCTTTTCCAGAGGCTGCCGTCAGGCCTGCGTGGCGGTGCGCACTCGCGAATGGCCGAGCGCCTGGCGAGTGCGAACAGGTTTCGCCGCACGGAGCGCTGGGAAGATCCATTGCCCGGATGGGACGCGATTGCCTCCTCTTCCCCGCAGAACGATGATCGGGATGGTGTCAATATCGTCGGCTTCATCCGTGGTGATTTCGGACTGGGGGAGTGCGCCAGGAGGTATGCGGGCGCATTGCTACGGAATGGGATTCGCACTTCACTCTACGACGTGGATCTTAATCTTCCGCATGGCAGGGACAACCACAGCCTGGACAGGTGGATCACGAATACCCTGCCGCATGCCTTCAGCATCGTATTCGTGAATCCGGACTTTCTGGATGCGGCCATCGAGAGAATTGGACGATTGCGTCTTCAACAGCAGTACGTCATCGCCTGTTGGTTCTGGGAACTGGAAACCGTTCCCGAAGCCTGGCGCCCGGCGGTGGAGCTCGTGGACGAGATAATGGTGGCCTCGGAGTTCATGGCCGACGCATTCCGCCAAGTGACGGAAAAGCCCATCCTGCGCGTGCCGATTCCCGTGGAGGAGCCGTGGTACAGCAGGCTCGAACGCAGCGACTTCGGATTGGAGAAGGGCAGGTTCATGTTCCTGTGCAGCTTCGATTTCGATTCGTGGCTGACGCGCAAGAATCCATTTGCAGTGGTCGAAGCGTTTTCTCGTGCTTTCCCGCCAGGAAGGGATGATATCGGCCTTCTCATCAAGTCGAGCAACGGGGACCGGTATCCGAAGGAGTTGTTGGCCCTGCTTGAAGCCACATCGAAGGACCCGCGGATCATGGTGCGCGATGAAATCATCGAGAAGCCGCATTTCACCGCGCTTCAGCGTTGTTGCGACGCCTATGTCTCGCTCCACCGTTCGGAAGGCTTCGGGTTGGCACTGGCCGAGTGCATGGTGATGGGAATACCGGTCATCGCTACCCAATGGTCTGGAAATCTCGAGTTCATGGACACCGGAAATTCCGTCCTGATCCCCTGCGTGACCAGGCGCGTGGAGGTAGGGGAATATCCGCATGCCGATGAGGCTTACTGGGCCGAACCATCGGTTCCCGCCGCAGCCGAGGCGATGCGTAGGCTGGCCGATGAAAGAAGTGAAGCCAGGCTGATTGGATTGCGTGGACAGCGCGATGTCCGCGCCCGACTTGCGCCAGAGAAAATTGCCGCTGCCATCATGGAACGCATTGGATTCCTGAGCCGCGGCATGAAGGAAAGGAAAATAGACAATGCTTGAGATATTGCGCGCGATATGGGCGTATCGGTACTTCGTGGCATCCGCCATACGCAATGACTATCGCCTCCGCTTTTCAAGAAGCAAGATGGGCCTTGCATGGATGGTGATCCATCCACTTGTCCAGGTGCTCATATTCGCACTGGTACTGTCGGAACTCCTTTCCGCCAGACTGCCAGGTATCGACAGCAAGTTCGCCTACGCTATTTATCTGATGGCGGGGATTCTGTGCTGGACGCTGTTCTCGGAGACAGTGAGCCGCTTCCTCACGGTGTTCATCGATAATGCCTCCCTCATCAAGAAGATGGCTTTTCCCCGGGTGAATCTGGCGGTGGTGTCAGGTGGCATCGTCCTCCTCAACAACGTGCTCCTATTCGTTTCGATCCTGGTCGTCTTCTCCGTGCTTGGCCATATGCCAGGAATGAGCATGCTATGGCTGCCAATCCTGGTGCTTGTCACGTTTGTTCTGGCCATGGGGGTCGGGTTGGTCCTTGGCATACTCAATGTATTCATGCGCGACATCGGACAGGTGGTACCGGTGGTCCTCCAGGTGCTTTTCTGGCTAACGCCGATTGTGTACAGCATCGAAATCGTGCCTGCATCGATGCGGACGGCATTGCGCTGGAATCCGATCTATCCGCTTGTTGCCAGTTACCAGAACGTCCTTGCCTTCAACCGACCGCCGCTGTGGACCGAGTTGGGCATCCTGTTCGTCGGTGCCCTGGCGCTTCTCTTGATCGCGTTGCTTCTGTTCCGGCGGGCGAGTGCTGAAATGGCGGACGTGCTATGAGCGGCGAAATCAAACTCTCGAATGTCGGAAAAGCATATCGGAACTGGGATAGCGAATGGGACCGGATAGGTTCCTGGTTCGGCCTTCCGGTAAACAATCCGGAAGAGCATTGGGTTCTCCGGAACATCGATCTGGTGGTCCGCCCAAGTGAAACCTTGGGTATCATCGGGCAAAACGGCGCCGGAAAAAGCACGTTGCTCAAACTCATCACCGGGACCACCCGGCCGACGGAGGGTGCGATAGAGAAGCGCGGGCGCGTCGCCGCGATTCTCGAACTCGGGATGGGCTTCAACCCGGACCTGACGGGGCGGCAGAACGCATGGCATGCGGCGGGCTTGATGGGCTATTCGCCATCCGAAATCGAAAGTGCCATGAAGGATATCGAGGACTTCGCTGAAATCGGAGAATACTTCGATCAGCCGGTGCGCTGCTATTCGAGCGGAATGCAGATGCGAGTCGCCTTCAGTGTGGCGACGGCGTTCGTTCCCGATATCCTGATCGTCGATGAAGCGTTGTCCGTGGGCGACAGTTATTTTCAGCACAAGAGTTTCAATAGGATCCGGCAATACCGCAAGGCAGGCGTTTCCATCATTTTCGTGACCCACGGGATGTCCGACGTGAAAACGCTGTGCGACCGCGTCGTCCTGCTCGACAAGGGGCGAATCGTCAAGGAGGGATTGCCTGACGAAGTGGTCGATTACTACAACGCCATGGTCACCGAAAGGGAGAACCGGAATCTGACCATCGAGCAGAAACGTGATCAGGATGGTTGGCTGACGACACGAAGTGGCACAGGGGAGGTCCGGGTTTCATCACTGGCCCTCTATGATCAGGAAACCGGTGATGAAGTGAAGCTCGCCCGTGTAGGTCAGAAACTCGAGGTACGCCTGAGGGCAATCGTGTCTCAGGACGTCCGGCGGCTGGTGCTCGGCTACATGCTTCGAGACAAGCTTGGACACGTGGTATGGGGGACAAACACTTGGCACACTCACCAGGTCCTCGCGAACCTCCGGGCGGGCGACGTTGTTGAATACAGGCTTCCTTTCGAGTGCACGCTGGGACCTGGTTCCTACTCGGTATCCCCGGCGCTGGTGAGCACGGAGAATCATCTGGTCGACAACTACGAATGGACCGACAACATGCTGGTATTCGATGTTGCGAATATGGACTATTCCGTTTTCATAGGCAGCAACTGGATAGACACGAAGTTCTTGATAAGAATCAATGGCCAGGAGGAGTATGGAATAGCTCCCTTGGACATTGACCGCCCTGGCAGTTGAGCGAACTGCCCGCATCCAACAATGAGTACCGCAATGGAACCCATCATTTCCTACGCCCAGAATTTCGAAGACGTAATTCTGTGGCGCGTCCTGGGTGACGTCGATGAGGGCTGCTACGTGGATATCGGCGCGCAGAGTCCGATCGTCGACTCCGTCAGCCTGGCCTTCTATGAGCGCGGATGGCGAGGAATCCATGCGGAGGCCAACGACGATTACGCGGATGAGCTTCGACGCGCAAGACCAGGCGATATCGTTGTCGCCGCGGCTGTTTCCTCATCGCGTGGGATGGCGACCTTCTATGCGCTTCCGAACACGGGGTTGAGTACTCTGGACGCCGCCGTGGCCGAAGAGCATGTCAGCAGGGGCGGCTATGCGCTCTCGGCGAAGAGCATGCCAATGGTCACACTGGATGATGTAATGGATCTAGCCGGCGAGAGGGAGATACATTGGCTAAAGATCGACGTGGAAGGTGCGGAAAAGGCGGTCCTGGACGGATGGGAGTCCGTCAGGAGGCCCTGGGTGGTCGTCATCGAGAGCGTTCAGCCCATAACCCACGAGTCGACCCATGAGGCCTGGGAGCATGGTCTGCTTGAGAAGGACTATCAATTCGCGTACGCAGACGGTCTGAATCGCTTCTACCTGCACAATGACCGGTTCGAGCGGATTGGTAGGTTCGAGTTTCCTCCCAACGTCTTCGATCAGTTCAGCTTGAGCGGCACTGCTACCTCTTCTTTCGGAGCCCATCTTCTCCAGAAGGCCAATGACGCAACCAAGGCCGTGAGGAAAGAAACCGAACTGCAAAACCAGGCGGCGCTTGAGGCCGCGCAGGGCGCGTTGAGTACGGCCGAGGAAAAGATCCGGGAGTACGCGCATCGGCAGGAACATCTCGACTGGCTGACACGCCATCAGACCGAGACGATCGATGCCGCAGAAGCGCGAATCATGGAACTGGAGGTGCATAGCCTGGGACTTGCGGAAACCCTACATGCCAGAGAAACCGAGATTGCCGAGGCCAATGGACGGGTTTCGGAACTTCGCGCGGCGTTGGTCATGGCGCAGGAAAGCATGCTGTCGGCTTCAAAACGAATGGCTTCCGAACGCATTGCCGCGGAGATGCGTTCATTCCGGTTGGAGGCGAAGGCAACCTCCCTTAGCGCGAAGACGGAACAACGAACCCAGGTCTTGGAGTCAATGCGCGTCCTGACGGTCGATCTACAACGACAGCTGGATGAAGCGCGACAGGAACTTCAGGGATACCGGCAGCAAATCAATCAGTTCGTCAGTAGCACCTCCTGGAGATTGACCGCGCCGTTAAGGGCGGCATCCTACATGGCTAGGGGCAATCTGGCGGAGGCACGAGCCTCGGTCCGCAGCATGGCATCTCTTTTTAAGGAAGGGGGATGGGTAAGGCGGAGTGCTGCAAGGTTGTTCCCGGCAGGAACCCGGCTTGGGTCCAGGCTTCGCCGAATTACCACGGATAGCGCTACTCCGGTGTCTGCCCCGGCTGCCCGGCCAGCGGCAGATCAACGTGTAATCGATATGGATGAAAAACGGATGTTGCGATTGCTACAGGAAAGAGCGGGAGTCATAAAGCGGAGCATGGAGAGACATCGTTGAAAATCGCGATTGACATGCAATCCCGGCAAACGCTCGGAAGCCGTGAGCGCGGAATCGGACGCTATTCGCTGTCTTTGGCAAAAGCAATGCTGGAGGTTGGAGGGGGGCACGAATTCGTCTTCGTGGCCAACCGTGTCCTTGGCAACATCGACGCAGTACGTGATGACTTCGGGCTTCCGGAAGGATCGCCGGAGTTACATGTGTTCGAATCCCTGAGGCATACGGAATCATCCGATCTTGCTAACGAGTGGCGACGGAAAGCCAGCGAGATCGTACGAAGGAGTTTCCTGGCCGGGCTAGGGGTGGACGCCGTGCACACCACCAGCCTTTTTGAGGGATATGGTGATGATACTTGCGCCTCCATAACCAGGGGGAACGGTGCCTATCTCGAGGCAGTCACCCTTTATGATCTGATTCCATATACGTTTCCCAGCGTATATCTGGCCAATCCGGGAATTCGCAATTGGTACTACGAGCGCCTCGGACACATGAGGCGCGCCGATCTGCTGTTGGCGATTTCCGAGTTTTCGGCGGGCGAAGCGTGTGTGCGGCTCGGACTGAGAAGGGAGAATGTTTTCAATATATCCGGCGCCGCCGATGCTCATTTCCGGCCTTTGACATTGAACGAAGACCGGCGAGATGAGCTTCTGGCGAAGTATGGGTTGCGCCGGTTCATCATGTATACCGGTGGGATTGACCATCGGAAGAACATCGAACGCCTGATTGAAGCGTATGCCAGGTTGCCGGCGGGCCTTGTTGCGACGCTCCAGTTGGCAATCGTATGCAAGGTACATCCCCAGGAGAAGCAAAGGCTGGGTGAGTTGGCACGCTCGCTGGGTCTGAACGAAGATCGCCTCGTCCTGACCGACTTTATTCCGGATGATGATCTGGTCGCTCTCTACAACACCTGCGACTTGTTCGTCTTCCCCTCCTGGTGCGAAGGATTCGGATTGCCGGCCCTTGAGGCCATGCAATGTGGCGCTCCCGTCATCGCGGCGGACGCGTCTAGCCTTCCCGAGGTAGTGGGAAGGAAGGACGCGCTCTTCAATCCGCTCGACGTAGACAGCATCGCCGCGAAGATGGGCCAGGCTCTCGAAGATCACGCCTTTCGCGATGATCTCCGATTGCATGGCGTCCAGCGAGCGAGTGGCTTTACCTGGAACGAATCGGCCAGGCGGGCTCTCGAAGCGATGGAGGAATCGCATGATCGGAGGACGAATCTCGCGACCGGACGTTCGCAGGTGCTGTTCGGGCAGCACATCCGCCCGAAGCTGGCTTTCGTTTCACCACTGCCTCCTGACAAATCCGGAATCGCGGCTTACTCGGCGGAACTGCTCCCGTTCCTTGAGGAATACTACCAGATAACACTGATCCAGCCGGATGGTGAAACGGATGATCCGTATCTTCATGCGAACATGCCGATCCATGACGCGGATTGGTTCAGAAAGAATGTGGACCGATTTGATCGCGTCATCTACCAGTTTGGAAACTCGTCGTTCCATGCCCACATGTTCGAACTGCTGGAGGAAATTCCTGGATCGGTGGTGTTGCATGACTTCTGGCTCAGTGGCGTGGTTGCGTACCTCCAATCGACAGGCAGGATGCCAGGATTCTGGGATGAGGAACTCTACTACTCCCATGGCTGGCCCGCGTTGGCCGACCGGAGCACCAAGGATGACGAAGTCGTTCGCAATGCCTATCCCGCCAACCGAAGGGTGCTGGATCTAGCTACGGGTGTCATCGTCCACTCGACCAGAACGGTAGAGATGATCCAGGATTGGTATGGCGAAGCGCTCGCGTGCAAGACTGTACACGTCCCTATCCTGAGGACCATCCCCGCCCCGATTGGGATGTCCATCGCCAAGGAACGGCTGGGTTACGATGCCGAGACAAGATTGCTCTGCACATTCGGATTCCTAGATGCCACTAAATACAGTCTTGAGATTGCCAAGGCCTTTCTAGCCTCGTCGCTTGCAAAGGACCCCCAGATTAAATTGGTCATGGTGGGTGCGAATCCCGAGACGGTATACGGCGAGTCGATCAGCGCGATCATCGCCGGATCCGACGGAAGAATCATCGTTACGGGCTTTGTCGACCAAGAGGAATATTCGCTGTATCTGCAGGCCGCCGAGGCCGCTGTGCAACTGCGCAGAGGCACGCGGGGCGAAACTTCGGCGGCAGCGCTGGATTGTCTCGCGAACAGGACGGCGCTACTCATAAATCGGAATCCGGCCTTCTCCGGAATTCCCGATGAATCTGCGCTCGTATTGGATGAAGATTTTGAAGCGAAGGCGCTGGTTATCGCTCTCGATCGCCTGATGAATGCGTCAGGTGATCGGGAAACGCGAATTGCTGTAGGTATTGACTATTTGAGGGACAACTGCAGTCCCACCAAGATCGCACGGCAGTACAGCGAGGCCATTGAGTCGTTCGAGCATGCCAGTCCCAGATTGCGCGCAGCGCTTGCCTGCAAGGAAATGCTTGGTGTGGATGCGGGAGTTCCCGCGCACGAGGCGGATCTTTGCGCTGCCGCGGATGCCGTGCGTGCAAACACCGCGATGGAGAATCAGGTGGGCGTGCTCTATGTCGATGCGGACCTGGGCGATCAGGTCGATCTCCATGCCTTGCTTCAGCACGACGAGACGCCCTGCGGAACCCGGCTGGTGCCGCGCATTGAGTTGATCTGCAATGATGGTGTGGGATTCTTCTGCAACCGTGAGAAGATGTCTTCCCTCCTCGGTTTGAAAATCCCGATGGCTGATACCAGGCTTTCGAGCCAGGACAATGCCACCTATCTCCTTGACCTCGGAGCGGTTCTTCGCAGGGCGGGTAGCATGGATGCCCTGACGACGATCCTGGGACAAGGGGTGGGAGGCCGGAAAGGTAGACTTTGGTTCTATTGTTCGGCAGTGACCGTGCAGACAGTCGCGCTGCCGTTGCTCGTGCTTGCCTCTCGTTTCGCCGAGGGCTTCGTCGTTGATTCCGGTAACGAATTGGATGAAATGCTCAGGCTGGCTTTGTCCGTAGCTGAAAGGGAACGGATGCGACTGGTACATCTAAACGGTTTGGATGCCACCCTGACCGACGCCGTCCTGGNAATGAGCGGGCAATGCCAGGCTGAGTCGCTGCCCGTCAGCGTACGGACGATTCAGCGGCAGGCTGCCGACAAGGTCTGGATGGCTGGGCCGGAAGGGTTGTCCTCACAGGTCGGAGAATGGTGCGAAGGGCACCTTCGTAGCAACGGAACAGCTGGTTTCCTGGTCTTCGGCCCTTATGCCGCAGTCGGTTCCGGGCGCTACGTTCTCAGGATTCACGGCCATGTTCAGGATAATGGCTCGACTAGGCAGGCTTGGTATGATGTCACGTCGGAGCGGGGCCAGAGGAAACTCGTGGAATCGACTCCCCTGCAGCCGGTGGCGGTTGGCTTGTTGGTAGAACATGAATTGGCATTGGACTCCCCCATTGACGATATGGAAGTTAGGCTGTGGGTGGGAGCCGACGAGAGTCTGGAGTTCCGTGCCCTCCAATTGACAAAACTATGAACTAAGGCATTTCTCCAAGGACGCTCTCATGGAAAAGAATCACAGCAACAAAGTCACTGCCACTCTGGGATTGATGATCCTATGTGCCGCTGTCTCGGCCTGCAAACAGGAGCAATCCCAGGGACAGGCAACGACGACGGAGCCACCGGCTGCCGCCCCAAAGGCGCCGTCCATGGTACCCGGTACAGTAATTGTCGAAGTCAAGGCCTCCGAGGAACGGATGCGCGTTTCAGCCGTGGCCGAAAAGCTAGGCGACAGAGTTGTGGCCAAAGGCGCCTCGGGCGTCCTCGTTTTCGGTCCCTATGTTCCGCTTTCTCGCGGCCACTATTCCCTGCTTATCGAGGGAACCAGCAAGACGCCATTCGTTGTTGACGTGGCGCATACAGGCGGTACGCAGAAAGTCGGCGTAAAACGCTATGAAGCTCAGTCTGGTAATGCCATCGGTGCAGGCAGCCTGGCGACACTTGATTTCGATATCGCGGAGGCCGTGCAGAATGCCGAGTTCCGCGTGATTGTGCCGGAAGGCGCGGATACGACCGTGACCTCCTACAAAGTCGTCGTCCGCTGAGGATTGAACCAAGGAGCAGTGAGCAGTCAATGAAAAAGGCAATCATCACCGGTATTTCCGGCCAAGACGGCGCTTACCTGGCCCAGTTGCTCTTGGAAAAGGGCTATCTGGTCTATGGCACATACCGGCGTACCAGTTCGGTCAACTTCTGGCGGATTCAGGAATTGGGCATTGACCAACATCCTAATCTCAAACTGGTCGAATACGATCTGACTGATCCAGGTGCGAGCATCCGGCTGCTTGCCTCGACGGAAGCAACCGAGGTCTACAATCTCGCTGCACAGAGTTTCGTCGGCGTTTCGTTCGATCAACCGCGAACCACGGCGGAGATATCCGGCATAGGCGCGTTGAACCTCCTGGAGGCGATTCGGACCGTCAACGGCAATATCCGTTTCTACCAGGCCTCGACTTCCGAGATGTTCGGAAAGGTCCAGGAAGTCCCGCAGCGGGAGGAAACCCCGTTCTATCCGCGTAGTCCGTATGGGGTGGCCAAGCTGTATGCGCACTGGATTACGGTCAACTACCGCGAGAGCTATGACGTCTTTGGATGCAGCGGAATTCTCTTCAACCATGAGAGTCCACTTCGCGGACGTGAATTTGTCACCCGGAAGATCACGGACTCGGTAGCCAAGATCAAGTTGGGACAGTTGGATTGCCTCGAGTTGGGCAATCTGGACGCGAAACGGGACTGGGGATTCGCCAAGGAATATGTAGAGGGAATGTGGCGAATGCTCCAGGCCGAGCAATCCGATACCTACGTGCTTGCTACGAATCGCACCGAGACGGTGCGTGATTTTGTTTCAATGGCATTCAAGGCCGCCGATATTGCGGTCGAGTTCCGTGGTCAGGATCTCGAGGAAGTAGCAGTGGATGTGCGGACGGGAAGGACTGTCATGCGCATCAACCCGGCGTTCCACAGGCCAGCGGAAGTCGATTTGCTGATCGGCAACCCGGCAAAGGCCAAGGCTGTACTTGGGTGGGAGCCCAAGACAACGCTTGAGGAATTGTGCGCGATGATGGTGAAGGCGGATTTGGAACGTAATCAGCGTGGTGCGTCGTTCTGATGGTTTACGGGGCCAAGCGAGCTCTGATCACTGGCGTCCGGGGATTCACCGGACGCTATGTGGCCGACGAACTCCAGAGGAATGGCTACGAAGTATTCGGACTGGGACATGGTTCCGAAGTCGAGGGCGAGAGCGGATTCGCCAGAATCGACATCAATGACCGGCCGGCGGTGCAGGCCCTATGCAACGCAGTCAAGCCACATGTAGTGATTCATCTGGCGGCGCTTGCGTTCGTGGGGCACGGCGATGCGGACGACTTCTATAACGTCAATTTGATCGGGACGCGTCGATTGCTGGAGGCTATTGCATCCACGGACGTTCGGCCCGAGCGCATCCTGCTCGCGAGCAGCGCGAACATATACGGCAATTCGCCGCTCGAACTGCTCGAAGAGTGCAGCCCGGTCGCGCCAGCGAATGACTACGCGGTCAGCAAGTTAGCCATGGAGTACATGGCTGGACTGTGGAAGGACCGCCTGCCCCTGATTATCGCTAGACCGTTCAATTACACGGGAATTGGCCAAGGTGAGAACTTCCTCTTGCCGAAAATCGTCAGCCATTTCCGCCGCCGTGCCGATCGCATAGAGCTGGGAAACCTGGATGTTTCTCGGGATTTCAGTGACGTGCGTACGATTGCCCACGTATACAGGCGGTTATTGGAAAAACCTGAAGCAGTCGGCCAGACTTTCAATGTCAGCTCTGGTGTCGCGTATTCGCTTCGAGAGGTGGTCGCAATTTGCGAAGAGCTGACCGGGCATCGTATGAAGCTGGAGGTCAATCCCGCATTCGTGCGTACCAACGAAGTGCGTACCCTCCGTGGAGACAATTCGCGTCTTCGTGAATTGCTGGACCATTGGAACGCGATTCCATTGCGGGAAACGCTGGAGTGGATGCTATCGGGGAGTTGAGGACTTCTGTACTCCCGCAGATGAGCGCTCTCTCTAGCGGAGAACCATCGGCGGTCCACAACCTCCTTTGAAAAAATTCCCTATTTGCTTTATCCCCCTCCGTCACGTCGAGGAGTGGCTGTTATCGTGACACCAGGAGACATTGCTTGAGTACTCGAATACCCGCCTCGACTTTCCAAACTCCCGGTACGTCTGCTGGTTCGGCTCAATGGGGGGCATGGCGTCTACTCGAGCTGCTCGCAGTGTTGGTGCTAGCGATATCCGTAATCGGCTTAGTGGCCATGCGGATGGGGATTTTCCACGCGTGGCAGATCTGGATTTGCGGATTCATGGCGACGCTTGCGTATGCGAAATGGACGCCGAGTACTCGGTTACCGGACGAAGATAGCCCGCCGATATGGCATCTGTTGTTGATTGTCGCTGTGGCGTTGCTCTTCAGGCTGCCTGCATATACCTACCAGTTAGGTGGGCAGGACGAGGGTATCTACACGAACATGGCTGCGCATTTGGTACGGACGGGAGGTCTGGAACCGATCGACACGATCTTTCGGGGGATCGCGAGTCCAGAAGTGCGCGATCTTTATGTTCAGAACAACTATCAGCCCAAGATATATCTTCCGGGCATATATGCACTGGGTGAAGGGAAGCTGGAGTTCCAGTTCTACCATCTTTTCCCCGTCTGGCTTGCCATGTTTGGCGCAATCTTTGGTCTGGAGCATCTCGCCTATGCCCTGACCTTTCTATCGATCGTATCGCTCCTGTTCTTCCAGAGATTGGCGCACGCAATAACCGGAAGCGCAAGAGCTGGCCTTATCGCTGGGTTATTGCTGGCCGTAAATCCGCTACATGCGTTCTTTTCAAAATTTCCTGTAACCGAAGTTCCCACGCTCGCCTTCTCACTCATTTGCTTCAACTTCCTGCTGGCGTACTGGAATCGTTCCGGGATTACTGGGAGCAGGAGATACCTCGCAATCTCGTTGGCAGCATTAATGATGCTCTTCATGACTCGCGTCACGGGGTTCATGTACTTGCCGTTGATTTTCGCCGTATCCATGTCCGCACTCCTGATGAACAAAGGGGACGAGAGAAAGAAGGGCATCTTCTCGTGGAGTATTCTGGCGGTATTGCTTTACGCTGCGAGCATCGCATATGGACTCAAGTGGTCGACGTCATATGCGAAGGACATCTACATGCTGTCCTTTGCGCCGTTGCTGGGAGACAAATGGCTTCAGCTAGTTTTACTGGCCCTGGCCTGCGCAGCAGCAGGATGGTTGGCCATCGGTGTCATGGCACAGCGTGAAAACTGGAGAGCGACGTTGCGCAGTGGGGCCAACGCAATCGCGCTTGCGCTGCCTGTCCTGCTGCTGGTGTTCTCCATTTTGGCTGCTTGGAAAGCCTACAAGCTCGGTTTCACGCCCGCCTATGCAGATCATCCCTGGTATGGGAAGGTCTTTAGGCTTGCACAGCAAGGGATGCAATCCGTACGCTCGATCAGCCTCGTCGCTGCGACGATGTATGTTTCGCCTTTCCTGATGCTGGCATTCTATTCATTGTCGGTGCGTAGGCAGGCGAGTACGGCCAACACACTGCTCTTGTTCTTTGTTACTTGTTTTTACGGTCATCTTGCCGTATTGCAGTGGGTGCTTCCGTATCAACCCTACTACGCGCGCTACCTGATCAGCGAGTTTGTGCCTTATCTCCTTTTGTTCGTCGTCTGTGCGTGGGCACTCGCCGGACGCGGGGCGGTCAGACGATACACCACCGCAGCACTTTTGGTCAGCGGCGTTTGGGCAACCGTGCTGAGCGCGCAGCAGATTGGAAAGATGGAGCATGAAGGTGTGGCGCCGTCGATAGAACGGCTGGTTTCTCACTTCGACTCCGGCGACATCATTCTGGTCGACCGGTCAATGACGGAACCGATTACTCATGAGTTCAAGACCGCACTGGTCTACACATATGGGATGAACGTCGTGACCGTGGGACCGCAGGACATCGAAGAAGCTGGCTATGCGCGCCGCTTGGCGATGTCCTATCACGACGTATTCTACGTAACACGCAGCACGACGCCTCCTCCGGGTTTCGTGGAGGTTGATGCTGTGGACTTCGTTGAGAAGAACTTCTGCCACGGGGTATCTGCTCCTACGGAGATCTGTACGCGTAGCGACAGCCAACTTATGGTCTATCGCCGTCCGCAGTGGCACCCGCCGTCGCCCGGCGAGGTAGCCCTGGAGTTTTCCGCTGTTGACCGAGAGATAAAGACGCTGGTCGGGATGAAGGAAGGTCGAGCCCTCATCGCCGGTGGACAGCCGGGGTTCGTGATGTATGGGCCGTACCGACCGCTCGCAGCAGGGAAATACTCTATCGTGGTTCTCGGGTCAGCCCGTACACCGTTCAACCTGGATATGAGTGCGAATCAGGGGAAACAGGTTATATATAGGGCTGCGTATCCAATGGCGCAGGAACCCGTGAGTGGCACCTTGGCCCGTTTTGAGTTCGAGTTGCCGGAATCCGTTGGAGATCTGGAGGTCAGGATAAGTGTTCCCGAAGCATCCGATATAAGGATTGAGGGTTACCGGATCCTATATCGCTGAGATCATGGCGTGCATTCGTTGTCTTCATGCGAGTGCACGCACCAAGGAAGACTCTGAACCGTCGATGCAAGACGGACTATGCGCTTGTAGGCGTTAGATTATTTGAGTACGACGGTTCTACAGCCGGGTACCCGAAAGGACCGCTGTAGCCTTGACTCGAATCGTTGGAAGTCGAGGTGACAAGAAACTCTCATCAAGTGCCAGGCTTGGCCACGGATGAAGCATGAACATCAGGCTTCTGCTTCACGTGGTTGAGGGGCTGCTCACGGAAGGAGTACTCAAGTCGCTGCACTCGCACATCGATGCGCTCCATCAGTTTTCGGTTGGTGGCGATGAGGTCCGCAAGGAATCCCATCATCAGCGTGATGGCGCCCAGAATGAGGCATAAAGCGGCGAAGACTACGGACTGGATATGGCCAGCCCCATCACCAATGATCACAAAGTAAAGATAGCGAATGCCTGCTAGCAGGCCCAGAGCACTCAGGATGATGCTTGGCCAGAAGAACAGGAAGAACGGCCGGTAGATGGCAAATACGCGCAGGATAGTAACGAGCGAGCGTTGCACATAGCTGCGGATGCTCTTCACCAGGCGCGAAGGGCGCAGATCGGGGTTGGTACGGATCGGCACCGACAGCACGCGTAGATTGCTGCGCCCGGCCTGGATAATGGTTTCCAGTGTATACGTATACGCATTGAACACGTTCAACCGCATCGCCGTCTCGCGCGAGATGGCACGAAAACCACTGGGGGCATCAGCCACCCGGGTCTGGCTGGCAACACGCACGGCCCAGCTACCGAGGCGCTGCAACTTCTTCTTGATCCAGGAGAAGTGCTCGGTTTCATCGATCGGGCGCGCGCCGATTACCATATCAGCCTGACCAGCGAGGATCGGTGACGTCAGTAGAGGAATGTCCGTGGCCTCGTACTGGTTATCGGCATCGGTGTTGACGATCACGTCAGCGCCCAGTCGCAAGCATGTATCCAGTCCGGTCATGAAGGCAGTAGCCAGGCCACGATTGACGGGGTGCCGAACGACATGATCCACGCCGAGTTCACGGGCGAGGTCGGCCGTGTTGTCGGTAGAACCATCGTCGACAATCAGCCATTCGACCTCATCGAAGCCGTCAACTTGCCTGGGCAGCGCGCCAATGGCCACGGCGAGAGTGGCCGATTCATTGAGGCATGGGATCTGGATAATCAGCTTCATTGCGTTTGCTTTCCCTTGTGCCGGGGATGGCGGGTGATACCGTCGCATGAACGGGACTGGATGCATTTAATCTCAGTTCCACAGTTGCATCCAGCCCCCGAGACAAGCGTGGACTTTTGCCTGCGGCGTTGAGGATCGCACGCGGAGCGGTTGGTCAGGATTGGATAGTAGGCGCGACGGAGGTCGGCTTGATACCAACCTCCATACTGCTTGGATATCCGCATTGGTTGAACGGATGGCGTGGTGGCGTGATGGGTCAGGTACGTCCGTAGGTGTCTTCGAAGCGGACGATGTCATCCTCACCCAGATAACCGCCGGATTGAACTTCAATCAACTCCAGCGGCAGCTTGCCAGGATTGCGCAGGCGGTGGGTAACCCCGAGCGGAATATAGGTGCTCTGGTTCTCGGTCAGCAGGATCACCTCTTCGCCGCGAGTGACCTCTGCGGTCCCACTGACGACAATCCAATGCTCGGCGCGGTGGTGATGCATTTGCAGGCTGAGCGATGCGCCGGGTTTGACGGTGATGCGCTTGACCTGAAAACGGTCGCCATTGTCGATCGAGTCATAGGCGCCCCAGGGGCGGTAGACCTTGCGGTGGGCGGCTGCTTCACTACGACCTTCGCGCTTGATCCTGTTCACCACTTCCTTCACGTCCTGCACGCGATCCCGATGGCCGACCAGTACAGCGTCGTCGGTTTCCACCACTACCACATCCCGCAGGCCGATCAGGGCAATCAGGCGGGTTCCGTAGGCATAGGTATCATGACAATCCACTTCAATCACATCGCCGTGATGTGCGTTGCCGTTTTCGTCCTTGTCGGATACGGCCCACAACGCGGACCAGGATCCCACATCGCTCCAGCCGGCATCCAGTGGTACCACTGCTGCGTCCTGGGTCTTCTCCATCACAGCATAATCGATGGAGTCGCTAGGACTTTGCCCGAACGATTCAGCATCCAGCCGCACGAAATCCTGATCACGCGCCGCGCGTTCCAGGGCGGCCTCACTTGCTGTGACGATGGCAGGCTGGAGCTGTCGCAATTCCTCGAGATAACGGGATGCCTTGAACAGAAACATGCCGCTGTTCCAGAAATACTCTCCCGAAGCCAAGTACTGCGTGGCAGTCTCCAGATTGGGTTTCTCGACGAAACGCTCGACGCTGCGTACCTCGCCACTGCCTGTGGCCTTGATGTAGCCGTATCCGGTCTCGGGCGCATCCGGCACGATGCCGAAAGTGACTAGTTTTCCCTGGTTGGCAGCCTGCGCGGCTACCTTCACAGCAGAATGGAAGGAGTGTTCGTCACGCACGACATGGTCTGAAGGCAATACCAACAACAGCGCGTCTTCGTGTTGCGACAGAGCATGCAAGGCCGCCACGGCGATGGCAGGTGCGGTATTCCGCCCAACGGGCTCGAGGATGATTGCATCGGGTATGGCCTTGCACTCACGCAACTGCTCGGCAGCCATGAAGCGATGTTCCTGATTAGCCACCACGATCGGCGCCTTGTCAGCAAGCGAAGCCACGCGTTTCCAGGTGGCTTGCAGCATGGTGTCGTCTCCGACCAGCGGCAGGAACTGCTTGGGATAGGCCTCACGCGACAATGGCCAGAGCCGTGTGCCGGAGCCACCGGAAAGAATGACGGGAATGATGGGAAGCATGCAGTCTGTCCTGGATCAGGAATGGGCGGCCTGTCCGCCCAATAGCGCGGACAGTTCCTGGGTACGCGCAGCCAGCAGCGCGGCGTCGGCACGGGTTTCGATATTGAGTCGCAACAGCGGCTCGGTGTTGGAACTGCGGAGGTTGAAGCGCCAGTCGCCAAAGTCCGCGCTGAGGCCGTCGGTGTAGTCCAACGCTGGGTTGAGTGGGCCGTAATGCTCCATTACCCGAGCTTGTGCTTCAGCGGCGTCGGCGACGCGGAAATTGATCTCTCCGCTGCACGGGAAAGCCTTGAGCCGTTCCCGAACCAATTCCGCCAGCGGCATACCCGTCTGAGATACCAATTGGGCAATCAACAGCCACGGGATCATGCCGGAATCGCAATAGGCAAAATCCCTGAAGTAGTGGTGAGCACTCATTTCGCCACCGTAGACTGCGTCTTCGGCGCGCATGCGTTCCTTGATGAACGCATGGCCTGTCTTGGACATTACCGGTACGCCGCCGGCCTCGCGTACCATTTCAACGGTGTTCCAGGTCAGGCGCGGATCGTGAATGATCTTGCCGCCGGGATGGCGCTTGAGGAGTGCCGAGGCCAGAAGACCCACCAGGTAATAGCCTTCGATGAAAGTGCCTTCACCATCGAAGAAGAAGCAGCGATCGAAATCGCCGTCCCAAGCCAGGCCGAAATCGGCGCCGTGCGTACGTACGGCCTCCGCTGTTGCGGCCCGGTTACCCGGCAACAGCGGATTGGGGATGCCATGGGGAAAATGGCCGTCGGGGTCATGCTGGATGCGGGTGAACTCGAACGGCAGGTGGGGTGCGAGCTGATCGATTACCAAGCCAGCGCCACCGTTGCCCGGATTGGAGACGATTTTCAACGGCCGGAGCGCATCGACATCCACGTAGGAGAGCAGGTGTGCCACGTACGCCGATTTGTCGGCATCATGGCTGAGGCTCGCCTTTCCCATCGGCAGTGCGGTGCCGGATGCGGCGAAGTCACGTACCGCGAACAGTCCACTGTCCCCGCTGATCGGACGCGATTGCTCGCGAACCAGCTTCATGCCGTTGTAATCCATTGGATTATGGCTGGCAGTGACCATGACGCCGCCGGCAGCCTGGCGATGGAAGGTCTGGAAATAGATCTCTTCGGTGCCGCACAGGCCGATATCGATGACCTCGCGCCCGGCGGCGGCAAAACCCGCTGCCAGTGCATCCTTCAGCGCAGGACTGCTCAGCCGGATGTCGCGGCCCACGACTACGGGACCGGGTCCAAGCAATGCGGAGGTACCCGCGCCGATACGCTTGGCTAGGTTGGCGTCGAGTTCATCCGGGACGCGGCCGCGGATGTCATAAGCCTTGAAACAGGGCAACTGCATCAATTCTGTCCGTGAAAAGACGGCCCCGCAGTATAGCGGGGCCATCGTTCCGCTTCGATGAACTGCAGACCGAAGCGGAGGGCCGCTGATCCGATTCAGGCCCCGAGCGCGTCCTGCAACTCCGGCAGCAACTTGAACAGATCCCCCACCAGCCCGATGTCCGCGATCTCGAAAATCGGGGCTTCCGCGTCCTTGTTGATGGCCACGATGGTGCCGGCGTCCTTGATACCGGTCAGGTGCTGGATGGCGCCGGAGATGCCGACGGCCACGTACAACTCGGGGGCGATGATCTTGCCGGTCTGGCCGACCTGGAGTTCGTTCGGGACATAGCCGGCGTCGACCGCGGCGCGCGAGGCGCCGACGCCCGCGCCCAGCTTGTCGGCCAGGTCGTAGATGATCTTGAAGTTCTCCGCCGAGCCGACGCCGCGGCCACCGGAGACCACGCGCTTTGCGCTCTGGAGGTCGGGGCGGTCGGATTTGCCGGCAGCCAGGCCGAGGTAGCGGGTGTGCGAGGGCAGGGGGGCGTCGGCGGAGACCGTCTCGACGCTGGCGCTGCCGCCCTTGGCCGCTTCCGGCCAGGAGGCGGTGCGGACGGTGGCGACGACGGTCTGATCGGCCGGCGCCTCGACGGTGATGATGGCGTTGCCGGCGTAGATCGGGCGCTTGAACACGTGGCTGCCCTCGACGCTCATCACGTCCGACACCTGGGCCACGCCCAGCAGCGCGGCGACGCAGGGCATCAGATCCTTGCCGAAAGTGGTGGAAGGACCGAAGACATGGGTGTAGCCGGCGGCCAACTGCGCGATCTGCGGAGCCAGCACCTGGGCGATGGCGTTCGCGTTGGCGGGATTGGCGACCGTCAGGACGCGGGCGACCCCGGCGACCTGGGCCGCTTCGGCGGCGATGCCGGCCGGATCGGCGGCCAGCACCACGACATCGATGCTGTCGGGCTTCAGGGCCTGGGCGGCGCTGACGGTCTTGGCGGTGGCGCTGTTGAGCTTGCCGTCCAGGTGTTCGGCGATGACGAGGACTTTGGACATTGCGGAATCTCCAGAATTCTGGCGGTGGCGCGCCTGCGTTTCCGCGTCGCGCCATCGCCGCGACCCTCTTCCCGGAAGAAGAGGGAACGATGGGTTACAGCAGGCCCTTGGCCTTGAGCGCGGCGACCAGTTCGGCCGCATCCTTGACCATCACGCCCTTGCTGCGCTTGGCCGGGGCGGCGTAATGGGTGGTCTTCAGGGTATCGGCCGCCTGCACGCCGAGATCGGCCAGTTGCAGGGTTTCCAGCGGCTTGCTCTTGGCCTTCATGATGTCCGGCAGCTTGATGAAGCGCGGTTCGTTGAGGCGCAGGTCGGTGGTGACCACCGCTGGCAGATCGACTTCCAGGGTCTCCAGGCCGGCGTCCACTTCCCGGGTCACGGTGGCCTTGTCGCCGGCGATTTCCAGCTTGGACGCGAAGGTCGCCTGCGGACGGCCCCACAGGGTGGCCAGCATCTGGCCGGTCTGGTTGGCATCGTCGTCGATGGCCTGCTTGCCCAGGATGACCAGCTGCGGCTGTTCCTTCTCGATCAGCTTGAGCAGGGTGCGGGCGGCGGTCAGCGGCTGGATCGGCTGGTCGGTGACCACGTGGATGGCGCGGTTGGCGCCCATGGCCAGGCCGTTGCGCAGGTGCGCCTGGGCGTCGGCCGGCGCGATGGTGGCGACCACGACCTCGGTGGCGATGCCCTTGTCGCGCAGCCGCAGGGCTTCTTCCAGCGCGATTTCATCGAAGGGGTTGGCCGACAGCTTGACGCCGTCGGTGACCACGCCGGACCCGTCCGGCTTGACCTGGATGCGGACGTTGTAGTCCACCACGCGCTTGTAGGCGACGAGAATCTTCATCCTCTGGGAATTCCTTCAGTGCTACGGAGAGGCCCGGCCGCGGCGGCTGGCCGAGGGCAGAACGCTGATTCTAGCGGTCAGCCGATATCCGTGCGAGTCCGTACGGTGCCGTTCGCGAGCCTTTCCGCCAGGGCCTCGGCCAGCCGGCCGGCAGCCTCCGGGGCCTGGGCGAAGAACAGGGAAGGCTCGGTCAGTTCGAGTTCCAGCAGGCGCGGCACGCCGTCCGTCCCGCGCAGCAGGTCCACACGCGCATACAGGAGGGGAGCCTCCAGCTTGAGCAGCCGGGTGGCCGCGGCCAGCACCTGATCGGCCAATCGCCGTTCGTCGTCGGCCGGTTCCCGTGCCTGGATATCGCCGAAAGCATGCGGATCCAGCGGCGCTGTGTCGCCGGCCTTCAGCAATGCAGCCTTGCGTATGGCGTGGCTGAAGACGCCGTCGATGTGGATGAGGGCGGTTTCCCCTTCGGCATCCACGGCCGACAGATAGGGCTGGAGCATCGCGCTGCGGTTGGCGTCCAGCAGGCGCGCCAGGTGATTGCCCGCGGCGAACTCCTGATCGCGACGGTAACGCTGGGTATCACGGGCACCCGCGCTTACGGTCGGCTTCACCACGAATTCCGCGGACGGGTGTTTTGCCAGGAATGCCTGCAGGGCCTCCATCGGCTCGGCGTCGGGCTCGACGAATTCGGTCGGCACGACGGGAATGCCCAGCGCGGCCAAATCGGCCAGATAGTGCTTGTCGGTGTTCCAGCGGATCACCGGCAACGGATTGAACATCGCCAGGGAATGCGCCGCGTGCTTGCACCACGCCATGAACTCGGCCAGGCGCTCGGTGTAGTCCCAGGGCGAGCGCAGCAAGGCGGCATCCAGGCGGCTCCAGCCCACCGACGCGTCATCCCAGGCAAGCGCGCGGACCGACAGCCCGGCACGCTCGCAGGCGGCCAGCAGCGGTGGAAGATCTTCGTCGTGGCCGGTGGCGGAGATGGCGGTGATGAGGGCGATGGCGGTCATGGCGTGCAGTGTAGGGGGCATGGTCGAGCGGGTGTTGCCATTGCCCGAAAGTACCTGTTGCGCAGGGGGGGCACGGGTAGAATGGCGGACATTTCCCGAGATGGACCCTGCCAATGGCTGAAACCGCGAACGCGGCCCCCAAGACGGGCAAGCAGAAACTCTTTCCCAGCGCCGCCGCCGCGCTGGATGGCATCGTGGCGGATGGCCAGATCCTGGCGGTCGGCGGATTCGGCCTGTGCGGCATCCCGGAGGCGCTGATCGCCGCGCTGCGGGACAGTGGCGTGAAGGGACTGACGGCCATCTCCAACAATGCCGGCGTCGATGGTTTCGGCCTGGGGCAACTGCTGGCGACCCGCCAGATCAGCAAGATGATTTCGTCCTACGTGGGCGAGAACAAGGAGTTCGAGCGCCAGTACCTGGCCGGTGAACTGGAGCTGGAATTCAACCCGCAGGGCACGCTGGCCGAGCGTCTGCGTGCCGGCGGCGCCGGCATTCCGGCCTTCTTCACCCGCACCGGCTACGGCACGGTGGTCGCCGAGGGCAAGGAGACTCGCCAGTTCGGCGAGCATTGGTACGTGATGGAAACCGCGCTGGTGGCCGACGTATCGCTTGTCAAGGCGTGGAAGGCCGACAAGGCCGGCAATCTGGTGTTCCGCAAGACGGCGCGCAACTTCAACCCCGCCTGTGCCATGGCCGGGAAAATCTGCGTGGCCGAAGTCGAGCAGATCGTCGAGATCGGCGAGATTGACCCGGACCACGTCCACCTGCCGGGCATCTATGTGGATCGCATCGTCCACAACCCGGATCCCGAGAAGCGCATCGAACAGCGCACCGTGCGCCAAGGAGACAAGTGATGGCCTGGACCCGTGACGAAATGGCCCAGCGCGCCGCGCGCGAACTGACCGATGGCGCTTACGTGAACCTGGGCATCGGCCTGCCGACCCTGGTGGCCAACCACATTCCCGCCGGCATCGATGTCTGGCTGCAGTCCGAGAACGGCCTGCTGGGCATCGGCCCGTTCCCTACCGAGGATGAAGTCGACGCCGACCTGATCAACGCCGGCAAGCAGACCGTCACCGCCCGGGCAGGTGCCAGCTACTTCGGCAGCCACGATTCGTTCGGCATGATCCGGGGCGGCCACATCGACCTGGCGGTGCTGGGCGCCATGCAGGTCACCGACCGGGGCGACCTGGCCAACTGGATGGTGCCCGGCAAGATGGTCAAGGGCATGGGTGGCGCCATGGACCTGGTCGCCGGGGTCAAGCGCATCGTCGTGCTGATGGAGCACGTGGCGAAGGACGGCAGCCACAAGATCCTGCCCCAGTGCGACCTTCCGCTGACCGGCGTCGGGGTGGTGAACCGGATCATCACCGACCTGGCCGTGTTCGACGTCACCTCGGAGGGGCTGGCCCTGGTTGAAACTGCGGACGGCGTCACCCTTGACGAACTCAGGGACAAGACCGGCGTACCCATCCGGACCCCCTGAAAAGGAAGGGAGAGGCATGGCTTAAGGCAACCTGTACGGTGCCGCCCCGCCTGTCATGTGAAATCTGGCTTCACGGCCGGGGAGCCGTGAGCTAGGTTATATTTCCCAATTCAGGGGCAACACCAGCCAGATTGAGGGTTCGCATGAAGTTTCGCCTCGGCGCATGCGCCGCCGTAGTTTTGTTGGCCGCCTGCAGCGGCCAGAAGTCCGACAGCCAGATGGCTGCGCTGCATGGCTCCGCAGGAGGCGATTCGCTGAAGTCACAGGCGCGGACGGGGATGGCGCCATCTGGCCGCGACGTCCATCGTTCGATTGCCAACGCCCCTGACCGCGGGACGCTGATGGCTTACCAGAACCAAGGCAAGCCGGTGAAGCGCGAGGGTGCGTTCACCTATTACCCGGTCAGCATGAGTGAGGAGCATGCCCTCAAGGGTGTGGTGACTGGGCACATGACCGTGCCCCTGCCGGATGGCAGCGAGGTCAAGCTCAAGTACGAACGCCACGATGAGGGGATTGATGGCAACTGGACGTGGGTCGGCCGCGTGGAAGGCGGCGATCCCATGCAGGAAGCCATCATCACCTTCGGCGAGGAGGCTGTCTTCGCCTCCATTCCGCAGGGTAACGGCAAACCGCCGCTCAGCATCCGCACGCGTGGTACCGGCCTGTATGCGGTTCAGATGGACCCGACCAAGGTGCGTTCACCGAATGTCGGCCACGACGACATGGCGATCCCGGGGGCCAGTGGCCTGGTGGACACGGCTGTAAGCCAGGCGTTGGCGGCCAAGGCCCAAGTTGCGCAGAACGCGGTCGCCATGGCGGCGCCTCCGAGTGGCGTCAACACGATCGACGTGGCGGTGGGTTACACCGCCGGTTTCCGCAACCAAGCGGCCTTGAAGCAGCAGTCCGTGACCACAGCCCTGACCTTCCTTTTCCAGGTCGCGAACCAAGGCCTCAGCAACAGCAAGGTCAATGGCTATATGCGACTGGTGAACGCCCAGGAGGTTTCCTATACGGACACCAACGCAAACCAGACAGCCCTGTATGAACTAACCGGCAGCAATGGCGCCAGCAACGTCACCATTCCGGCAACGTTGACTCCGCTGCGTACCGCGCGTGACCAGTACGGCGCCGATGTCGCGTTGCTCGTGCGTGGGTTCCAGCAGCCCGAGCACCAGGGATGTGGCATTGCTTGGCTGATCGGCGCGCGGGGCGAGACGGTGACGCCGGCGCAGCATGCCGGTTGGGGATATGGCGTCATTAGCTTCGGTGACGATCTTGGCACGGATGGCAACAGCTACTACTGTGCCCCCGAGAGTCTGGTGCATGAAGTCGGTCACCTGCTGGGTTCCGCGCACGATCAGGCCAATTCCAACAACATACCAGGCCGGTACCCTTACTCCTACGGGTACAAGAGCACCTCAGGCAATTTCTACACCATCATGGCCTACGGCGATGTCGGGCAGACCCCATACCGTTTGTTCTCCAATCCGAACATCACGACCTGTGGAGAAACTACTCCGGGACCCTGTGGTGTAGCGAATGCAGCGGACAACGCACGCAGCCTGAATCAGACGATTCCCGTGGTGGCCAGGTTCCGTGAAACCAAGGTGCCTTTTACCGCGAAATTGAACAACGACTACAACGCTGACAACAAGTCTGATGTGTTCTGGCGCAATACCAAGACTGGCGCCAACCTGATCTGGTTGTCCGCCAACTATGCAACGCGGAGTGCGGGGAGTCCGGTCGGAACAGGTTGGCGTGTCGTGGGTTCGGGGGATTTCAATGGCGACGGCAGGTCCGACATCCTCTGGCGCAATACCTCTACCGGCGCAAATGTCGTTTGGTGGGCCGGTATTTCTACCGGCAACAAGACCTTGAACCCCGTAGCCAGTTCCTGGGAAGTCGCAGGCGTCGGCGATTTCAACGGCGATGGCAAAGCCGACATCTTCTGGCGTGAACCGTCCAGTGGAAAAAACGTCATATGGTGGGCCGGTAATTACACCAACTTCAGCAGCAGGGAGCCGGTTGCCGCTCCATGGAAAGTGGCTGCAGTGGGAGACTTCAATGGTGACGGGAACGCTGACGTGTTCTGGCGGAATCCGGTCACTGGTGCGAACGTAATCTGGTTGTCCGGCCAACATGTTGGCAGCATCGCGGAAAATGCGGTGGCAACAACCTGGGAGATCGCTGGATCTGGTGATTTCAACGGCGATGGCGTGATGGATGTACTTTGGCGCAATCAGGGTACCGGAGCCAATGTCGTGTGGCGTTCTGGGCGATATGCAAACAACATGACTATCGGATCGGCGACTCCCCTGTGGAGGGTTGTGGCAACCGGCGACTACGATGGGAATGGTACCTTCGACATTCTGTGGAGGAATACCACTACGGGTCAGAACGTTGTCTGGGATTCCGCCGACAGTACTAAGGGCCGGACGCTGGTTCCCGTGTCCGGAACGGATTGGATAGTGGCCCCTTGATGCGGGCAACGAGTAAATTGTGACCCTTGTTTCATCGAGAACACATTCGGCTCTGTTCCGATGATACTGAGGGTGTCTGGAAAGAGGCCTTCGAATGACAAAAAGCGGCGCTCAATGAGCGCCGCTTTCTTTTTTTCCCTGGACGTCTCATCCAGCCGTACTGCGGCTAATCCAGCGATGGGATACCGCGAGTTTCGTCATGCTCACGCGTCCTTCTTATTGCCGCAAACCTGTTGAATCCGCCGCTTCCTCCGATTCCATGCATCAATGAGGAAATCCTTGGATGGGAGTTCGAGGTAGCGATATGTCAGGCCGGAAACGGCCAGGACAACGGAAATGAACAGAACAAACATGAGAGGGGAGTCGAAACTCCGCGCTCCTGATGCTCCCGTACCCAGAATGAGAAAAACCAGCTGTAGAGGATAGTGGGTAAGGTAAACGGAATAGGAAATGTCACCCAGATAAGTCAACGGCTTGTGGGACAGAATTTGACGAAGCAGCCGGCTGGATGGGATGAAAAGAACCACGGCAGTCGATACCGCGATGGACAGCAGATATGCCTTGATTCCCGGTTTCGCACCGGTAGTGGCAAGGATGTATGCCAGGCCGCCGAGTGCGGCCACGGATGCAACCGTACTGAAGATGGCATGCCGGGCCAGGTCAAGTCGGAAGTGGTGAAGCAGAAGATAGATGCCGACTCCCGAACCGAAGCCCAAGGTGCATCTGACGAGATTGACATCGATGATGCCCAGCATTCGATGCGCCACGATATATGGTGGATTGCTGAATGAGAACAGCAGCAGGAGTAGAAAGAAGGACAGTGCTGCCAGTGCCAGCGCCGTGCGTTTGCGAAGCGCGATGGCCGCCAAGAACATCACGTTGACGGCAAGCTCGGTTGATATCGACCACGCGGGCGTATTGAACGACCATCCGTCCTGGAATCCCACATTGTTGATCAGGAACAAGTTAAGCATGAAATGCTTGAGGTCGGCATTGGCGAGCGCGAACGCCGCCTTTCCCGCCATTGGAAGAAACCAGATCAGCAGTGCTGTGGCGAGTAGGGTGACTAGATGCAATGGATAGAGTCTTGCTATGCGGGTCCAGAGATTGCCCATGAACCGGTATTGTCGCTCCGCGCGCCAGTATGAGCGGGCTATGACATAGCCGGAGAGCACGAAAAAGAAATCAACCAGCAGGAATCCGGAGTTGTAGAACGGAAAAAGCAGCGATTCCAGTGGGCGGGCACCGAAATGGGCTCCATAGTGCCAGATGACCACGCCGAGCGCGGCGATTCCCCTGAGCGCATCGAGTTCGTGTATGCGGGAGATCTTCGGTTGAACCATATTTTTCACTGGGGCTGCATCCGTTGTACTCGTTATAGCCATGGGGCGCGATGCCAATGGTTCCGGATTCGTTAGCTGGAAGCAGGCCGCCAGCGGTTTCGCAGCAGCAATCCGAGTAGAAAGGCCACTCCGTCACCAAGAACGGTAGTGATACGGAACAGAATGGTGGCGGTCGAAGCAGTCTCTAGCCCGTACAAGGACCCGAGGCCCAAGACGAGTAGTGCTTCTCTGATGCCAAGGCCAGCAGGGGCCCCGGGGACGATGAATCCAATCAGCCAGGCAATCGAATAGACGCCGAGCAGACTGAGTGCAGGGAACTGTTCCTGCCCGCTTGCGCAAACCGCCAACCAAAGAGCAGTCGCCCCTATCACGAAACTGGCGATATGTGTTGCGATGATACGGGCTGACAGAAAAATGCTTTGCCTTGAGAAGAGGAATGCGCATTTCGCAGCCAGCGGCAGCAGTCGATTCCGTATTGCGGGAAAAAGCAGGGAAAGCAGCACTGTCACCAGTGCAATGGCAGCCGCGATCTCCATGTTGTGGCGTATGGATGGGCCATGGATGGACAGCGCGGTAGTAAGCAGGTTGAGCGCGGCCAGCGTGCTGAGCGCTGCCGCAAGTACGAGCAGTATCGCTTCCAGTGCAATTGAAGCGACGACCCTGCTTGTATCGATCCCCTGGCGGCGCGCCAGCACGATGCGCCCAAGATGCTGGGCAATGTTGCCCGGTATGTACTTTCCTATTTGAGACAGAAGGACAATCTGGATAGAACTGCGGTAGGGGATCCAGCTCCCGGCAAGACGCATTGCCAGTTGCCAGCTTCGGGAACTGAGTAGATAGGTTAACAAGTAGAAGGTGATGGCGAGCGCAAGGTATACGAGCATTGGGCCGCTCGGATCCAGGGTCAAAAATGCATTCCAGTGAGAAGATGCGGTCTTGAGGAACAGGTACAGGCAAAGCATGCCAAGAAGGAAGCCCAGGACGGATGCCACGCGTTTCATGGCGAACGCTTCTCCAGCCTGAACATGATCGTTGGAATCAATGGCTTGAAAAATCCCACCAATGCAGGTATGGACATGCGCCCGAGAGTCCTGCCTAGGAACGAGTCCGGAAACTCGATCCTGAATGTCTCGCGGACGGCTTCCGTGGTCAGATCGCTGAATTTGAAGCGGGTCAATTCGAATAGGTTTCGTGCTTGCCGGTTACTCAGCGGAACGCAATCGTAATGACTGCCGCGACCCGTCAATCGCAGGTACTTGTCGGCGATGCGAAGTGGCAGCCAACTGAGCAGGGGAAGGCGGTAGTGCGGTTCGACAAGTCGCCACTTGTTTGGAACGGCAAGGTACGCGCACCCGGCATTCCTCAGTACACGGGATATCTCCGTAAGATGGTGAAGCTGGGCCGCTGTATCGCCCACGTGTTCGATGACATGATTGGTTATCACGATGTCGAACGATTCGGACTCGAAAGGAAGTTCGGTCCCCTTGACCTGGACGAACTCGTACCCCTCGGTAACTATGCGGCTGTCTGTTACGTCAACCGCATGCACTGCGAGGCCGGGTTGTCCCAATCTAGCTAGAGTGCTGGAGATGACGCCGGAACCACACCCTATCTCGAGAATTCGCCGGGCTTGGAAGAATCGATCCTCTCCAACCAGAGCGATGATCTTCCGCGCTTTGAGAATTCTACTCTGCTCATCTAGCACCGCATGGGGGAGGCGAGACCGGTCTTCCTTGTCATCTGTGTTCGAAGGCATGGCGTTGTCTATTGTTGGTTCTGATACAGGAGTGCAAGGAAGTCGGTAGCCTGTTTCTCTCGAGAGTAGTATTTTCGCGTAGCCTCTGCGACCGCAGATCTGTCCAGCCTGTCTCCTGAGGGACCCGGGTCAAGGTGTCTTTCTATGGCCTTGACCCAGGCCTCCACATTCATCGGCTCAACCAGTCTTCCAGTCACACCGTCCACTACCGCGTCAGTGATCCCGTCGATTCGCGAGGCCAGCAAGAGTCCTCCATGGGAGGATGTCTCGATGGCGACCAAGCCGAATCCCTCGACGTCAATGCTATCAGGCGTCGGGATATTGGGCATCACGACAACGTCGGCTTGCTGGATCATTGCCAGCAACTTGTCTGCGTTCATTCGTCCCAGGCAGTGCGTTCCCGCACAATTTCCAAGCGCTCGCTTGAGTTCCGTATCTGAAGAATCGCCCACGACGTAAAATTTCACGGTTCTTGGCAACTGCGGCATGACTTCGCTGGCGAACCAGAGAGCACCCTTTCGGCGAACGACGCGGCCAAAATAAAGTATGCGCGATGTGCCCTCACCCTGCCGCCAGACTTCGGGCAGCTGTTCGGTTTCCGCAACCCGCTCGTCCTTGGTCGGGAGGCAGGGATTAATGACCACTACGTTCTTGAGTCCCTCTTCCCGGGCCAGAGCAGCGGTGTAGCGGGATATGGCGACGATTGAGCCGAAACAGGACTGGCTCGTGCGAAAAAAGGAAAAGAACAGTCGGTAGAGGAGGGGAAGCGCGCCTTTCCGGCGTTGATAAACGAGATCCAGACCATAGACGATCACCACGCGCCTGGCGCCGGGATTCACCAGGCGGTGACAGAGCGCTGCAGGAAACAGGATCAGATCTCCGAAGACCACATGGTTGAAAGACCGACCACGGAACAGGCAGATGTACATGGCCTTCAGAAGGAAGAGCCCGTAGCGAAACAAAGAGGGGGGACGTCCGTTTTTTCGCCCCTTCAGAACGACAGTATCAAGGTCCACTGTATCTGCCAGGCATGCAGCGAGCTCGATCGCATAAGTCTCCATGCCACCCACCGCGGGCGGCCACTTCCTGGAGATGAACAGAATCTTTTCTTTCATTGTCCTACCGTAGCAGCAGATGGTGATAGGAATGTCGAAATCCAGGCATAAGTGTCCGAATATGCTCCGGGTAAGCCTTCATTGATCCATCGACATTCAAGTATGGTTTGGCACTCCACTCAATGAAGCCTCAATGTCATCGAGAACCCACGTGCCGCGACATTCCGACTATTGGGACGGGGGGGAGCGTGTTCTTTGCGCGTATTGATAGTCGGGGGATGTTTGCTCTGGCTGATCGCAAATGGACGCGGCGCTTTTTGTCGCGAAGCCGGTTTCGTCGATGGCCATTCCAATCAGGCGTTCAATTGCATGCGCCAATGTTCCATCTATCTGTCCCGATTCGGGTTCGAAGTCGGACTCACGGATGGGCAAGTCAAGCAGTGGACCAAGCGCACGGAGGCGAACCCAGAACATGGTGCCCGAAACAAAAACCTTGTCGTGGTAGCTTGTCTCACGACTGCCCATCAGTCTTGAAAGCCGGGAAACTTGGTCGGCATTTGCTCCGATGAATGAACCTGTTGGCAGCATGTGTCGGCCGGGCCCGACCAATCCAAGCTCGGGTTGTTCAGCGAACGCCGTCGCTATCCGATGGGCACGATCTTTACTCACCAGTTCGCCCATCAGATCCTTCCGCCAGGAGTCTCCATCCGGGCGATGCTCGGATCGCTTTGTGTGGAGCTTGAGAACAACATCCACGCCTTCGTCGAGCAACTGGTTGGCGATACGCAGGAATGGAAGAATGTCGCGTCCACGGTTCTGGAGAGCGACGACGTTGGCTGGAATACCGGAAACCTGGACCTTCCGATTGACCTCATCCAGTTTTTCGGGAGCCGTGGTGACTGTAAGATGCCAATCCATGCCGCTTTGGTGCAGCAGGGCAATAATCTCGTCCAGGACTTCCACATGCCAGGCGTGCACGATCGCATGCTGTCGTTGTCTTGTTGCTGGACGACTCAATCCACCGGAGCAAAGGGCGCGTCTCGTTGCTTCCAGATACGCATAGCCCAGCGAGGCATCCGGCTCCAGGGTCGCTCCTTCTGCCCACTCATTCCACGCATTGATGAATATGGTCCGTCGCGATTCAGTCACGGATGGCGCGGCGATGCTGTTTTCCAACCACTCGCCGTACGCCCTTGGCGAAGAATGAAGGAACGTGCGCCCTCGTCCGGAACGGCGAGCTTCATTGTCCCAGCCGGGATTGACGCAGGAATAGAGGAGATAGTCCCTGGACGGAAGTTGCCGGAATTCCGCAACCAGCGCCCTCCAATCAAGGACCCTGCCGGCATAATGCGGATTGAGCAACAGCTGGTGAGCCGTGATGTCATGGGTCTTGCCCATGTTGGGCGGGAACTGGACAGCGGCGTCGAAGCCGATGCTGAATGGTTCAGGACGCTCGAACCCTTGCACATAGACAAGGTGCAAATCACCAACTCCGTTCGCCTTGCACCAAGTTCGCCAACGCTCTGCCGTCGCCCTCATGTCAGGGAAAAGCCCAGGTCGATAGACCAGCAGCATGGGCTTGCCATCCACCCGCAGGTAACGGGGGTCGCGCATGTACTCCGCCACATGCGCGATGAAGGCGATGTCGTCCTCGGGACTGTGCTGCTGGTCGATCAGGATCTCATTGCCGCGTCCGTCCCAGGTACGACTCCACTTTTCATTGGCCCAGCAGAGGCAGAACTGGAGATCGATGGTCTTGTCGTCGAGCCAGTTGCGCAATGGCGTTTCCAGCAGGGTCTTGCCGCCGAACCAGTAAAAATAGAAGCAGAAGGCACTGATGCCGTACTCGCGAGCAAGGCGGGCCTGCTCACGCATGACTTCCGGATTGCGCAGGTCGTAGAACCCAAGATCACCAGGCAACCTGGGCTGGTGGTGGCCTTCGAACTGCGGCAGCGCGCGCGCCACGTTGCGCCATTCGGTGAAGCCCTTGCCCCACCATTCATCGTTTTCCGGAATGGTATGGAACTGCGGGAGATAGAACGCAACCAGGGTCGCCGGCAGTGGATCTGGAAGCGTGCCCTGTCGGTAGGGGACGTAGCCGATTGCCCTTTCGTCGGAGCGGACGAGGGGACGATGGATGCCTGTTCCAGTGGCCGTCTGTCCCCGGGGGGGGGGAGGAACCAGGTCGGCATGCCGATCCAGAAACCGCTGCCTCAGCCGGTCGCGGGTGGCGACCGGCATCGGGACCAGCCTGAACGCCGTTCTGAGCGCATAGAACAATCCGGTGCGCAGGGGACGGGGAATGTGGATGGTCACGCGCTTTACAGATTCTGGTAGTTCGGCCCCGAACCACCCTCCGGGGTCACCCAGGTGATGATCTCGTAGGGGTCCTTGATGTCACAGGTCTTGCAGTGCACGCAGTTGGCGGCGTTGATCTGCAGGCGCTTGCCGCTGCTTCCATCCGCCATGGTGTCATCGACGATCTCGTAGACGCCGGCGGGGCAGAAGCGGGTGCAGGGATTGTCGTATTCCTCGGCGCAGCGGGTGACGCAGATCGAGGTGTCGGCGACCTTCAGGTGGACCGGCTGGTCCTCGTCGTGCTCGGTGGCGGCGTAGTAGACGCCTTGCAGGCGGTCACGCGGGGCGAGCGTGCGCTCGACGTAGTCGCGGCGCGGTTCCTCGTGCTGGCCGATCTTGTCCAGCGACGACCAGTCCGGCTTGACCTTGAGCGTCCACGGCGAAAGTCCGCCGGTCGCGGTTTCCCAGGCGGCGTTGAGCAGGCCGAACCACATGCCTTTCTTGAAGCCGGGCTTGATGTTGCGGACCTGCTTCAGTTCCTTCATCGCCTCGGAGGCGCGCAGGCGGGCGTCGAAGCCGGCTGGTTCCAGGCTGTTGCCGGCCAGGTGTTCGGCGGCCAGCATGCCGCTGCGGATGGCCTGGTGGGTGCCCTTGATCTTGGGCACGTTGAGCAGGCCGGCGGTGTCGCCGATCAGCAGCGCGCCGGGCATTTCCACCTTGGGCAGCGATTGCCAGCCGCCGGTGACGATGGCGCGTGCGCCGGCGGACAGGATGCTGCCGCCTTCCAGCAGCGGTTTGATCATCGGGTGGTTCTTCCACTGCTGGAAGGCCTCCCACGGCTTGTACTCGGGATCGGCGTAGTCCAGTCCGCTGACGTAGCCCAGCGCGATCTGGTTGTTGTCCAGGTGGTAGAGAAAACTGCCGCCATAGATCTTGCCGTCCGCCGGCCAGCCCATGGTGTGCACGATCTTGCCGGGGCTGACACGTCCTTCCGGCACCTGCCACAGTTCCTTGATGCCGATTGAATAACCCTGCGGGTCGCTGTCCTTGTCCAGGCCGAAGCGCTTGACCAGGCGCTTGGTCAGGTGACCGCGGGCGCCTTCGGCCAGCACCGTGACCTTGGCGCGGATGTCGATGCCCTGGGTGTAGCCGGGCTTGTGCGAACCATCCTTGGCCACGCCCATGTCGCCGATGCGTACGCCAACCACCTTGCCGCTTTCGTCGTGCAAGGTCTCGGCGGCGGCGAAGCCGGGATAGATTTCCACGCCCAGCGCCTCGGCCTGTGGCGCCAGCCAGGCGCACATCGCGCCGAGGCTGACGATGAAGTTGCCATGGTTGCGCATGCCGGGCGGGACGATGGGCGCCTTGCGGCCGCCGGTCTTGTTGAGGAACCAGAACTCATCGTCCTTCGCGGGCACGCAGACCGGTGGCGGATTGTCGCGCCAGCCGGGCAGCAGGGCGTCGAGCGGCGCCGGTTCGATCACCGCACCGGACAGGATCTGCGCGCCGACCGTGCTGGCCTTCTCGATCACGCAGACCGAGATTTCCGGGTTGAGCTGTTTCAGGCGGATGGCGAAGGCCAGGCCCGCGGGACCGGCACCGACGGTGACGACGTCGTACTCCATGACATCGCGTTCGGCTTCGGACATGGCTGGGCTTCCTCGTGGCGTTAGGCTGCCGCTATTTTCGGGGTTTGCGCGGGGTGGGGCAAATCCGCGAGCATGGCGTGCGATGACCATACCCCTGCCGCTGCTGCCGGATGGAATGATTGACCTGCCGGGGGCGCATTTGCGCCTGTGGCCACAGTGGCTGGAACCGGAGGAGGCCGACGTCCTGTTCGCCAGCGTGATGGCGGGGGTGCCGTGGGAAGTGCATCGCATCCGCCTGTTCGGGCGGGAAGTGGATTCGCCGCGGCTGAGCTGCTGGATGGGGGAACCGGAAGCGCGCTATCGCTACTCCGGCGCGCTGTTCGAGCCGCGCGACTGGCATCCGGACGTGAAGCGGCTGGCGTCACGCCTGCGGGATACGCTGGGTACGCCGTTCAACAGCGTGCTGCTCAATCGCTACCGCAGCGGGCGCGATGCGATGAGATGGCACAGCGATGACGAACCGGAACTGGGCGAGGCGCCGGCAATCGCCTCGATCAGCCTGGGCGCCACCCGCCGCTTCGCACTGAAGCACCGTGAACGGGCGGAAAGCCGACTGGCCCTGGATCTGCCGCATGGCAGCCTGTTGCTGATGGCGAGCGACACCCAGCGCCATTACCGCCATGCGCTCCCGCGCACGGCGCGGCCGGTGGGCGAGCGGATCAACCTGACCTTCCGCCTCATCCATCCGGCACCGGGCCGCGGGTAGCGGCCGGCATGCGCGGACAGGACGGCAAAGCGCTCAGGGGCGACTGGCGTCGGCCTGTCCGCTGACCAGCACCCAGCCGGCAATCTCGCCAGTCAGGGTGGACAGCGCCTGCTCGAACGCGGCCGCCACCTGTGCGATGTCGGTCGAACCGGCTGGCCGGACCTGCTGGAAGGTGCGCGAGGCGACCACGCGCTGGCTGCGGTTCTGCACCAGCTTGGCGTTGACCTCGATGGTCGCGGCCGGCACCGATTGGCCGGCGTAGTCGGCCTCGAAGCGGCGCACGTCCATCACCAGCCGGTAGTCGCCCAGGATGCCGGCGTCGGCACTGGAAACGGCGGGAATCCGGCCGGAATCCTCCAGCGTGCGCTGCACCGCGTCCTGCAGCAGTTCGGTCGCCGGTTGCGACCACGACGCGCCCTTGTAGACCTGCAGTTCACCCGGCGCCGGCCGTACCGAGATGCGCGGGCTGTCGACCACGCGCGCGGCGGTGGGTTTGGCGATGACCAGCGACCAGGCGACGGTCGGCCAGTTCGGGTTGGCCGTGACCCGGACTTCCGGTGCGTAGATGGTGGTGGGTTCACGCGGGCCGCTGCCCAGGATCGAGGAGCAGCCGGCCAGCAGGACCAGCGACAGGGAGACGGGAATGCGCAGCGCCTTCATTTGGGTTCGAACTCCTTGGGTGCGTCGCGGCCGAGCAGGTAGCGGGTGGGGTTGCCTTCCAGCCGATCACTGACCCGGCGCAGGTCGCGGACCAGGCCGCGCAACTCGGTCAGGGTCGGACCCAGCTGGCCCAGGCCATCGTTGGCGAAGCTGTTGATGGCGGCGCGGTTCTCGCCCAGGATGGCGTCGGCGTTGCCGGCGGCCGAATCCAGCTTGGCGAGGGTGGCGTCGAGCTTGTTCAGCAGGGGCGGCAGCTGCCGCACCAGATTCTGATCGATGCGCTCGATGGCGCCGTTGGTGGTGGTCAGGGTCGCATCCAGCTTCTTCGCCGCGTCGCGCGCGCTGACGATCAGCGCCTGCAGTCCCTTGTCGCGGTTGGCCAGCGAACCGCTGATGTTCTCCAGGTTCTGCAAGGTCGCCGCGATGCTGGCGACGTTCTTGTCGCTCAGCACTTCATCCAGGCGTTCGACGATCCGGTTGGCGGTGTCGGTGATGTTCTGCAGCGCGGACGGCGCGGTCTGGATGACCGGGGCCTCGCGCTTGTCCACCGAGGTCAGCGCCGGCGCCTGCGGGGTGCCGCCGCTGAGCTGGATGATGGTGGGGCCGGTCAGGCTGGTGATGGCCAGCTTGGCGCGGGTGTCGGTCTTGATCGGGGTGGAGGACTCCACCCGGATGCTCGCCACCACCTGGCGCGGGTCATTGGGGGCCAGCGACAGCTTGGTGATGGAGCCCACGGCGATGCCGTTGTACTGCACCGGGCTGCCGACCGACAGGCCGGTGACCGCTTCGCGGAACACGATCTGGTATTGCTGCCAGGTGCGTTCGGAGGAGTATTTCGCCGCCCACAGGCCGAACAGCAGCAGCGCCGCCGCCGTCACCAGGGTAAAGGCGCCGATGAGGACGTAGTTGGCACGGGTTTCCATGTTTCAGGCTTCCTCTTGTTCGGGCTCGCCGCGGGCGGCCCTGGCCCGGGGGCCGTGGAAATACTCCTGGACCCAGGGGTGATCGAAACGCTCCACCTCCGCCAGCGGCGCGGTGATCACGACCTTGCGGTCGGCCAGTACCGCGACCCGGTCGCAGATAGCGTACAGGGTGTCCAGGTCATGGGTGATGAGGAACACCGTCAGGCCCAGCGCTTCCTGTAGCGTCTTGATGAGGCGGTCGAACGCGGCGGCGCCGATCGGGTCCAGGCCCGCGGTGGGCTCGTCCAGGAACAGCAGCGGCGGGTCCAGCGCCAGCGCGCGTGCCAGACCGGCGCGCTTGCGCATGCCGCCGGACAGCTGCGCGGGCAGCTTGTTGAGCGCGTCGGCCGGCAGGCCGGCGAGTTTTATCTTCAGCAGTGCCAGTTCATAGCGCCAGCTGTCGGGCAACTCGCCGTGGTGCTCCTTCAGGGGCACCTGCACGTTCTCGCCGACGGTCAGCGAGGAGAACAGGGCGCCATCCTGGAACAGCACGCCGGTGTTGCGCTCGATGTGCAGGCGCGCCTGCGGGTCTTCTGACAGCGCATCGGTGTCGAGCACGCGGATGCTGCCGGCCTGCGGCGCGCGCAGGCCGAGGATGGCCCGCATCAGCACCGATTTTCCGGTGCCCGAGCCACCGACCACGCCGAGGATTTCACCGCGCCGCACGTCCAGGTCCAGGCCATCGTGCACGACCTGCTCGCCGAACCGGTTGACCAGTCCGCGGACCTGGATGATCGCGTCGTCGCTCGTATCGGCCATCGCGTCACCAGCCCATGTGCATGAACCACAACGCGGCCAGCGCGTCGAGGATGATGACCAGCGAGATCGTCTGCACCACGCTGGAGGTGGTGCGCTCGCCGACCGATTGCGCGGTGCCGGTGACCTGCAGGCCCTGCAGGCAGCCAATCAGGCCGATCACCAGCGCGAACACGGGCGCCTTGGACAGGCCGACCAGGAAATGCCGCACCTCCATGGTGTCGTGCATGCGCGCCAGGTACATCTGCGGGGGAATGTCCAGGTCGAACGCACCCACCGTCACGCCGCCGGCCAGGCCGGCCATCATCGAAATGAAGGTCAGCAGCGGCAGCATCACCAACAGGGCGACCAGCCGCGGAATCACCAGCAGATCCACCGGATCCAGGCCCAGGGTCCGGATCGCGTCGATCTCCTCGCGGCTCTTCATCGCGCCGATCTGGGCGGTGAAGGCCGATGCGGTGCGGCCGGCCAGGACGATTGCCGTCATCAGGACCGCGAACTCGCGCAGGAAGGCGATGCTGACCAGTTCGACCACGAAGATCTCGGCGCCGAAGTCCCGCAGCACCGTCGAGCCGAGGAACGCGATGACCGCGCCCACCATGTACGACAGCAGGATGACCAGCGGTACCGCGTCCAGGCCGACCTGCTCCATGTGCGAGACGGTGGCGATGGCGCGGAAGCGGCGCGGTTCCTTGACCATCCGTGCCAGCTTGACCAGGTTCTCGCCGGTGAAGCTGAGCAGGGCGACGATTTCGTGCCCGTTCTCGCTGACCCGTTCGCCCAGGCGCGACAACGCGGCCAGGAAGCCATAGTCGCGCTTGCGCGGCGGCCGATCGTCGGCGACATCCTCGATGGTCGAGACCAGCGCCTGATGATCCTCGCGGAACAGCAGCGCCTCCGGCGCCAGCTTGCGCCGGCTGGCGAAGCGCAGCAGTTGCAGCACGCCGGCCGAATCGATGCGGGCGATGCCCGTGGCGTCCAGCTCGGTCACCCCTTCGGGGACTTCGCGCAGGCGCTCGGCCACCTTCAGGGCGGTCGCGAGCGTCCAATCGCCTTCCAGCCGCACCCGCGAGGGTTCGGAGGGGTCGGATTGGAACTGCGGGCGTGCGTCGGTTCGGGTCATGGCGTCGCTCGGCCCAGCAGCATACAGGCTATGCCGCTGAACGTAAGCAGGACGCCGACCGCGCCGCGCCTGCCCAGCGGTTCGCGCAGCCAGACCGCCGCGAGGATCACCAGGAATACCGATGCGGACTCGTTGAGGATGGCCGCCACCGAGGCCGAGGTGTATTTGTAGCCGCCCAGCCACAGCACCATCGACAGCCCCTGGCCGATCACCGCGGCGAGGATCAGCCGGTGCCACGGTACCTTGCCGGGATCGAACGCGCGATGGCGGCGCAGCCCGGGCAGGGCGGCGATCAGCAGCAGGCCGGCGACCGCGCCGGCCAAGCGCAGCACGGTGACCCAGAGCAACGGCTGTTCCTCGAGGATGCGCTTGACCATCACGATCGCGATCGCCATCAGCGCAATCGCGCTCATGCCAATCAGCACGCCACGCAACGTGTGGGCGGGATGTGTCCGCCATTCCCGCGGCGGGCGGGTGACCAGCAGCACGCCCAGGCCGACCAGGCCGAAGCCCAGCCATTGGCGCGCGCCCAGGCGCTCGTCCAGCCACAGGAAACCCATCAGCAGCACCAGCGGACTGTAGAGGTTGCCGATGATGCCCATGCGGCCGGCGCCCAGTTCGTTGAGCGCGCGGAAGTACAGGGTGTCGGCGACGGCGATGCCGAGCACGCCGCTGGCCAGAACCAGCGCGACATCGCGCATCGGCATCTGCGGCCATTGGCCGGCGTGCAGGAACAGGACCACCGGCGCCAGCAGCGCCAGTATCAGTCCGTTCTTCATCAGGTTGAGCGCCAGCGGCGGCAGGGTCGCGCCCAGCTGGCGCGCCAGGATCACGCCCACCGCCCAGGCGGCCGCGCTGCCGAGCGCCAGCGCCTCGCCGATACCAATACTCAACGTCCACCTTTATGCTGCGCCGACCGCGATCAGTTTACGCAATACCCTCGCGGCCCACCCCCGGCGAAGCCGGCTCCAACCTTTGTGACATGTCAGAGAATTCGGCTTCCGCCACCTACGCCCAGCGCATCGCCTTCGTCTGCGAGATCGCCAGCCGCCTGCACAGCTACGGCACCACCGCCCAGCGCCTGGAAGCGGCGGTGGCCGCGCTCTCGCAGCGGCTTGGACTGGATTGCGAGCCGTGGTCGAATCCGACCGGGCTGATCCTGAGTTTCAATGATCCGGCGCGTCCGCTGGGCGCCAGCGACACTACCCGGGTGATCCGGCTGGCGCCGGGTGAAAACGACCTGCACAAATTGAGCGAGGCCGACCGGATCGCCGAGGACGTGGTCGCCGGGCGCATGAGCGTGGCCGAGGGGCATACCGCGCTGCGCTCGCTGGACCGCAGGCCGAGCGCCCGCTGGCGGGCGATGCAGGTGCTGGCTTCCGGGCTGGCCTCCGGCGCGGTCGCCGGGCTGTGGCGGCTGCCGTGGCTGGATATCGCCACCGCCGGCCTGATCGGCCTGCTGATTGGCCTGCTGGGCCATGTGATCGCGCGACGGCCGCAGATGAAGGAAGCCAGCGATGCGTTGTCGGCGCTGCTGGCCGGCTTCGTGGCGATCCTGATCGCCAACTTCATCGCGCCGCTGAATCTCAACACGGTCATCATCGCTTCGCTGATCGTGCTGCTGCCCGGCATGGCGCTGACCAACTCGGTGAACGAGCTGACCAGCCAGCACCTGGTGTCCGGCGTGGCCCGCTTCGCGGGTGCGATGGCGACGATTCTGAAACTTACCGTCGGCAGCCTGATCGCGGTCACGCTGGCGGAACTGGTGGGCCTGTATCCGGAAGTGCGCGCGTCGCGGCCGCAGCCGGAATGGGTGGAATGGTCGTCGATGGTGCTGGCCGCGTATGCGTTCGCGGTGCTGTTCAAGGCGCATCGGCGCGATTACCCGTGGGTGATGGCGGCGGCTTTCGCCGGTTACGGCATCTCGCGCTTCGCCGGCGAGGCATGGGGGGCGCCGGTGGGCATCTTCCTGTCGGCACTGGTGCTGACCGCCGCGGGCAATGCCTTCGCGCGCTGGGCCAACCGGCCCGGCGCGTTGATCCGGGTACCGGGCATCCTCATGCTGGTCCCGGGCAGCGCGAGCCTGCGCGGACTGATGACGCTGGTCCAGCAGCAGGACGTCGGTGTCGGCCAGTCCGCACTGCTGGGCGTGACCAATATCGTGATGGCGCTGATCGCGGGGCTGCTGTTCGGCAATCTGGTGGTATCGGCGCGAAAGAATCTCTGAATCCTGATGCTGGCCGGATTCCGTCAGGACCGGGCATCGGCGCGAAAATCCACCTCCCAAAACAAGAAACGCCACGGGCCGAAGTCCGTGGCGTTCTTTTTTACTTTGCGATGAAGCGGATTACTTCTTCTTGTTGATCAGGAAGTCTTCCAGCTTCTTGCCCTTGGCGGTGTGCGCGGCCAGCCAGCGCGGCTGCTTGCCGCGGCCGGTCCAGGTTTCCTTGGGATTGGCGGGATTGCGGTACTTGGGCGCCACCTTGCCGAGCTTGCGGCCGGCGCGCGGCGCGGATTTGGCGGCGGCCTTGCGGCCACGTGCCGCGGGAGCCTTGCCTGCCGTGCCGAACAGTTCCTCGATCGTATAGCCTTCGGCCTTGGCGAATTTGGTGATTCTGCTGCGAATGGCTGCGATGGGAGTGCGCTTGGCCAGTTTCGTCTGCTGCTGGCGGGCCTTCTCGATCAGGGTGCCCAGTTCTTTGGCCGACAGGCCACGCAAATCAATCGACATCTAGTTCTCCGGATGTATGGAAAGGGAATATCACCTGTCCATGGCGGGAGTTGCATCTTAGCCATGCGGCTTTGCAGAAACAAATCGGGGCGAATAATGTCAGTGAATCGACATATATCCGCCCCGAATGTCATCCGGATTATCGTTCAGCCCGCGAGGCGGCGAATCAATTCCGACTTGTCGAGGTTTTCCGCTTCGCTGGCCTTGCGGAAGCGATATTCGTAGGTTCCGGCGGCGAGACCGCGTTCGGACACGACCACGCGATGCGGAATGCCGATCAGTTCGATGTCGGCGAACATCGCGCCCGGACGCAGGCCGCGATCATCCAGGACGGCATCGACGCCGTCGCCGATCAGTTCCGCCAGCAATTCGTTCGCCGCCTGGGTGACCGCCGGATCGTTCTTGGGATTGATCACGCAGACCGCCACCGACCAGGGCGCCATCGGCGCTGGCCAGATGATGCCGTTGGCGTCGTGGTTCTGTTCGATCGCCGCGGCGACGATGCGGGTGACGCCGATGCCATAGCAGCCCATTGCCGGAATGGCGGCCTTGCCGTTTTCGTCCAGCACGGTGAACTGCATCGCCTCGCTGTACTTGCGGCCCAACTGGAACACGTGGCCGACTTCGATGCCGCGTGCCAGGCGGATCTGGCCGCCATCGGCGGCGGCTTCGCCCGCGACCACGTTGCGGATGTCGGCGACGGTTTCGGGTTCGGCCAGATCGCGACCCCAGTTGACGCCGGCAAGGTGGAAGCCGGCCTCGTTGGCGCCGACCACGAAATCGGCCATCGCCGCGACGTCGCGATCGGCGATCACGCGGATGGCCGTGCGCGGGTTGATCGGGCCGAGGAAACCGGGTTCGCTGCCCAGGTGGGCCAGGATTTCCGCCTCGCTGGCCAGCCGGTACCCGGCCATGCCGGCCACCTTCGCCAGTTTGATCTCGTTGACCGCGTGATCGCCGCGCACCAGCGCCAACACGAAGCCGCCTTCGGTCATCAGCGCGACCGACTTGACGGTTCGCTGCAACGCGACGCCCATCAGCGCGGCCACTTCCTCGCAGGTCTTCTGGGTGGGCGTATCGATCTTCCGCAGCGCTTCCGCGGCGGCCGGACGCGGCCCGGGCGCCGCGGCCTGCGCGGCTTCCACGTTGGCGGCATAGTCCGAACCGGTGGAGAAGGCGAGCGCGTCCTCGCCGGATTCGGCCAGCACATGGAACTCCTGCGAGGCGTCGCCACCAATCGCGCCGCTGTCTGCCTGCACCGCGCGGAAATCCAGGCCCAGGCGGGTGAAGATGCGGGTGTACGCCGCATGCATGTTGCGGTACTCGCGCACCAGATCCTCATCGGTCAGGTGGAAGGAGTACGCGTCCTTCATGATGAATTCGCGCGCGCGCATCACCCCGAAGCGCGGACGGATTTCATCGCGGAACTTGGTCTGAATCTGGTAGAAGTTCACCGGCAACTGCTTGTAGCTGTTCAGCTCCTGCCGGGCGAACTCGGTGACCGCCTCTTCCGCGGTGGGGCTGTAGCAGAACTCCTGCTCCTTGCGATCCTTGAGCTTGAGCAACTGATCGCCGAACTTGTCCCAGCGTCCGCTCTCGTCCCACAGCTCTCGCGGCTGGATGGTCGGCATGACCATTTCGATGGCGCCGGCGCGATTCATTTCCTCGCGCACGACGGTTTCCACCTTGCGCAGCACGCGCAGGCCCAGCGGCGACCAGGTGTACAGGCCGGCGGCCAGCTTGCGGATCATGCCGGCGCGCAGCATCAGCTGGTGGCTGACCAGTTCGGCGTCGGCCGGGGTTTCCTTGGCGGTGCGGAGATGGAATTGCGACAGGCGCATCGAGATTCGGTTTTTCGGGGGAATGAACGGCCTATTCTGCCAGCCTTGCGCAGTCCGCGCCCGCGCGGCGGGGCCCGCAGTGAAGCCGGACCGGCGCGGGATGCACCGATGCCCGCGTCCGGCGCTGGAGAGCGGGTGCGCCGATTACTTGGCCGGGGGCGCGCAGTAAGCCTTTTCGGCCGCCTGCGCCAGTGCCAGCTGGTTGGCCCGCTGGGTGTCGTCCATCGCCTGGCCCGGCTTGCCGTCCTCGCCAGCCTGCGCGACCGGACCGCTGCTGCCGAGGATTTCCAGATTCTTGCGGGCGGTGGTGCATTGCGGGTGTTCGACGGATTTGCCGGCGGCGGCATCGGCCTGCGGAACCGGCTCGCCCCGCGGCGCGATGCGGCGGTCCTGGTATTGCCGGTCCGTCGGTGGCTTGTCCGAATAATGGGTCACGCCCTTGGCGTCCTTCCATTGGTAAACGGGACCGGCGAGGGCCGGCAGGCTGGCCACGACCAGCGTCGCCAACGCCAGCAGCGGAAGGGCGGTGGACGGTCGGGGCGGTGCGCGCACGGTCGGCTCCAGGCGGAAACGGCAGGAACCGGATTGCAGCATTCCCCCGCCGGGCTGGCAAGCCGGTGGCGGCTGGGCTTGGGCTAAACTGGGACGCATGGACGAAATCAAGCCGCCGCCGCGTTCCCGCGGCATCTACCTGTTGCCGAACCTGTTCACCACCGCCGGCCTGTTCGCGGGTTTCTACGCGATCATCGCCGCCGCCGACGGCCAGTTCGTCAACGCCGCCATCGCGGTGTTCGTGGCGGGGCTGATGGATGGCATCGACGGCCGCGTCGCCCGCCTCACCGGCACCAGCAGCGCGTTCGGCGTGCAATACGACTCGCTGGCCGATCTGGTCAGCTTCGGCCTGGCGCCGGCGCTGGTGATGTATCACTGGTCGCTTTCGGCGCTGAAGCTGGACAGCGCCGCGATGGGCCGCGTGGGCTGGGCGGTGGCATTCCTCTACGCGGCCTGCGCGGCGCTGCGGCTGGCGCGGTTCAACACCCAGGTCGGCACGGTCGACAAGCGCTGGTTCGTCGGCCTGGCCAGTCCGGCGGCGGCCGGGCTGATGATGTCCTTCGTGTGGGCGTTCGCCGATGGCAGCCTGGGCTGGAACGGCGATGAACTGCGCTACGTGGCGCTGGCGGTGACCATCCTGGCGGCATTGTTGATGGTGAGCCGGATCCGGTTCTGGAGCTTCAAGGGCAGCGGTGAAGGCGGCGCGCGCGCGGATCGGGTGCCGTTCGTGGGCCTGTTCCTGGTCGCGGTGGTGATCGCGATCCTGTTCATCGATCTGCCGCGTGTCCTGTTCGCGGTGGGCGTTTGCTATGCACTGTCCGGCCCTGGCTACTGGCTGTGGCAGCGGATGCGCCGTGGCGAGGCGCGGGCATGAGCCTGTCCGCGCAGACGCCATGGTCGGCAGAGCAGCAGGGCTGGCTGGCGGCGCTGGGCTATACGGTCTGGGTGACCGGCGCGCCGTCGCCCGCCGAGCTGGAGCCGGCGGAGGCCGGCCTGGGCGCCGCCGCGCCGTCGCACGCGCCGGCCTCGCCGCCGCGTGCGGAACCGCCGAAACCTCCCGTGGCCCGTGAACCGACGGCGGCGCGGGTTGCGCCGGCCCTCGATCCCGAATCCTCGCCCGCCCCGGAGCGCGTACGCGCCGCGGCGCCGCGTTCCCGCCCGGCCTCGCGGTTGCCGGATCGCCTGCATTTCGCCCTGATCCGCGCGTCGGGCTGCAATCCGAACGCGGAAGGCGCCGCGGAGATCTTCGCGCAGTGGCCGGCCTCTTCGGAACTGCGCGGCAATCCCGCCGCCAAGCGTGCCCTGTGGCCGCGGTTGCGGGCATTGCGCAGGCCATCGGCGCCGTGAGCGCGGTCAGCGTCGAGCCTGGCATCGTCCCGTCGGCCTCGTTGCGGCCGATGCGCGATGGCGATCTCGACGCGGTGATGGCGATTGAACAACGCGCCTATCCGTTTCCCTGGACCCGCGGCATTTTCCGCGACTGCCTCAAGGCCGGTTATCCGGCCTGGGTGATGGTCGAGCATGGCCTGGTGATCGGCTATGGCCTTATCAGCATCGCCGCCGACGAAGCCCACATCCTCAATGTCTGCGTGACGCCCGAACGGCAGGGACGCGGCCTGGGCCGGTACTTGCTGCGCGCGCTGGTGAAGCAGGCGGGTGATCTGCGCGCGGGCCGGGTGTTCCTGGAGGTCCGCCCGTCCAACCTGGGCGCGATCCGGCTGTACCACAGCGAAGGCTTCAACGAAATCGGCCGGCGGCCGCGCTACTACCCGGCCCGCGACGGGCGCGAGGACGCGCTGGTGATGGCGATCGAACTGGTCGCCGGCGACATCGAGAAGATGCCGCCGCTGTAGGGTGGGCCTTGGCCCACTCCGTCGGATTACAGCTTGGCGCGCTGTTCGCGCAGGCCGTTGAGCTGGGTGGTCCATTCGGCCAGGCGCTGGCGCTCCTGCTCGACCACCGCCGCCGGCGCGTTCTGCACGAAGGTGGCGTTGCCCAGCTTGCCGTTGCACTTGCCGATTTCGGCTTCCACGCGCTTGATTTCCTTGTCCAGGCGGGTGCGCTCGGCATCCAGGTCGACCAGGCCCTCCAGCGGCACCAGCAGCTTCAGCTCACCGACCATCGCCGCGGCGGAGGCGGGAGCCGCGGCGTCCACCGCCAGCCATTCGATGGCTTCGAGCTTGAGCAGGAACGACAGCGAAGCGGCATGTCGCTCGATCCGCTGGCGATCCTGCGCGGTGCCGGCTTGCAGGAGCAGGCGGACGCTGCGCGAGGGCGCGACGTTCAGTTCGCTGCGCACGCGGCGCAACGCGGTGACCATGGTCTTGAGCCACTCGACGTCCGCCTCGGCGTGGCCGAAATCCTGGCCGGCGAAGTCCCCGCTGGCGGGATACGGGCGCAGCGAAATGGTCTCGCCGGCGATGCCCAGTCGCGGTGCCACCTGCTGCCACAGTTCCTCGGTGACGAAGGGAATCAGCGGGTGCAGCAGGCGCAGCAGCGCTTCCAGCACGTGCAGCAGGGTGTGGCGGGTGCTGTCGGCGGCCGCCGCGTCGCTGCCGTTGAGCGCCGGCTTGGCCAGTTCGACGAACCAGTCGCAGAACTCGTTCCAGGCGAATTCGTACAGGGATTGCGCCAGCAGATCGAAGCGGTAGTTGGCGAAGTGGGTTTCGGCTTCGGCGGTGGCCTTGGCCAGGCGGGCGAGGATCCACTTTTCGGCGTCGGTGACGGGATTGGGGATTGCTGCCGGGTGGCCCCCATCTGCCCTTCGGGCATCTTCCCCCGCTTGCGGGGGAAGGGTAAGGGGAACGGTCCCCGCTTGCGGGGGAAGAGTAAGGGGAACGGTCCCCGCTTGCGGGGGAAGGGTGAAGGTGGCGGTGTTCATCAGCACGAAGCGGCTGGCGTTCCACAGCTTGTTGCAGAAGTTCTTGTAGCCTTCGGCGCGGCCGAGATCGAACTTGATGTCACGGCCATGGGTGGCCAGCGCGGCAATGGTGAAGCGCAGCGCGTCGGCGCCGTGCTGGGCGATGCCGTCCGGGAATTCCTTGCGGGTGGCCTTCTCGATCTTCTCGGCCATCTTCGGTTGCATCAGCCCACGGGTGCGCTTGGCGACCAGATCCTCCAGCGAGATGCCGTCGATGATGTCGAGCGGATCCAACACGTTGCCCTTGGACTTGGACATCTTCTGGCCGTCCTTGTCGCGGATCAGGCCGGTCATGTAGACGTCCCTGAAGGGCACCTTGCCGGTGAAATGGTCGGTCGCCATGACCATGCGCGCGACCCAGAAGAAGATGATGTCGAAGCCGGTGACCAGCACCGAGGACGGCAGGTAGCGGTCATAGCCGCGTGCCGCCATCGCCTGCGGGTCCGGCCAGCCCAGGGTGCTGAACGGCCACAGCTGCGAGGAGAACCAGGTTTCCAGCACGTCGCTGTCCTGGGTCAGCGCCACGTCGGCGGACAGTCCGGCCCTGGCGCGCGCTTCGGCCTCGTCGCGGCCGACGTAGCAGCGACCCTCGGCGTCGAACCAGGCCGGAATCCGGTGGCCCCACCAGAGTTGGCGGCTGATGCACCAGTCCTGGATGTTCTCCATCCAGTGGCGGTAGGTGTTGATCCAGTTCGGCGGCACGAACTTCACCTCGCCGTTCTCGACCAGTTCCAGGCCGCGACGGGCCAGGCGGTCCATCTTCACGAACCACTGGTCGGTCAGGTACGGCTCGATCACCTGGCCGGTGCGATCGCCGCGCGGCACCTGCAGCTTGTGCGGCTTGGTTTCCACCAGCAGTCCGGCTTCCTCCAGGTCCGCCAGCACCGCCTTGCGCGCGTCGTAGCGATCCAGGCCGCGATATTTCTCCGGCGCGTTGTCATTGATGGCGGCGGTGGGAGTGAACAGGTTGATCAGCGGCAGTTCGTGGCGCACGCCCACCTGGTAGTCGTTGAAATCGTGCGCGGGGGTCACCTTGACCACGCCGGTGCCGAACTCGCGGTCCACGTAGTCGTCGGCGATCACCGGAATCTCGCGATCGGTCAGCGGCAACTTCACCGCCTTGCCGATCAGGTGCGCGTAGCGCTCGTCTTCCGGATGCACCATCACCGCGACGTCGCCGAGCATGGTTTCCGGGCGGGTGGTGGCCACGGTCACGCTGCCGCTGCCATCGGCCAGCGGATAGGCGATCGACCACAGGAAGCCGTCTTCCTCGACGTTCTCCACTTCCAGATCGGAAATCGCCGTCTTCAGCACCGGATCCCAGTTGACCAGCCGCTGGCCGCGATAGATCAGGCCTTCCTCGTGCCAGCGCACGAACGCTTCGATCACCGCGCGCGAGGGTTCCGGATCCATGGTGAAGGTGCTGCGCGACCAGTCGCCGGAGGTGCCCAGGCGGCGCATCTGCCGCTCGATGATGTCGCCGGATTCGGCCTTCCACTCCCAGACCTTGCCGATGAAGCCTTCGCGGCCCAGGCCGTCGCGGGTCAGGTTTTCCTGGCTCAGGTTGCGCGCCACGACCATTTCCGTGGCGATGCCGGCGTGATCGGTGCCGACCTGCCACAACGTGTCGAAACCGCGCATGCGGTGGTAGCGGATCAGCGCATCCATGATGGTCTGCTGGAACGCATGGCCCATGTGCAGGGTGCCGGTGACGTTCGGCGGCGGCAGCAGGATCGTGTACGGCTCGCCTTCGCCGCGCGGCTTGAAATGGCCGGCGCTTTCCCACTCGGCGTACAGGCGGGATTCGAAGGTTTTCGGGTCGTAGCTGGAGGCGAGATCGGTCATTGGGGCGAGAATCGGGAATAGGGAATGGGGAATGGGAAGGAGCGGGGAATCGGCTGTTTGCTTTGACGATTCTCCATTCTCGATTCCCGATTCCCGTGCTACATGTCGTACTTGTTCACGTCGAAGCCGCGCGCCTTGTACTGCTTCCAGCGTTCGCGCAGCGGGTCGCGCGCGGCCGGATCGGCGGGCACCACTTCCAGCACCCGCTCGCAGGTGCCGGCATAGGCATCGTCGCGCAGGTTGATCACCAGCGTGCGCGAGGGCGCGTCGAAGTCGGGCGTGGCGATCAGGACCGGGGTCAGATCGTCTTCCTCGTCGGTGCCGGCAATCTGGTGCGGGATGTAGGCATCGTCGTCGAACGACCACAACAGCTCGTCCAACGCTTCGGCCTGCTCGGCGTCACGCGCCAGGATCAGCGTCCAGTGGTTGCCGTCATAGGCCTTGCGCGCCAGCTCGCACACCAGCCGCAAAGGCTCCTCCAGGAACCGGGGCTTGGCGATGAGGTAGAAATCGGCGCGCATGTGGGGGCTGGGATTCGTGATTGGGGATTGGGGATTTGCGGAAGCGTCTTCAGTGGATTCGGGATTCATGCCTGGCACGAATCCCGAATCCCGAATCTCAAATCCCGGCCCTGTCGAGCAACCACTGCGCCAGCAGGCCGACCGGGCGGCCGGTGGCCATGCCGCGCTTGCCTTCGTCGTTGGCGACGCCGGCGATGTCCAGGTGGGCCCAGCGCTGGCCTTCGGTGAAGCGGGCCAGGAAGCAGCCGGCGGTGATCGCGCCGGCCCAGCGGCCGCCGATGTTGTAGACGTCGGCGAAGGTGGAATCGAGCTGGGTCTGGTACTCGTCCCACAGCGGCAGGCGCCAGGCGCGGTCGAAGACGTGTTCGCCGGCGGCCAGCAGTTCGTTGGACAGATCGTCGTGCTTGCTCATAAGACCGGTGGCGTAGCGGCCGAGGGCGACGATGCACGCGCCGGTCAGGGTGGCGGCGTCGACCAGCGCCTGCGGTTCGAAACGCTGCGCGTAGGTCAGCGCGTCGCACAGGATCAGGCGGCCCTCGGCGTCGGTGTTGCCGACTTCGATGGTCTTGCCCGACATGCTGGTGATGACGTCGGACGGGCGGTAGGCGTTGCCGTCGATGGCGTTCTCGACCGCCGGCACGATCACCACCAGGTTCAGCGGCAGCTGCATCTTCACCGCCGCCACGAAGGCGCCGAGGACGCTGCCGGCGCCCAGCATGTCGTACTTCATCTCCTCGATGCCGCCCTGGGTCTTCAGGTTGACGCCGCCGGTGTCGAAGGTGATGCCCTTGCCGACCAGCACGAAGGGCTTGGCGTCGCCGCCGTTGTTCCACTTCAGCACGATCAGGCGCGGCCGGTTGGCTGAGCCGCGGGCCACCGCCAGCAGCGAACCCATGCCGAGGGTTTCCATCTGCGCCTCGTCCAGCACCTCGCATTCGGCGCCGTTGTCGGCGGCGAACTTCTGCGACTGCTCGGCCAGGTAGGCGGGATTGCAGATGTTCGGCGGCAGGTTGCCCAGCTCGCGGGTGAACTGCACGCCGGCCGCGATCGCCGCGCCCTGCGCCAGCGCCTGCGCGTCTTCGCCGGAAATGGCGAAACGGGCCAGGCCGGGTTCGTCGTTCTTCTTCTTGCCCAGGGTGGCGGTGTAGCGGTAGCAGGCGTGGTCGGCGGCGATCACCGCCTGGCGGATCTTCCAGGCCGCGTCGCGGTCCTTGACCTCGACTTCGGCCAGGGTGAACAGCGCGCTGGCCGAGGGGCCGGCCTTCAGCGTGCGGGCGGCGTCGCCGACCGCCTTCAGGTACTGCGGCACCCCGAACTTCGCCGCCTCGCCCAGTCCCACCACCAGCACGCGCGGCGCGGCCACGCCCGGCAGGTCGTGCAGGAGCGCGGTCTTGCCGGTCTTGCCGCTGATGTCGCCGCGCGCGACCAGGGCCGCCAGACGGCCGCCGCTGGCGGCGTCGATGGCCTGGGCGGCCGGGGTCAGGGTCTTGTCGCCATAGGCGCCAACCACCACGCAATCGACGCCGGCGCTGGCCGGGGCGTCATGGTTCAGGGTGAATTCCAGGGTCATTGAGCAGATTCCATGGCCAGTTCCGTACAATCGCGGGTCCTGTCGAAGGGCGGGCTTCCCGTGCGGAAGCGCAAGACCGCCGTCTGCCGACGCCAGCGAACGAACCCCGGATTGTAAAACAAGCACGATGCCGAAGCTGGACCGCTACCTGTTCCGAGAATTCACCCAGAGCTTCCTGGCCACCCTGATCATCCTGCTGATGGTCAGCGTGGGCGGGGTGATGGCCGACATCCTGGGCAAGGTGGCCGACGGCAAGGTGCCGGCCCGGCTGCTGCTGTCCCAGCTGGGGCTGCAGTTCCTGGGCTATCTGCCCTACATCCTGCCGCTGGCGTTGATGCTGGGGCTGCTGCTGGCCTTTTCCCGCCTTTATCGCGACTCGGAGATGGCCGTGTTCACCGGTACCGGGGTGGGCCCGCGCCGCCTGCTGAGGCCGCTGTTGCTGCTGGTCGTGCCGGTGGTGGCCGCGGTGGCGTTGTGCTCGCTGTGGCTCGGCCCCTGGGCCAAGCGGACCGCCGAGAACATGCTGGACCAGGCCAATCGCAGCCTGGTCGTGTCCGGGCTGGAGGCGGGCAAGTTCACCGTGCTCTCGAACGGCACCGTGGTCTACGTCAGCGGCATCTCCGCCGACGGCACCACCCTGAACCGCGTGTTCATGCACCGGCAGAAGGAGGATCGCCTGGACGTGGTCACCGCCCAGCACGGGCAGATGTTCTTCGAGGGCCAGCGCAAGCGCTATCTGCGCCTGACCGACGGATTCCGGGTCGAGGGCCCGGCCGGGGAGGGCCTGGACTACCGGCTGATGCGCTATGCCAGCAACGAATCGGCGCTGCCGGATCGCACCGACACCCTGGACCAGAACGATCCCGAGGTGCTGTCCACGCCGGCCCTGCTGGGTGACGACCGGCCGGGCGCCAATGCCCAGCTGCACGCCCGCCTGACCCCGCCGCTGCTGGCGCTGGCGTTCGCGCTGCTGACCCTGCCGCTGTCGCGCAGTTCGCCGAGGCAGGCGCGCTACGGGCGGGTCATGCTGGGGTTCCTGGCTTACCTGGTCGGCGTCAGCCTGATGTTCAACGGCACCCAGTTGCTCACCGACGGCAAGCTGCCGGGCTTCGTCGGCCTGTGGTGGCTGACCCTGCCGCTGCTGGCCGCGGCCATCTGGTTCTATCTGCGTGACGGCAAGCTGGGCCGTCCGAGGGCGCGCGCATGAGGCTGCGTCCGAATCTGCACGATCTGTATGTTGGCCGGGTGGTGCTGGCCACGGTGTTGCTGACCTGGGCGGTGCTGGTCGGCCTGGACCTGGTGATGGCGCTGTCCAACGAGGTCAGTGACATCGGCAAGGGCAACTACACCTTCGGCCACGCGGTGGCCTGGCTGGCCTACACGGTGCCGCGCCGCGCCTACACGATGTTCCCGACCGCGGCGGTGATCGGTTCGCTGATGGGCCTGGGCCAGTTGGCGGCCAGCTCCGAGCTGACCGCGCTGCGCGCGCTGGGCCTGTCGCGGCGACGCCTGAGCATCTCGGTGGCGGCCGCGCTCGGCATCCTGACCGCGCTGATGGTGTTCAGCGGCGAGACCCTGGGCCCGTGGGGCCAGCGCCAGGCTGACGTGCTGAAGAACAGCGCCCGCAGCGGCGACGTGGCGGTGGATCGCTTCTCCGGCCTGTGGGCGCGCGAAGGCAATACCTTCATGTACGCGCAGAGCGGCGAGGAGCGCAAGGAAGACGGCCGCAACTGGCTGCAGCTGCGCGATGTCCGCCTGTACGAACTGGCTCCCGACGGCCGCCTGGCCTCGATCGCCCACGCGGCGACCGCCGAGCATCTGGAGGGCCACTGGCTGTTGAAGAACGTGCGCCGGACTACCTTCCACGCGCGTTCGGTGACCCAGCAGCAGGTGCTGGGCGAGCGCTGGGAATCCAAGCTCGACGCGGCGGTGTTGTCGTCCGGCCTGACCAAGGCGCGCAACCTGCCGACCCGCGAACTCGGCCAGAACATCGACTACCGCAAGCGCAACGGGCTGGATGCGCGCGAGTACGAGGATCTGTACTGGAGCCGCTGGTTCTATCCGCTCAACGTGCTGGCGCTGTGCCTGGCCGCGATCCCGTTCGCGTTCGGAAGCCTGCGCAGCGGCGGCATGGGCAAGCGCCTGTTCCTGGGCATCATCTTCGCGGTCAGCTTCTGGGCGCTGCAATTGCAGTTCGTGCGCCTGGCCAGCGCGTTCCACATGGACTTCCGCATCGCCTACGCGATGCCACCGATCCTGCTGCTGGCGGTGTCGGCCTGGATGTTCCGACGGCGCAGCGCATAGTGCCGCGCCGCGCCCCGATCCACTTCCGGTGACGGGGTATCGAATGCGCCGCAGCGCGCCGGGAAAACAATGCGTCAGCGCTTCTGCTTCGGCAATCGGATCATCCGCGTGCCGC
>NZ_JBQENC010000009.1:0-205000 GCF_052044485.1 Pseudoxanthomonas sp. 22568
AGAGCGGAGCTCGCTCCGCTGCTTTTTTTCCACGTTCGAGTCCACGAAGCCGAGCAAGCTCGGCTCTACGTGGAGCGGGGCTCGATGTCGCCCGGCTCAACCCGCCGGATTGAACCGCTCAGCCTGCGCCTGGAATTCCCGCACGATAAAGTCGATCAGCGCGCGCGGGCGCGGGGTGTCGCGGTTCCTGCCCAGCGACGCCTCGTCGTGGATCACCGGCGTGGTGCTGGATGTCGCCGGTGGCCGAATCATGCTCTGATCCGTTTCTGTCCCCTTCCCCCTCGACGCCATGAACCGGACCGACGCCTACCTGCGACATCACTACTGGACCGACACGCAGCTGGCGAACGCATGCGGCCTGACGCTCGAACAGCTGGATGCGTTGCTCGCGGAAGACCTGGTGCCCGCGCCCTCCTACGTCGTCAGCGCCGACGGCACGCTGCACTCGGCCGCGTTCGGCGAATTCCCGCAGACCGGCGCGACGCCCGGGCGCTACTTCCATCCCGGCACCGTGGCCTGGGTCACCCGCGCCCAGGAGGCTCGCGCGCAAGGCGGAGCCGAGGCCGCCCGTGCAACGCTGGAACAGCGGTTCCGGCATGGCTTCGCCGCCGCGCTGGCCGGACTGGATCGGGAACTGGCGCGCCTGCCCGACAGCTTCGATGATCACGGCACACCAATCGCCGCCGGCCTGGACACCCGTACCGCCGGCGCCTGGGACGCCTTCCGACAGGGCATCTTCGGCCTGTGCGTGGCCGATCCGGCGACCGAACAGGCCATCGCGACCAAGGAAATCCTGCAGGAAGCCTTGACCACACTGCGGGAACGGCACCTCCGGGACGCTCCCGGCGCGGACATCGACCGGACCGCCGCGCTGGCCCTGATCCAACGCTATGCGCGCGCCGCGATGCCGTTCTCCCCGCTCGAATACCCGCGCAGCAGCCGCAAGCGACTGGTCGAGGACTTCGCCGCTGACCTCCATACCGGCGCTGTCCCGGGCTGATCGGATCGACGCCAGCCACAGGCCTCCGTAGAGCGGAGCTCGCTCCGCTGCTTTTTTTCCACGTTCGAGTCCACGAAGCCGAGCAAGCTCGGCTCTACGGGCACCCGGCGTGCTATCGCTCAATCCAGCTTCACCACCAGCTTGCCGAAGTTGCGTCCCTTGAGCAGGCCGAAGAAGGCTTCGGGCGCGTTCTCCAGGCCTTCGATGATGTCCTCGCGATACTGGATGCGGCCGTCCGCCAGCCATTGGCCCATCTCTTCCAGGAAGCGGGGAAACAGATCGATGAAATCGCGCTGGATGAAGCCGCGCACGCTCAGGCGCTGGCGCAGGATCTGGCTGAAGAATCCGGGCAGGCGATCCGGTCCCGGCAATACCTGGCCGCGCGCGTTGTAGGTGGCAATCGTGCCGCAGACCGGGATCCGGGCGAAGTCGTTGAGCAGGGGAACGACCGCGTCGAACACCTTGCCGCCCACGTTCTCGAAGTACACGTCGATGCCGTCCGGTACCGCGGCGCGCAGCTGCTCGGAAAAATCATCCGCGCGGTGATCCAGCGCGACGTCGAAGCCGATCGTTTCCAGGTACCGCCGCTTGGCCTCGCCGCCGGCGATGCCGACGGTGCGCGCACCGCGCATCTTCGCGATCTGGCCGACCGTGGCGCCGACCGGGCCGCTGGCGGCGGCGACCACCAGCGTTTCCCCCGGCTGCGGCTTGCCGATCTCGTGCAGGCCCGCGTAAGCAGTGAAGCCCGGCATTCCGTACACGCCCAGCGCCGTGCTGATCGGCAGCGTCATGCCGTCGAGCCTGCGCGTGATCGCATCGCCATCGACGACCACGAACGTTTGCCAGCCGCCCGTGGCCACGACCTGATCGCCCACCGCGAATCCGGGATGGCGGGATTCCAGCACCTCGCCCACCGTGCGCCCTTCCATGACGTCGTCGATGGCCACCGGCGGCGAATAGGAACGCCCGGCATCCATGCGTCCGCGCATGTACGGATCCAGCGACAGGTAGCGGTTGCGCAGCAGCACCTGGCCCGGACCGGGCGCGGGCACCGGCAATCGTTCGAGCCGGAAGTGGGACGCGTCGGGCTCGCCACTCGGACGCGCCGCCAGGACGATACGGGTGTTGATGGGATTGCTCATTCGCGGGAACCGGGTTCAGGGGGGCCGACAGCATCGCACCGGCACCACTCTCCCTGCCCGGGAACCCGCTCGAAATCTGTGTTCCATCGGGAGCGGTGAACCAACGGGGCGGCCGTCCTCGCCTGCACCGGGGACATGCGACGTCAATCTGCCTTCCATCAGGCAGGTCGGGTCCCCGCGGGAAACGCCGTCCTTTGGCCGACGGGTGCCGTGCTTGGCAGACGGGCGTGCCGGGACTAAGGTGGCGGTCCGCCACGCCGCCGGCGCCGCCGATGAAGTCCTCCGCCCGGGGAACCCTGCAGGCTCGGATCAACCGCCGCGTCCGCCTTGAACTGCGGGCGGTGCGGCGCGCGCTCGCCGATCGGCGTCATCCGCACCGCGCGGTGCACGAGGCGCGCAAGGCCATCCGGCGCCTGCGCGCGTTGCTGGCGCTGGCCGTGCGGCGGCTGGAGGCGATCGAAGTCGTGGACCGGGAGTTGCGGCGCCTCGGCGACAGCCTGTCCCGGCTGCGCGATGCGCAGGTCGCGCTGGAAACGGCCGAGGCCATCGCATCGCAGGAACCGGCCTCTGCGCAGAACGTCGTGCGCTGGCTGGCCGAACGCCGCGATCACATGCTGGAACGCGCGCTCCGCCGCGATCCCGACTTCGCGCGCCGGCAGATGCTGCTTGATGCCTGCACGCGCGCGCTGGAGACGGTAGCGTGGTCGGAACTGGAGGACGACGACCTGCACGAGGCGCTCCGTCATTCGCGCAAGCGCCTGAAAAAAGCCGAACGCAAGGCGGAACGCGATCCGTCGCCGGAGCATCTGCACAGGTTGCGCCGCCGCGCGCGGCGCCTGCGCATGCAACTGGAACTGCTGCGCACGCTGGTCCCGGATTTCCATCCGGAGACGCTTCACGGCGAGACTCCGGGCAAGGCCATCCGCATCCTGCACAAGCAGAGCAATCGGCTGGGTCAACGCCAGGACAAGGAGCACCTGGCCGATGTGCTGGAACGCATGCCGATGACCTTCGAGCGCGAGGTCATGCGCCGGCGCATCGAACGCGAGCTGAAGGAACCGCGCTGACCGGGGCTGTCGCAACGGATACATGATGCCGTCGCGACGTCCCGCCGCACGCTATCGCCGGGAAACCACCCGCCGGTCCGCGTCCAGCCGTTCCATCACCACCTCCAGCGGTGCCGGCCTGGCCACGTAGAAGCCCTGCACGTAATCGCAGGCATTGTCGCGCAGCCAGTCGTACTCTCCCTTTTCCTCGACGCCCTCGGCGATGGTGCGCAAGCCAAGGCCTCGCCCCAGCGCGATGAGCGCGCGGCAGATGGAAGCATTCTTCTCGTCGCGATGCACGCCGATCACGAAACTGCGGTCGATCTTCAGGTAATCCAGCGGCAGATCGCGCAGGTACGCCATGCTGGAGAAGCCCGTGCCGAAATCGTCGATGGAAATGCAGACGCCCTGGCGCTGCAGTTCCTCCAGCGAAGCGCGCACGGCCTCCCGGCTCTTGAGCATCGCCGTTTCCGTGAGCTCCACATGCAGGGCGCCGCGCGGCAATCCATGCCTGTCCTGCACCTGGCGAAGACTCGATGGCAGGGTGCCCTGCAGGAACTGCACGGCGGACACATTGACGGCGATGGCGATGTCGTCCCAGCCTGCCGCGCCCAGCCGCGCCCTCGCCCGGGCCGCATGCTCCAGCACCCATTCGCCGATCGGCACGATCAAGCCGGATTCCTCGGCCAGCGGCACGAAATGGGCCGGCGGTACGTAGCTGCCGTCGTGCTGGCGCCAGCGCAGCAAGGCCTCCATCGCCACGACGTCGCCGGTGGTCAGGCAGGTGACGGGCTGGAAGAACAGCTCGAACTCGTTGCCTGCGATCGCACGGCGGAGCCGCGACAGGATGGCCAGGCGCTCGGCGGCCTGCTCGTTCATTTCCAGCCGGAACACGGTCGCGGGCTCGTTCTCGTTGCGGGAATGCAGCGCCGCCAGCGCGGCGTGATCGACCACCTGCTCCGCGGCGCCGGGCACCACGCCCGGTGAATCGGCCACGCCAATCCAGGCTTCGACCCGGTGGCTGCCGCCTTCGAATTCGACCGGATCCGCCAGCACCCTGACCACCTCCGCGACGAGCCGCTCGATCTCGCGCGCGTCCCGTGCGACGAGCACGAACGCATCCGAAGGCAGGTAGGCGGCCGGCCCGTAGCGGCCGGCCACCGCGGCCAGCCGGCGCGAGATCTCCGACAGGATGGCTTCGCCCATCCGCCGGCCGAGCGTGGGGGAGACCACCTCCAGATCCCGCAGTTGGAGGTAGACCGCGCCATAGGGCGTATGCCAGTTCTGCGAGCGCGCATTCACCTGATCGATCAGCGCGCGCAGTTTCAGCAGGCCCGTGCTTTCATCGTGAGTCGCCCGCCACGCCAGATCCTCCTCGTAGGCGACCCGTTCGCTGACGTCCTCGGCCAGCACCAGCCGGGCCGGGCGTCCGTCGAACTGGATGCTGCTGCTGTGCACGCGCACGTACATGGGGCGTCCGTCGCGGCTGTAGTGGATCCAGACATTTTCCGATTCGCGCGGCTCGGCGGTATCGTGCACCGACTTCAGCACCTCGGCCTGCTCCTCGGGCGAACGGATCTGGAGGATGGTCATGCCGAGGAACTCCTCGCGCGAATAGCCATACTTGCGGATGGCCGCCTCGTTCACCGCCAGGAACCGCAGCGATTCCAGATCGAATACCCAGAACGGCAGCGGATTCAGATCGAACAGCTCGCGGAACTGGATTTCCGCGCGCTCGATCTGGGCCTGGCTTTCACGGCGTTCGGTGATGTCGACGATGGTGCCGGTCATCAGCGGCTTGCCGGCTTCGTCTGCCACCCGCGCACCGCGCGCGCTGATCCAGCGGATCCTCCGATCCGGAAGGACGACCCGGTATTCGGAATGGAACGACTGCCCGCTGGACAGCGAGTCGGAGAACTCGCGGCTGACGCGCTCGCGATCCCCGTCGTGCATGCGTTCGAAAAAGTCCTCCAGCGGAATCAGGTCCGGCTTCTGGTCGAATCCGAACAGCGCGGCCGCCTGCGCGGAAGCGCGGACCTTTTCCTGATCCAGCTCCAGCGCCCAGACCCCGGCACGCGAGGCCTCCTGCGCCTTGGCCAGCCAGTCGGCATGCCGCGCCAGCTCGCCCTGCGTGGCCATGCGCGCGGTTTCCGAGGACAGCAATCGCCTGACCAGATAGGCGGCGCCCAGCCAATAGAAGATCAGCAGCAAGGACGCGCTGATCACGTAATTCCACCACGGCGCCAGTACTTCGCGTTCGGCGATGCCGACCGTCACCACGAACGGATAGCCGCTGGTGGAGGTGAAGCTGGCATAGCGCCGGATGCGGTCGATGGGGCTGACACGCCTGACCTGCGCGGTTCCTCCCGCCGCGAGTTCGGCCGGGATGTCGACCCGCTTGCCGATATCGCCCGCCTCCCCCTGGCGCGCCAGCAGGTATCCGCCGCGATCCAGGATCGCCGCGCTGCCCAGCTGGCCGATGTCCAATCCTTCCAGCAGGCGTTGCAGTTCGCCGGTCCGCAAACGCGCCACCAGCCAGTTGCCATCGGGGGTCCGCAACGCCAGCGGGACCACCGGATGGCTGTGGCCCTGTATCTGCAACCTGCCGATCCTGAGATCCCCCTCGCCCGACGGCGGCTGGAAATTGGTTCCCGAGGAATACTCGCTGACCCCGCGCCTTATCGGCTTTCCCTCGCGGTCGTAGAGATCGATGTCCTGGAGTTCGGCGTTTCTGGAAATCACGCCGCGGATGGCCGACGAGATATCCCAGGTGCTCTGCGACGGATAGGCGCGCACATGACCGTCGGCGTCGCCGGCCATGCCGCGCAGCGCGCGTTCCAGATGGCGGATTTCGTAGTGAAGCAGGCGGTCGACGCCCACCGCGACCGCCAGGCTGTGGCGCTCGGCGGCTTCGACCCGGGTGGCGCGGTCATGCACGATCGCCGCCAGCAGCGCGACGGTGAGGGCCAGTCCCAACAGGATGCCGAACCTGCGGAAGGCCGGCAGGGAGCGGGCCAGCGTGGCGAACCCGGCGGGATTCATGTCCTTTGAATCGTCAGTCATGGCGGGAAGATCGATCCGGACGACCCTCGTTCCACGGTGGAAGGATTTTTACGTTACCCAGTGCATAGGCGCGTTTTTGTGATGAACGTCGTCACTTGCCGTTGACCCGGAGTGCCCGGTCCCTCCGCAAGGACTCAGGCGCTCGATGCTTCCGCGCCCAGCACGCTCACCCGGTATTGATCACGGCCGTTCTCCTTCGCCTCGTACAGCGCATCGTCCGCCGCCACCAGCAGATCCTCCTGCGCCTCCACTTCGCGGGCGAAAGCGGCGCCGATGCTGGTGGAGATCTGCAAGGTCAGATCCTCCAGCTGCAGCGGTTCGCGGACGCTGGCGATGATCTTCTCGGCGACCACCTTGACCATCACCGGGTGGGTGATGTGTTCGAGCAGGATGACGAACTCGTCGCCGCCCAGCCGCACCACCAGATCGGTCGCGCGCACGCACGACACCAGCCGGCGCGCGAATTCGCGGATGACCCTGTCGCCGACCGCGTGTCCATGCGTGTCGTTGATGCACTTGAAGTGGTCGATGTCCAGGTACATCAGCGCCAGTGCCTCGCCGCTGCGCTCGATGCGCAGCAACGCCAGCGACAGCCGTTCCTCCAGTTGCCGGCGGTTGGGCACACCGGTGAGCGCATCCACCCGGCTCAACCGCTCCAGTTCGCGACGACTGGCTTCCAGCGCTTCTTCCGCCGCCACCCGCCGGCTGATGTCGCGCCCGGTCAGGATCAAGTCGTTCTCCGCCGGATTGTTCTCCTTGGGGATCGTCCGCATCACCACTTCCATCCACAGGTAGTGCCCGTCGTGGTGGCGGACCCGGTACTTGAGCGTCTGCGGCTGGCCGGAGGCGAGCACTTCGTCCATCGCCACCCGCTGCCTGCCCTGGTCCTCCGGATGCACCAGACTCCAGCGCAGGCCCAGCATTTCCGCCGGCTTCCAGCCCAGGATGTCCTCGGCGGCGGGCGAGACGTACACGCGCTCGCCATCCGGCCGCAGCCGCACCACCAGATCGCCGGAGTAGTCGGCCAGCAACCGGTAGCGGTGTTCGTTCTCGCGCACCTTCGAGGTCAGCTTGTCGCGCTCGGCCATGCCCAGCACCACCGGAATGGTGATCAGGCAGCCGCCGGCCAGGTACAGCTGAAACAGCGCGATGCGGCCGGCATCGCCCAGATCCTCCGGTCCCCACAACGGACCGTAGCCGTGGGCGGTCAGGGTGCCGCCGATGACGCCCAGCAGGATCACGCCCGCCGCCACGCCCGGGAACCGATGCCGGAACGCGGCCAGCAACAGCGGCGGATAGGTCAGGAAAAGCACCGGGTACGAAGTACTGAACACCAGCGCGCCCACCGCGGCGATCAGCGCCATGCTGATGACGAAGCTGCGCCGCTTGCCACGCGGCGCGATGGCCCGCCAGCCTTCCACGTGCAGGACCAGGGTGGTGGTGGCAAAGATCACCATGCCCACCACGTGCGCGGCATACCAGCCCAGGAAAGCCCGCACGAAACTGGACGGCACCGAAGCTTCCGCCATCCACGCCGCCAGCACGCCGGACAGCGCGCAGCCGGCCAGGGTGCTGGCGGTGGCGACGCCGCCCAGGGTCAACCAGCGCTGCGGGTCGCTCACGTTCGGCACCACCCGGCGCACCGACCAGGCGACCACCAGCACTTCAATCAGGTGGCAGGTCGCCAGGAACGCCGCGGCTCCAAGCGGCACCCCGGCCAGCCACTGGCCCAGCAGGTCCGCCGCGATGCCGACACCCAGACAGAACGGCCAGGCGCGCGTCTCGCGCGCCAGCAGCCAGCCGGTGAGGATGCCGCTGGATATCCAGACGGCGGCGAGTTCGTCCGCGCCCTTCCCCCATTTCAGGGAAAGCCACGCCGTCCCTCCGACCAGCACGGCCAGCGCGATGCCGTCGGACCATCGATTGACCTGCTTCCCAGCGCCCACCGCGCCCCCTCGCCACACCCGGCCAGACACCAGCCTGGCCTGCCTCCCGTCATCGACGTGTCGATGACCCCGCGCCAGTGTAGCCACCCTGGGGCCGGGGGATAACGGCGGCATGCATCGTCGGGGGGATTCGACGCTTCCTGGACGCCGGCCGTCAGCCGGCGCCGCGCACCGCCATCGCGCAACCCCATCGTCCGCCGGGTCCGGCCTGCCTGCGCGAGCCCCCCGCGGACGCGATGCTCAGACGACGCCGTGCCGCTTCAGCAGCGCCTGCTCGTCGCCCGATACCCAGCCGAAGACCCTGGCCTCGCCGCCCCGAATCTGGACCAGGTAATGCACCTCGAAATCGATCGCCGTTTCGGCAAGATCGTCGCGCGCATAGGTCGCGGTCCATGCCACGCTGGCCATGCAGTGAAGCCCGTCGATGGGCGCGACGCGGATATCCCGTATCCGCATCCGCCGGGTACCGATGTCGCGATAGTGCGCATACCCCTGGGCCATGACGTTCCTGAGCTGCTGATCGTTCTTGCCCGACATCACCCCGGCCGGCGAAGCGGCGATGAAGTCCGAGGCATACAGGGATGCGACCTCGTCCATGTCCGCCTCGCCCGCCAGGGCTTGCCGGAACAGCCGCTCGTAGCGTTCAAACAGCCTTCTTGTTTCCGTTTCCATGACAGGCGCTCCGATGAGGGTGCCGGCCCCATTCTGCCTCCCCGGAGCGGTGGCAAGCCGGTGAAGGCGCCGCCTGCAGCAGGATCGTCCCTCCTGACGCCTGCTGTCGCGTCCGCTGGCATGCACGGGTGGAATCCGGCACCCCAACCGGGGACCCGCGCCCACTCGCCGGCAAAGGCGCGCTTTTCACGACCCGACCACACTGGCGGCCGCAGGCTCGCCTGGCACCGCCGTGCCTCCGGAGATTCCGCCATGATGCGTCGTGGTTCGCATGCAGGGCTCCTGCTTGCCGCGTTGTCCGGGATGGCGGCGATTACCGGATCCGGCCAGGCGCACGCGGCCACGATCACGGTGGGCAACTGCGACGACACCGGTCCCGGAAGCCTCCGCGCGGCGGTGGGTTCCGCCGCCAGCGGCGACATCATCGACCTGCGCGGGCTGGCCTGCGATCGCATCGTGCTCGGCGGCAGCCTGTACTTCGGGCAGGGGGACCTGACCTTCAAGGGTCCCGGGCGCGCGCGGCTGGCCATCGACGGCAACTGGTACGGCAACCGGGCCATCGAGCACTGGGGGCGCGGGACGCTGCGCATCGAGGATCTTTCCATCGAGAATTCGCGCGACGAGGTCGGCGGATCGCACGACATGGGCGGCTGCATCAAGTCGCTGGGGAACATCGAGATCGTGCGTTCCCGCGTGCACCACTGCCTGCTGGTCGTCCGCGATGACATCTACTGGACCGAGGAAGGCCGTGGCGGCGCGATCTATGCCTTCGGCAACGTGCTCATCGAGCGCAGCATCGTGTCCGATGCCCACGTGACGACCTTCGGCTATGGCGGTGCGGTCAACGCGGGCGGCACGGTGACGGTCCTGGACAGCCAGATCCGCGACAGTTCGGCGTACTACGGCGGTGGCATCGCCGCGAACGACCTGACCCTGCGGCGTTCGGTCGTGAGCGGAAACCGGGCGCGGGTCGGTGGTGGATTGCACATCGATGGCGCCGCGTTGATCGAGGACTCCACGATTTCCGCCAATGCCGCCTCCGAGCCGCAGCATCCGGCCCGCGACGAACCCCTGGCCGGAGGTGGGATGAACGCCTACTCCGGTCCCGTCATCGTCAACAGCACCTTCAGCGGCAACATCGCCGAATACTGGGCGGCGATGCTCCTGCAGGGCGCGGGGGTTCGCATCCTCAACAGCACCATCGCATTCAACGAGAACACCCTGGATTGCAGGGGCGCTCTGCGATCGGTCCTGGAGATCGACCTGGAAAGCACGGTGGCCGCACGCAACACCTGCCTGGGCGCGCCATCTGCCGACGTATCCGTCTACATCGATGGTGTCGTGGGCAGCCACAACCTGATCCAGTCGTCGCAGGCGTCGTTGCCGGCGGATACCCTCCAGGCCGATCCGCTGCTTTCGCCGCTGGCGGACCACGGCGGTCCGTCGCCCACCCACCTGCTCCTGCGCGGCAGCCCGGCCATCGATCGTGGCAGCAACCTGCTCGACCTCCGCCACGACCAGCGTGGGCGTCCCTTCCCGCGCGTGCGCGGCGACGCGCCGGACATCGGCGCGACCGAGAGCAGGTTCCGGGCGGAGTGATCAGTGCGCGCCGGATGCCGTCCGGTGCGTGATGCGATCATTCCACCGGAAGCATGATCCCGCGATCCGGGGGACTCGCGCCGCTGGAGACTCCGCCGGCGTTCGTTGCCACGACGCTGGACGGGCAGAAGCATCCAGCCATTGAGCGCATGCGGCTCGCCGGGACGGGCTTCATCGGGTCCCGCCTGCGGGCGCGGCACCTTCGCCGACCGGCGGATCCAGCCATGGGGTTCCATCCTCGCGCCAATGCACCGGCTGGATGCGCGGGGATCGCTTCGCCGTGCATTTCATGTCGGGCCCGGGATTGGCGTGATACACGATCCAGGCACTGCCGTCGGGCATGTCGAAGAAGCCGTTGTGGCCGGGTGCGTGGACATGGCCAGCGGGATTCTTCGCCAGGATGGGTTGCGGCGCCTTGGTCCACGACGAGGCTTGCAGCGGATCGCTTCCAGGGCGCGCGTGCAGCAGGCCGATCGCATAATCGTCCGACCAGCAGGCGCTGCCCGAGTATGAGAGGAACAGATCGCCTCGGGGCCCGGCGAGGAATTCCGGCCCTTCCAGGATCTGCCGACCGCCCTGCCGCTCCCAGTCCTGGTCCGGGCGCGCGATGATGGTTTCCTCGCCGACCAGCGTCCACGGATCGGACATCGCCACGATTGCGAGCACGCTGTCCGGGCCGACGTATGGCGAATAGACGAAGTAGCGCTTGTCACCGATGGCGAACGTGGTGCCGTCGATGCCGGGATACCGGGTGGCGAGCCGACCACGATCGCGCCATTCGCCGGTGGTCGGATCGGCGTTTCCGTTTTCCAGCACGAAGACGCCGCGATGATCGTCGTCATCGTGGCCGCTGGCCGCGGCGGTGTAGTACACGTACCACTTGCCGTCGATGCGATGCAGCTCCGGCGCCCAGATCGACTGGGCGTTCGGACCGCGCGCCGGCGGCCGCCAGATGGTCGTCTCCTCCGCCTCGGCCAGGTGCGCGAGATCGCGGGTCTTGCGGATCGCCAGCCGGTTGCCGTGCGTGCCCATGTAGTAGTAGATCCCGCCGTCGCGGACGATCCAGGGATCCGGCCCGGAAGGCAGCAGCGGATTCCGGAACTCCGGTGGTTCGGCGGCGTTCGCCGTGCTCGTGTACAGCAGGATTGCGCCCAGCAACAGGCGTGCCGGCCAATGGAACATGAGTCCTCCTCGGTTTCCGGTCAGCCCGGCGCCGCGTGATGCGGACGACGGCGGGAAGACGGGCCGCGTGCGACCCGGTTTGCATGGAGCCGCCAACGTAATCATATAATCCGACAATATACAAGCCGCCTCCGCGCCGATCGCGGCCAGCGGATCGCACCGCCCACATTCGAGCCTCGCCATGAACCACGCGCACGCGGACAGCATCGTCGGAATCAACTGGGGCAGCTCCAATTTCCGCGCCTATCTCATCGCCGCCGACGGCCAGGTGATCGACACGCTCGAATCCGCCTCCGGCATCACCACGCTCTCGCGCGAGGGCATGGTCGATGTCGCCAATCGCGTGCGCGCACGCTGGCCACAGGCCGGCGCCGTCTACGCGGCCGGCATGATCGGCTCCAACATCGGCTGGATCGACGCGGGCTATGTCGACTGCCCGGCCGGCCTGCGGACGGTGGGTGCGGGCCTGGTGCCCGTGTGCATCGGGGAGCTGTCGCTGCACATCGTTCCCGGCCTGGCCTGCGTGCGCGAGGCCGATGGCGCGCCGGACATCATGCGCGGCGAGGAAACCGAACTGTTCGGCCTGCTGGCCGGCGATCGACTCGGTGATTCGCCCGTGATCGCCCTGCCCGGCACGCACACCAAATGGGTGCGCCTGCGCAACGGGCGCGTGCATGACTTCATGACCGCGATGTCGGGCGAAATCCACGACCGCCTGTCCGCGGCGGGCCTGCTCGCCTCGGTCGTGGAGGGCCCGGGCCACGATGGCCCCGCGTTCCGGGACGGCGTAGGCGCGGCCGCGGCCCATGCCCTCGGCCTGGGCGCGCTGCTGTTCGGCGTTCGCGCACGGGTGATTCGCGGCCTGCTGCCGCGCGCGGACGCCAGCGCCTACCTGCGCGGCCTGTTGATCGGGGCCGAGATCGCCGACGCGCTGGCGCTGTTTCCGGAACTGCGCGCCACCACCGTGCCGCTGGTCGGATCGGCACCGGTGTGCGTGTTGTACCAGGCCGCGCTGGCGGTGCAGGGGATCGCCTCGCGGCCGGTCGCCTCGGCGGATGCCGTCGTACGCGGGTTCACCGGCATCCATGCGTTGCGCGGCTAGCTTGGCCGAGGCTGCTCACGCGGGCCGCGTGACCGAGGCCGCCTGCCATGTGTTGCGCCGCAACGTGCATATTGTCTGATTATATGTTTTTGTAACCTTCCACGCCGTTGGGAGAGGTCAAGAGCGATGTTGCTTGGCAAGGGGATGGCAGTTGGTTGCATGGGTGCGCTGGCGCTCGCGGTCGCCGCATCGGCGGGCGCGCAGCAGCGCACGGTCGTCGGCACGCTGCCGGACGGCACGAAGGTCGAATCCATCCTGCTGCGCGACGGCAGCGGCATGCAGGCGCGCGTACTGACACTGGGCGCGGCGCTGCATTCGCTGGAAGTGCCGGATCGCGACGGCAAGTACGCCGACGTGGTGCTGGGCGACGCGACGCTGCAGGCCACGCTGGCCAAGCCGCAATATTTCGGCACCGTCGTCGGGCGCTTCGCCAACCGCATCGCCCGCGGCAGGTTCACGCTGGATGGACGCGAATACAGCGTGCCCACCAACGATGGACCCAACAGCCTGCACGGCGGCACCCGTGGCTTCGACAAGGTGGTCTGGGACGTGGTCGAGGCCAAGCCTGATCGCGCCACCCTGCGCCACGTCAGCGCCGACGGCGACCAGGGCTATCCCGGCACGCTGACGGTCACCGCCACCTACGCGCTCGAAGGCGACGGCCGCCTGGCGATTGAATACCGCGCCAGCACCGATGCGCCGACCATCGTCAACCTGAGCAACCACGCCTATTGGAACCTGTCCGGCGAAGGTTCGGGCACGGCGATGGATCACGAATTGATGATCGCCGCCGACGCCTATACGCCGGTCGACGCCACCCTGATTCCAACGGGCGAGTTCCGGCCAGTGGCCGGTACCGTGTTCGACTTCCGCACGCCCAAGCCAATCGGCCGGGATCTTCGCACCGGCAGCGAGCCGCAGTTGCTGCATGGTCGCGGCTACGACCACAACTGGGTGATCAGCCGCGAACCGGCGAAGGAAGCCCGTGAGGTGGCGCGCGTGCACGACCCGCGTTCCGGCCGGGTGATGTCGCTGGTGTCCGCGCAGCCTGGCCTGCAGTTCTATTCCGGCAACTTCCTGGACGGCACCACGGTGGGCAAGAGCGGCCGCGTATACCGCCAGGGTGATGCCATCGCGCTCGAACCCCAGCTGTTTCCCGACACGCCGAACCAGCCCGCCTTCGGTTCGGCGCGCCTTGTGCCCGGCCAGCAGTACGTGAACCGCATGGTCTACCGGTTCTCCACGGACAAGGACGCCAGCAGCACCCGTTGATCCCGGCGCCAACCGGCGCCGCATGCCACCCACCGCGACGGCCCCGGCCGCCGTGGATGCCGGAGGCATGCCCGAATCCTCTCAGGTAATGGAGATGCATCCGATGCAAAAGTGGCTCACCCCCCTGCTTGCAATCCTGTTCGCCGCGACCGCGCCGATGGCGACGGCCGCCGACGGCGAACGCTGGTCGCAGGCCGAAGCGAAGAGCTGGTACGAACAGCAGCCCTGGCTGGTCGGCGCCAACTACACCACCTCCAACGCGATCAACCAGCTGGAGATGTTCCAGGCCGAGAGCTTTGATCCGGTGGCGATCGATCGCGAGCTCGGCTGGGCGCGCGAAAAGTTCGGCATGAACACCATGCGCGTCTATCTGCACGACCTGCTGTGGAAGCAGGATCAGAAAGGTTTCCTGAAGCGCCTCGACCAGTTCCTCGCCATCGCTGCGAAGCACGGCATCCGGCCGATGCTGGTGCTGTTCGACAGCTGCTGGGATCCGGATCCGGTGCTCGGCGCGCAGCGCCGCCCGATTCCCGGCGTGCACAACTCCGGCTGGCTCCAGAGCCCGGGCCGGCACGAACTGGTCGATCCGGCCAACGACGCGCACTTCCGCGCCTACGTACAGGGCGTGGTCGGTGCCTTCGCCAACGACAAGCGGGTGCTGGCCTGGGACCTGTGGAACGAACCGGACAACCCGGGCGGCGGCAACTACATGGACAAGCAACTGGACCGCGAGCAGGCGCGCATCGAGGAACTGCTGCCCAGGATCTTCGAATGGGCGCGCGCGAAGAAGCCGATCCAGCCACTCACCAGCGGCGTGTGGATCGGCGACGACTGGTCGCCTGGCGCCAAGAGCCTGAACGCCATCCAGCGCACCCAGCTGGAGCAGTCCGACGTCATCACCTTCCACAACTACGAACAGCCCGAAGCCTTCGAGGTGCGCGTCGCCCAGTTGCGCGGTTACGATCGCCCGCTGATCTGCACCGAGTGGCTGGCGCGCGGCAACGGCTCCAACGTGGACACCATCCTGCCGATCGCGCGGCGCGAGAACATCGGCATGATCAACTGGGGCTTCGTCGACGGTGCCATCCAGACCCGCTTCCCGTGGGACAGCTGGCAGCGTCCGTACACCATGCAGGAGCCGACCCTGTGGTTCCACGATCTGCTCAAGGCCGATGGCACGCCCTACCGCGCGCGTGAAGCCGAGCTGTTCCGCAAGCTTGCCGACACGCCCGGGAACGCCGTTCCCAGTCACTGAACCGAGACGCCCCACTGGCCGCTCCCGCGGCCGGCGGGTCGCTCATGCCCCTCTTCCGGAGAAGATGTCATGAACACTCGTTTTCCCCGCTCCCTGCTGTCGCTTTCGATCCTGTCCGCCCTCATGTTGCCGACGCTGGCCATGGCCCAGGATGGCAACGCCGGTACGACCGCGCAGCAGGCGCCGGCCGACCAGAATCCTTCCTCCCAGGACGCCACCAACCTGGATACGGTCGTGGTCACCGCGTTGCGCCAGAGCCTGCAGACCGCGCAGGCGATCAAGCAGGACGCGGACATGGTGGTCGATTCGATCGTCGCCGAGGACATCGGCAAGTTGCCCGACAACAGCGTGGCCGACGCGCTCCAGCGCGTGACCGGCGTGCAGATCGCGCAGGGCGGACAGGGCGAGACGACCTCGGTGGTGATCCGCGGCCTGCCCAACGTCATCAGTACCCTCAACGGTCGCGAGATCTTCAGCGGTTCCGGGCGCGGTTACGCTTTCCAAAACCTGCCGGCCACCGCGGTGAAGACCCTGCGCGTCTACAAGAGCAGCGAGGCCAGCCTGCCGCTGGGCGGCATCGCCGGCCTGGTCGACATCGAGCTGCGCCGTCCGTTCGACTTCGACGGCGCCGAAGTGGCCGGCACCCTCACCGGTACCCACAGCGAGTACGGCGGCAAGGTCGACCCCAACGCCAGCCTGCTGCTCAGCAACCGCTGGGACACCGACGCCGGCGAATTCGGCGCGCTGGTCAACTTCGGCTATCTGGGCAAGCACTACGCCTACGACGCGGTGTGGGGCGACTTCCCGAAGATCGTGACCGACGGAAGCAACAACCCGATACGCACCACCGAGGGCAACCTGATCGCCGCACCGAATGGTTGGGGCACGGCGTACAACCAGGGCGATCGCAAGCGCGGCGCATTCAACTACGCCCTGCAGTGGAAGCCCAACGATCGCACCGAGGTCTACCTGGAAGGGCTGTACGACTGGGTCCGCGACGATTTCGACCAGGCGTTCTACTTCTCGTTCCCGAACGGCGCGGTGGCCCCGTCGCAGCTCGGCGTCGGCAACCACTGCTATCCCAACCAACTGGACGGACCGCTGGCCGGCCAGACCGTCTGCGACGCGACCAGCGGTTCCTGGACCGGCGACACCTACGCCGCGACCAGCACCCAGGCACACAAGCAGCGCGGCCAGGACATCCAGAACGCGCTGGGGGTGAAGTGGGACGGCGACCAATTGCACCTGTCCACCGAGTTCACCCGCACGTCCGGCTACTACCGCGACGAGAACTTCATCATCGACACCTTCCTGAGCGGTCCGATCACCACGGTCTGGGAAGGCACGTCCGGCAGCCACCAGAACTGGTACCTGGCCGGCGACCCGGCGCTGGATCCGTCGCGCTTCTACCTCAACGGCCTGTTCCAGACCTGGGCGCACTCGCGTGGCGAGGAGAACAGCTGGCGTGGCGATGGCCGCTTCGAATTCCTCGACGGCCCGATCGCGTCGATCCAGTTCGGCCTGCGCTATGCGGATCGCACCGCCAGCGCCAAGGGCAGCGTGGAAATCTCCACGCCGCCGCCGGGTGGCGCGGGCACCGACAACATCACCGCCAACCCGAACCCGGACAACCAGGTGGTGGGCCTTTTCCCGGCCTCCAGCTTCTTCTGCAGCAAGCGCGACAACGCCGCGCTGCATCAGAAATTCCTGGTGCCCTGCTACGACTACCTGATCGACAACGCCGACGCGCTGCGCGCGTTCTACGGCCTGCCCGCCGGACTGGCCCCGGAGAATCCCGGCCGCTTCTTCGACATCGGCGAGCGCAAGGCCGCCGGCTACCTGCAGGCCAAGTACGACTTCGAGTTGTTCGGCCTGCCGGTCGACGGCCTGGTCGGCGTGCGGGTGGAGAAGGTGAAGCGCGATCTCAGCGCCTTCTCCTTCGATGCAAGCACCAGCGTCTACAGCCCGATCACGCGCCAGACCGACGACACCAACACGCTGCCCAACGCCAGCATGAACCTGCACTTCAGCGATGAGTGGCAGCTCCGCCTGGTCGCCGCCAAGACCATCAGCTATCCGGACTTCGGCGCGCTCAACCCGTCGATATCGCTCAATCCGGGCACCATCAACCGCCCCGGGATCGCATCCAGCGGCAATCCGGATCTGAGCCCGATCGAATCGATGAACTACGACGCTTCGCTGGAGTGGTACTTCTCGCCGGTGGGCTATGCCAGCGCGGGCGTGTTCTATCGCGACATCGACGGCTACATCCAGACCTACGTCACCAACGTGACCATCGGTGGCGCGCCGTACGAACTGTCCTCGCCGCAGAGCGCCGGCAGCGGGCACCTGCAGGGCGTCGAGCTGGCGTACCAGCAGACCTTCGACTTCCTTCCCGGCGCCTGGAGCGGCCTGGGCGCGCAGTTGAACTACACCTACATCGACGGATCCACCCGCTCGCCACAGTTCATCGGCGGACCGGAGATCTCGCGGCCGCTGCAAAACGTGTCGAAGAACAACTACAACGCGGTGCTGTTCTACGAGAACCAGGGGCTTTCGGCGCGACTTGCCTACGGCTACCGCAGCCGCTACATCGACTTCTTCACCCAGCCCACCGTGTCCGGCAACGAGGACCAGGTGGAACCGGCCAGCTCGCTGGACTTTTCGGTCAGCTACGACGTGACCCCGCAGACCACGCTGGTGTTCTCGGCCACCAACCTGCTGGGCAACAACCTGCACCAGTTCTGGGGCGACGGCGATACCCGTCCGCGCGACATCCGCTTCCAGGACAAGACCCTCGCCCTGGGCCTGCGGTTCAAGCTGTGAAGAAGCACGCGACGCCCCGCGTGAAGTGGCTGGCACCGGCGCTGCTGTGCGCCGGTGCGGCCACCGCCGCGCCGGCCACGGACGATGCCGCTCGCGGCGCGCGCCTGGCCGCGGGCGTCGGTTACGTGTCGGCGATCCAGTTGGCGCACCAGCCGCGTGCGGATGACAACGGGCGCATGTTGCTGGTGTTCGAGCCGTCCGCTCCGGGCGGCATTCCGCTGTACGAAAGCCGCGACGCGGGTGGGCATTGGCGGCAGGTCGGCGAGATCACCGACCGGCCGCACGGCGACGCGCGCCGCTGGCAACTGCGCTGGCAACCGCATCTGAGCGAGCTGGCCCGTTCCAGCGGCGACCTTCCGGCGGGCACCCTGCTGCTCGCCGCCAATTCGACCGGCCGCAACGAACGCGATCAGGTGATCGCGCAGGACCTGCAGCTCTACGCCAGCCGTGACGGCGGCCGGCACTGGGAGTATCGCGGCAGCATCGTGCGGGGCGGTGGCCAGCCCTCCGACCGACTCAACCAGGGAGTCTGGGAACCCTACATCGTGGTGCTGGACGACGGCCGCATGGTCGCCTTCTACTCCAGCGAGCAGCACAAGCCGGCCGGTTTCAACCAGTTGCTGGCGCACAAGGTCTCGCTCGACGGTGGCCGCAGCTGGGGCGAGGAGACCGTGGACGTCGCACTCCCGGGCGGCGTCGAACGCCCCGGGATGGCCATCGTCGAACGCGTCCCCGGTCGCGGCTACGCGATGGTGTTCGAGAACATCGACGGTGAACGCAACGGCCAGGTCCATCTGAAATTCAGCGCCGATGGACTGGACTGGGGTGCGCCGGAGGATCCGGGCATCGCCCTGCGCACCGCCGCAGGCGCCTGGCCGGCGGCGTGCCCGAGCATCCGCTGGCTGCCCGGCGAAACCGCCGACGGCGTGTTGCTGGTGGCCGCGCAACGGGCCGGCGGCGGTGGCGATGCGGGTGGCCGCACGCTCTATCGCAATGACCATGGCGGACGCGGACCCTGGTGGGAAGTCGACGCCCCGGTGCGCAAGGCCAGCGGCAACATCCACGCCGGCTGGACCCAGGCCATGCTGGTCCGCGCCGACGGCCAGTTGCTGCACATCACCTCCTCCTCCATCGCCTCGGCGCCCGCGCGGGCCGAGTCCAACGAGATCCTGCATGCCACCGCGCCGCTGGCGCTGGGGCGGTACGAAGCCGAGAACGCGGCCCGCCGCCGCGCCGCGCAGATCGACGACGCCGGCGCGTCGGCCGGCCGCAAGGTGCGCCTGGCCAGCGGCGCCGACGCCAATCTCGTGTTCGAGGTCCGGGCCGGACGCGCCGGCGATCGCCACATCCGCCTGCGCTACGCCGACATCGGCTTCGCCGCCGCGCCGCGCGTGCGGGTGAATGGCCGGGAGCTGCCCGCCCCCGCTTCCGCCGCCAGCACGCCCCGCGCCGGCTGGCGCGAGGCGGCGTTCGTCGCATCCCTGGAGGAAGGCGACAACCGCATCGTCGTCAGCAACGGCGACCGGCCGCTGGACTACGACTATCTGGACATCGCCCCCGCGTCGGTGGCGCCATGATTTCCCACGGTTCCCATGCCATGCCCCCAGTCGTGCTATACCCCTATTGTCGGATAATCAGAGTGGCCGCCGGACGCGGCGCACCGAACCCAAGGGGCTCCAGTGAAGCAAATCGCGGTACGCAATCTCTACGACCAGGTCATCCAGGCGATCGGCCGGATGATCGTCAGCGGCGAGATCAAGCCCGGCGAACTCCTGCCGCGCGAGGAAGTGCTGGCCCAGCGCATGGCGGTGAGCCGGACCGCGCTGCGGGAAGGATTGAAGGTACTCGGTTCCAAGGGCCTGATCGAAACCAGGCAGAAGACCGGCACCCGGGTGCGCGAACCGCGCCACTGGAACCAGCTCGACGGCGACATCCTGGCCTGGCGATGCGCCTCGATGCCGACCGAGGACTTCGTCGAGAAGCTGGTGGAGATGCGCGAAATCATCGAACCGGCCGCGGCGGCGGCGGCGGCACGGCGGCGCTCGCCGGAGCAGTTGGCGAAGATCAAGGCGGCCTACGAGGCGATGGCCGCGGCCACCGACCAGGACGCCTGGGCCAAGGCGGACCTGGACTTCCACGAGAGCGTGCTGGACGCGACCAACAACGAACTGATGGCTTCGCTGTTCTCGGTCATCGACGCGGCGCTGGGCGCGTACTTCCTGCTGTCGGCTCAGACCGCGGCGGACTTCAAGTACTCGTTGCCGCGCCACTTCGACGTCTACGACGCGATCCGGCTCAAGCGGCCGGAATCCGCGCGCGAGGCGATGCTCGGCATGATCGAGGACTCGCGCGCCAACATCAAGAAAGGACGAGGGCGCACGCGCAAGTCCACCCGCTGAAGGAGTTCCCATGAGCACCGCCTGGATGCAACCCCTCCCTCTGGTTGCCATCCTGCGCGGGCTCACCCCGCAGGAAGCGCCGGCCATCGGCCTGGCGCTGGCCGAGGCCGGCTTCCGGATCCTGGAAGTCCCGCTCAACTCGCCGCAACCGCTGGAAAGCATCGCGCTGCTGGCGCGCGCGCTCGGTGACCATTGCCTGGTCGGTGCCGGCACGGTGCTCACGCCTCGCCAGGTCGAGGACGTGAAGGACGCCGGCGGCCGGCTGATCGTGATGCCGCACGCCGATGTCGACGTCATCGCCGCGGCGCACGCGCTCGGGCTGCGCTGCACGCCCGGCGTCGCCACCCCCACCGAGGCTTTCGCCGCGCTGCGCGCCGGCGCCGACGCGCTGAAGCTGTTTCCCGCCGAGCAACTGCCACCGCCGGTGCTGAAAGCCTGGCTCAGCGTGCTGCCGCGCGGCACCGGCGTGTTGCCGGTGGGCGGCATCACGCCCGAACGAATGGCCGCCTATCGCGACGCCGGTGCAACGGGCTTCGGCATCGGCTCGGCGCTGTACGCGCCCGGCACCCCGCCCACCGAAGTGGCGCGGCGGGCGCGCGCCTTCATCGATGCATGGAACAAGACCAACCGGGACCCCACCCCATGAAGATCACCGCCATCACGCCTTATCTCGTGCCGCCACGCTGGCTGTTCGTCCGCATCGATACCGATGCGGGCATCAGCGGCTGGGGCGAACCCATCGTGGAGGGCCGCGCGCATACCGTGGCCGCCGCGGTGGAGGAGCTGTCCGACTACCTCATCGGCCAGGATCCGCGCCTGATCGAGGATCACTGGAACGTGCTGTATCGCGGCGGTTTCTACCGCGGCGGGCCGGTGCTGATGAGCGCGCTGGCCGGGATCGACCAGGCGTTGTGGGATATCCACGGCAAGGCGCTGGGCGTGCCGGTGCATGCGCTGCTCGGCGGCAAGGTGCGCGATCGGATCCGGGTGTACTCGTGGATTGGCGGCGACCGCCCGGCGGACACCGCGCGCGCGGCGAAGGAAGCGGTGGCGCGCGGGTTCACCGCGGTCAAGATGAACGCGACCGAGGAGGTGCAGTTCGTCGACTCCCACGAGAAGGTGACCCACGTACTGGAAAACGTGCAGGCCGTGCGCGATGCGGTCGGCCGCGAAATCGGCCTGGCGGTCGATTTCCATGGTCGCGTGCACAAGCCGATGGCCAAGGTGCTGATGCGTGAACTCGCGCCGTTCGGGCTGATGTTCATCGAGGAGCCGGTGCTGTCCGAACACCTGGAAGCCATTCCCGAACTGGCCGCGCTCTCGCCCGCGCCGATCGCGCTGGGCGAGCGCCTGTACTCGCGCTTCGACTTCAAGCGCGTGCTGCAGACCGGCGGCGTCGACATCATCCAGCCGGATCCCTCGCATGCCGGCGGCATCACCGAAACCCGCAAGATCGCCGCGATGGCCGAGGCCTACGACGTCGCGCTGGCCCTGCATTGCCCGCTCGGGCCGATCGCGCTGGCCGCCAACCTGCAGCTGGACGCGATCTGCTACAACGCCTTCATCCAGGAGCAGAGCCTGGGGATTCACTACAACGCCGCCAATGATCTGCTCGACTACCTGGCCGACCGCGCGCCGTTCGCCTACAACGACGGCTACGTGGCGATTCCCGGCGGCCCGGGCCTGGGCATCGAAATCAACCAGGCCTACGTGGACGAGCGGGCCTCCGAGGGCCATCGCTGGCGCAATCCCGTCTGGCGCCACGCCGACGGCAGCGTGGCGGAGTGGTGATCCCGATGACTGAAACAACACCTCCCGCGGGCGCGATGGCGCGCTATCCCAGCCTCGCCGGCCGCAGCGTGCTGATCACCGGCGGCGCCACCGGCATCGGCGCCAGCTTCGTCGAACACTTCGCCCGCCAGGGCGCGCGCGTCGCCTTCCTGGACATCGACGATGCCGGCGCCAAGGATCTGCTGGACGGCCTCGGCGCGGTCGAGCACGTCCCCGTCCACCTGCGTTGCGACGTGACCGACCTGGACGCGCTGCATGCGGCCATCGCCGATGCACGCCGGCACGTCGGGCCGATCGCGGTGCTGGTCAACAACGCCGCCAACGACGGGCGGCATGGCTTCGGCGACACCACGCCGGCCGACTTCGAGCGCAACATGGCGGTGAATCTGCGCCACCAGTACTTCGCCACCCAGGCGGTGGTAGCCGACATGCGCGCGCTCGGCGGCGGCTCGGTGATCTGCCTGGGCTCCACCGGCTGGATGATCAAGAACGCCGGCTATCCGATGTATGCGATGGCCAAGTCCGCCGTGCATGGGCTGGTCAACGGTCTGGCGCGCGAACTGGGCGCTGATCGCATCCGCATCAACGCGCTGGTGCCGGGCTGGGTGATCACCGAAAAGCAGCGGCGGTTGTGGCTGGATGCGGAAGGCGAGGCGCAGATCCGGCGCGCGCAGTGCCTGCCCGGCCATCTGCAAGCCGAAGACCTGGCGCGCGCGGCGCTGTTCCTGGCCGCCGACGACAGCCGCATGTGCACCGGCCAGGACTTCATCGTCGACGGCGGCTGGGTGTGAACATGGACGTGAGCATCGTGGTGCCCGCCGGCAACCGGCTCGGTGAAGGCGTGTTGTGGTGCGACCGCGAACAAGCGCTGTACTGGACCGACATCCATGCCGCGCGGCTGTGGCGGTACGCGCCCGCGAGCGGCAAGGTCGATCAGTGGCCGCTGCCGGAGCGCCTGGCCTCGTTCGCGCTGTGCGAGGCGGAGGGGTGGCTGCTGCTGGCGCTGGCCTCGCGGCTGGCATTCTTCCACCCGCAGCGCTACGAGTTGCGCGAGCTGCACCGCATCGGCATCGTGCCCGAGACCCGCGCCAACGATGGCGCCTGCGATCGCCAGGGACGCTTCGTGTTCGGCACCCTGCACGAACCGGCGCGAGGACCCCGATACGCGGTGGGCGGATTCCATCGCCTGCATGCCGACCTGTCGCTGGAAGCCCTGCCGCTGCCCCGCGTGGCGATCGCCAACAGCGTCGCCTTCAGCCCCGACGGCGCGACCATGTACTTCTGCGATTCGCTGCGGAAGGTCATCCAGCGTTGCGACTATGGCGACGCATTGGGTCCGGCTTCCCCCTTCGCCGACCTGACCACGCAGGACGGCGAGCCGGACGGCAGCGTGGTGGATGCCGACGGAGGGCTGTGGAACGCGCAATGGGGCGCGGCGCGGGTGGTGCGCTACCTGCCCGACGGCCGTGAGGATCGCCGCGTGTCGATTCCCGCCACGCAGCCGACCCGCCCGGTCTTCGGCGGCGCCGATCTGCGCACGCTGTACGTCACCAGCGCGCATGACGGCCTGGACGCGGATGCGCGCGAGCGTGATCGCCATGCCGGTGACGTGTTCGCCTTCACTCCCGGCATCGCCGGGCTGCCGGAGCCCCGGTTCGCCGGCAACCCCGACGCCAAGCCGCGCCGCTGACGCGCGCCCCCTCCCGCGGAGATCCCATGACGCTTTCCACACTCGACGTTGGCATCGTGCTGGCCTACCTGGCCGCCATCTTCATCCTGGCGCAGTGGGTCTCGCGCGAGAAAGCGGGACACGAGAAGTCCGCGCAGGATTACTTCCTCGCCAGCCGCGCCCTGCCCTGGTGGGCGATCGGCGCCTCGCTGATCGCGGCCAACATCTCGGCCGAACAGATCATCGGCATGTCCGGTTCCGGCTACGCGATCGGCCTGGCCATCGCCTCCTATGAGTGGATGGCGGCGCTGACCCTGTTGATCGTCGGCAAATGGTTCCTGCCGATCTTCCTGCGCAACGGCATCACCACCATGCCGCAGTTCCTGGAGGAGCGTTACGGCAATCGCATCCGCACCCTGATGGCGGTGTTCTGGCTGGGCCTGTACGTGTTCGTCAACCTGACCTCGATCCTGTGGCTGGGATCCATCGCGGTCTCGCAGGTGGCCGGCCTCGATCAGAACCTGGCGCTGATCCTGCTCGGCACCTTCGCCCTGGCGTACCAGTTGTACGGCGGCCTGAAGGCGGTGGCGCTGACCGACATCGTGCAGGTATCGCTGCTGGTGCTGGGCGGATTGCTGGTCACCGGCATCACCCTGGGCCAGATCGGCGATGGCAGCGTGATCGACGGGTTCACCACGCTGTGGCGGCAGCAGCCGGAGAAGTTCGAGATGATCCTCGACCCGGCCAATCCCTTCTACAAGGATCTGCCCGGCCTGTCGGTGCTGCTGGGTGGCATGTGGATCGCCAACTTGAGCTACTGGGGTTTCAACCAGTACATCATCCAGCGCGCGCTCGCCGCCAAGGATATCCGCGAAGCGCAGAAGGGCGTGGTGTTCGCCGCGTTCCTCAAGCTGCTGATGCCGGTGATCGTGGTGCTGCCGGGCATCGCCGCGGTGGTGCTGGCGCCGCAACTGGAACGCCCGGACGCGGCCTATCCGACGATGATGCGGTTGCTTCCCAGCGGGGTGCTGGGACTGGTGTTCGCCGCGCTGGTGGCGGCGATCGTCGCGTCGCTGGCCTCCAAGATCAATTCGGTGGCGACCATCTTCACCCTCGATTTCTACGCCAAGCGCGATCACGATGCCTCGCAGGCCAAGCTGGTGCGGGTGGGCCGCATCGCCGCGGCCGTGGCGATCCTGGTGGCGGTGCTGACCGCGCGTCCGCTGCTGGGCGGATTCGACCAGGGTTTCCAGTACATCCAGGAATTCACCGGCTTCTTCACTCCCGGCATCGTGGTGATCTTCCTGCTGGGACTGTTCTGGAAGCGCGCCAACGAGGCCGGCGCGCTCGCCGCCGCGATCGGTTCGTTCCTGCTGTCGCTGGCGCTCAAGCTGGTGTGGCCGGAGCTGCCGTTCATGGATCGCATCGGCCTGGTGTTCCTGCTGGCGCTGGTCCTGGCCGTGGGCGTCGCGCTGGCGACACGCGCCAGTGGCGATCGCGATCGGATCCGCACCGCCGACGTCAGTTACGCCACCGCGCCTTCGTTCAACGTTGCCTCGCTCGCGGTCGTTGCCATCCTGGTCGCGCTGTACGCGGTTTTCTGGTGATGGGCATGCGCGCGCTTCGCATGTCGGCGCAAGGCGCGCTCCTGGCGGGCCTGATGCTGGCCGCGGCCCCGATCTGGGCAGTCGAGGTGCGCTGGACCGATACCGCCACCGTCGCCGCACGGGACGCCGGCTGGGGTCGCATGACCCGGCTGACCGACGGCCGCTGGCTGGCGGTGACCACGCGCTTCCACAAGGACTGGCCGACCACGCTCGCGCTGTCCGTCAGCGACGACCACGCGCGCAGTTGGCAGCCCTGGTCGGAACTGGCCGAACCCGGACGCAAGATCGACAACGGCGAAGTCCTCGCCCTGCCCGATGGGCGCGTGCTGCTGGCGATGCGCTCGCTGGTGGACGGCGTCTCCTACCGGTTGCATCTCTACGCCAGCGATGACGGCGCCCGCAGCTGGCGGTTCCTGAGTGTCATCGACCAGAACGAAACGCCCGGCGGCCGCAACGATCGCGGCGTATGGGAACCGGTGCTCACCCTCCTCGACGACGGCACGCTGTCGGTCCTGTATGCGGACGAGACCCTGGCCGACGGCCAGCCCGCCTACAACCAGGTGGTCTCGCAACGCCTGTCGCGTGACGGGGGACGCAGTTGGGAATCCAAAGCGGTGATCGCCGCCCAGCCCGGCGGCGGCGCGCTGCGACCCGGCATGCCGGTGATGGCGCGGCGTCCGCAGGGCGGCTACGTGCTGGTGTTCGAAATCTGCGGCGAGGACAAGCACTGCCCGGTTTCTTCCAAAATCTCGCCCGATGGCCGTTCCTGGCCCGCCGGACTGGGCACGCCGCTGGCGGATCAGCGCTGCGGGCCGCAGATCACCACCACCACCCGCGGCACGATGTTCGTCACCTCCTGCCAGAACGAGATCAGCGTGAGCGAAGACGGTGGCGGAAACTGGCAACGCTTGCCCGAACCCGCCTGGCCAATCGGTTTCCGCCATTCATGGCCGGCCGTCTACGAGATCGCGCCCGACGAAATCGGCGTCATCAACGTCACCGAGGGCGGCCGCGTGCAGATCCGGTTCGGCACCTACTGAGGCCGCGACATCACGCGGCGAGGCGCGGGCTTACCAGTCGATCCGCAACGCGAGCGATCCGTTCCTGGCTTCACCCAGGGTGTCCAGGTTCCAGTACCGCCGGTTGAACAGATTGTTGACGTTCGCAGTCACGGTGGCCATGCGTCCGCCGATCTGGGTCCGATACTGCAGGCCGACACTGGCGAGGGTACGCCCGGGAATCAGCACGCGGTTCGCGTCCTCGTAGTACTGGTCGCCGGAGTGGCGCACGTTGCCGTGCAGGCTCAGGCCGCTCACCGACGGCGGCCGGTACTCGAAGTTGGCCACGATCTGGCGGCGCGAGGATCCGGCGGGGCGATTGCCCTGCAAAGCGGCGTTTTCCGGCGACAGGTCTTCCAGGCTCGCGTCGAGCCACAGGAAACCCAGTCCAAGGTCGAGATCGTGGGTGAGGCCGAAGCTGCCGATGGCCTCCAGCCCGCGATACAGCGTCAGGCCATTTTGTACCCGGTACCGTTCCTCACCGCGCCACTGGTCCACCTGGGCCGCACGCTCGACGCGGAACGCCGCGGCGGTGAAGCCGAAGCGGCCGGCCTGGTACTTCGCGCCGATTTCGTACTGTTTGCTGGTGGTCGGATCCAGCGCTTCGCCCGCATTGACGTAAGGCGGTTCCGCGTCCATCGCCACGCGGCCGGCGGCCTCCAGCGATTCCACGTAGCTGGCATAGAGGGACAGGTTGTCCACCGGCTTGTAGACCAGGGCGAGCGTCGGTGTCAGCGATGAGGTGGTATAGCGCGAATCGGATTGGGGATCGCCGTCCAGGTCCTTCTGCTCGTAATCCACGTGGCGCACGCCCAGGACGGCTTGCCAGTGATCGCCGAAATGCATCGTGTCGCTGACGAACAGCGACTTCTGCCGTTCGTCGTAATCGACCGGGCCAAAGCCGAAGTCGGGGACGTGCGTCGACAGGAAGTCCAGCCGCCGATACAGGTTGCCGTTGAAATCGTTGCTCCAGTACCAGTCCGTTCCCCAGCGCTCCCACTTGCGCTGGTAGCTGGCACCGAATACCAGTTCGTGCCGGAGCGCGCCGGTCGTCGCTTCCCCCGTCACCAGCAGCTGGCCCACGCTGTTGCGCAGATCGCCGGCGAAGTTGTAGACGTTGCCGGCATAGTCGCCCGCCTCGTTCAGCAGGTCGGCGAACATCTTGTTGGAGTAGTGCGCGCCGGCTGCTGCCGACCGTCAGATCGATGCGCCAGGCATCGCCCAGGCGCCATTCCAGCCCGGTGGTCGCATGCAGTGTCCGGGACTTGTAGTAGCCGTTGCGGACGATGGCGTTCTCGTAGTCGTAGGTCGGCTTCGGCAGGCGCGTGCCCTCGTAGCGATCCCAATAGAAGTACAGCGGTTCGTGCTTGAGGTTGCTGTCCTCGCTCACCACTTCGGCGTGCCAGCGCAGGGCGTCGCCGATGGGCCGGTCCAGCGCCAGCGAAAGCAGCGTGCGGTCGATGCCCGCGCCGTTGTACGCATCGCCCTGTTCGGTCGCCGCATTGACGCGCAGGCCCAGCGAATCCGGCCCGTCCACCCGTTCACTGGCGTCCACGCGCAACGCGTACGCGCCGTCGTTGCGATAGCCCAGCGTGGTGGCCAGCAGCGGCGTGTCGGTGGGGCGCTTGAGCCGGTAGCTGATGATGCCGCCGGGCGAACCGAAGCCGTACATGAAGCCGCCCAGACCCTTGAGCGCCTGCACCGACTCCACGGCTTCCAGCGGGAACTCGCCGCCCCACTCCATCAGCATCGGCACGCCGTCCACGTAGTGGTTCAGCACACCGATGCCGCGAATCTGCGTGCCCCACCAGTTGGTGGTGGCCGAAGGCTCGGCGGCGAACACCGACGGGTCGTTGATGAACACCTGGCCCAGCGTGGTGGCGCCACGCTTGTTGATGTCCTCCTCGTCCACCACCGTCACCGAGAATGGCGTATCCAGCAGGCGCTTGTTGCCCAGTACGCCCACGCCGGCATCCTGGTCCAGGTTCAGGCCGACGCGCTGGCCCTCGACATGGATCGTGTCCAATTGCTTGGCTCCATTGCCGGCGGGCGGATCCTGCGCGGTCGCTTCCTGCGCGCGTGCGCCGGAGGTCGCCAGCATCAGGCCGAGGCAGAGGACGGAATGGCGCGGCAGCGCGGTGCGGATGGCGTGCGGGAACAAGGCGATACCCCTGGTGGAACCCGGAACGGGAGTCGAGACGTGGATAGCGGGAAGAGTCGAATGCGGCGGCGTCAGCGGCGAGATCCTGTCCACGGCGCCAGCACGCGCAGCGCGCGCGGACGCCATGCCAGTGACATCGCGATCACCAGTGCCGAGAACGCCAGCGTCATCACCCAGACCAGGACTGCCATGGAGGCGTGATCCACGCGCAGGCACAACGCCAGGGCCACGCCGATGCCCGTGGCGCCCAGCCAGCGCAACAGCCGCGATGCGGTGGCAGGCAAGGCCCTGCCCCATACCTGCTGGGCGTGCGCCTGCATCGACAGCGCCAGCCAGCCCATGCCGGCCAGGCCGGCCAGTACGGCGGCCGCGAGCAGCCAGTTCGACACGGTGGCGTCAGACATGCGCCGCCTCCCCGCCTGTCATGCGCGCATCTGCCGCGACCGCGCGGCGCCTCAACCGGCGCGCGGCCAGTGCGGCCAGCCCGGCGGTGGCCAACAGCGCCAGATCGATGCCGGCCACCGGCCAGTAGCCCGCCGACAGCGTGCGCAGCAGGTGATCGCCGGTGGTGATCCAGTTCAATCCGACCGCCGCCAGTGCGAAGACGGCGATGGCCCAGCATTGTTCGCGCCATGCCGGGTTCGGCAGCCCCTTCGATACCGGCGCGCTGCGCAGGACGGCATGCACCAACGCCAGGCACCACATGCCCCAGAACGCGTATTTCTCCCAGTCGCCGCGCCCGGGCATCGTCTCCGGCAACCACCGGTTGACGATCAGGATGCCCAGGGTCGCCAGCACCATGCCGGTCACCGTGGTGACGGCCAGCGCATCGACCACCCGCGCGCCCTGGCTGCCCTGCTGCGCGTGCTGGCGCTTGCGCTTTTCCACGAAAAAGATGAAACCGGTGGCGATGCACACCGCGCCGGCCAATCCGCCCAGCACGTACAGCCAGCGCAGCAGCCAATGGCGGAAGTGCTGCAGGTGCAGGCCGGTGAGGAATTCGCTGACGCGGCCGACCGCGGTGGCGGGCGGATCCTCGCGGATCAGCTCGCCGGTGGCCGCCTTGAAGTGGACGCCGTCGCCGACCAGCGCGATGCGATCGGTACCGGCGCGATAGACGCTGACGTAGCCGTTGGCATCGCCCACGTGCTGCAACACCAGGAAGCCCACATCACCGGCCTTGTCCTTTGCCGCCCAGCGCCGCTTCGCCTCGGCCACCATCGCATCCACCGGGGCCAGCCCCGCCGGCACGCCGGACCGCTCATGCGGCAGGCCGGTTTCCCGCGCCTCCACCTGCGCGTGCAGGTCGTGCAGTTCGTGCAGTTGGGTATGCCCGACCGGGAAATAATAGGTGGCGGCGAAAATCACCAGGCCGGTGAAGGCGAAGAAGAAGTGGAACGGCAACGCCACCACGCCGGTCAGGTTGTGCAGGTCCAGGGTGCTGCGCAGGCGCGCCTTGCCCGGGCGGAAGGTGAAGAATTCGCGGAACAGCTTCCGGTGCATGACCACGCCGCTGACCAGCGCGGCGAGCATCACCAGCGCCGAGAAACCGACGATCCAGAAACCCAGGTTCTTCCAGTCCCAGGTCAGGCTGTAGTGCATCGGATAGAAGAACTCGCTGCCGATCTTCAACTGGTCGTCGCGCAGCGCAGTTCCATTGCGCGGATCGATGGTGCCGTAGGCCCAGATGGCTTCTTCCGGATCCTTGGCGTTGGGCACCTCGTAACCCGCGTACAGGGCCAGCACCGGATCGCGGTGGGTGGTGTAGGCGCTCCAGCTGACCACCGTGTCGAACCGCCGCGGCATGTCGCCGTTCACGCGCGGGCGCATCTGCTCGATCGCCTCGGACGTGGGCTGCATGCGTTCGAAGGCCGGACGCAGGACCTGTTCGAACGAAGGCATCGGCTGGGGCTCGAAACGGGTGGCCGGCAGCGCCCAGCGGTCGAATTCGCGATCGAACACCGACAGCGCGCCGAAGAAGAACGCGGCCATCAGCACGAAGCCCAGCACCAGGCCGAACCAGGTATGCAGCCAGGCCATGGCCTGTCGGAAACTGTTGTGCATGGCGTCTCTCCGTCTCAGGCCAGCATCGATTGCAACAGCGAAGCCGCGCCGGTCATCAGCGCGCCCGCCGCCAGCAACACCGCCCATGCCCGGCCCAGCCGGCGCGTGGCGATGGTCCACAGGAACACCGCCAGGTAGGCCAGCAGGCCCAGCAGCGCGCCCATGAACTCGGCATCGTGGAAATCCAGCCCGGCGGCGAACAGCTGCGCGGTCACCAGCGCGACCGCGCCCCAGGCGAAGGCATAGCCGCCCAGCACCGCCGCGCACACGCGCGAGGCCACGCGAAGGCGGGAGGTGGCGGTGGCCGATGGCAATGTGGTCGTGCGTGACATGGCGTACAGAACCTCTTCGGCGGTGGACGGCGATTAGAACCGCCAGTTCAGGCTCAGCGTGTAGTTCGCGGGCGCGCCGTAGTAACCGCTGTAGCGCAGCGTGTTGATGTATTTCTCGTCGGTCAGGTTGTTGGCGTTCAGGCGCAAGGTGGCATTGGGCAGGAAGTCCCAGGCCAGGTAACCGTTGATCACCGCGTAGCTGCCCTGCCTCACGGTGAAGCCGTTGCTCTCCACGTTGGAGATCTCGCTCTGCCAGCGGCCACCGATGCCGTAGGAGACCGCTGTGTGGCCCGGCAGGCGCGCGCTCAGCATCAGGTTGGCGGTGCGGCGTGGTACCCAGCGATAGGTGTCGTCGCCATCCTGGCCGGTCAACTTCAGCGCGGTGGCACCGAACACCAGATTCATGTGCTCGCCGATCCGGCCGGTGGCCTCGAACTCGATGCCGCGGGATTCCACGTCCACGCCGGTGTAGTAGAACTGGCCGTTGTCGTTGTAGCCGGCACCGGTGGCCAGGTTGTCCTGCTTGGCCTGGAACACCGCCAGCGTGGTCAGCAATCGCTTGTCCAGCCAATCGGCCTTCACGCCGATCTCGTAGTTGGTGCCCTTGGTCGGGTCGAGATAGCGCTCGTTCTCGTCGGACTGGCTCTGCGGCTGGTAGATGTCCGAATAGCTGACATAGCCCAGCACATGCGCGTTGAAATCGAAGGTGAGGCCGGCGTAGGGGCTGGTGTGGCCTTCGGTCTGGTCGAACACCACGCCGTAGTTCACGCCATCGCGATGGTACTGCGCGTAGTTCGCGCCCACGACGGCCTTCAGGCGGTCGGTCAACGCCAGCCGGGTGGCGCCGAAGGCGCGCTTCAGGCGCTGGTTCAGGGTGCTGTAGAGCGAAGCGCTGCCCCACTCCGGCTCGGGGATGACGTTGCCGCTCCACGGAAAACCGGGCATCTCGATGTAACCGAACAGATCGCTGTCATAGACCGCGTTGGCGTACTCGTAGCTGCGGGTCTCGCTCTTGGACCAGCTGACGCCGAACATCACTTCCTGATCGCGCCCGCCCATCTGGAAATGGCCGTTGGCGGTCAGCGTGCCCAGGTGCGCGGTCATCTCGTCCTCGCCGCGCCACGGATAGCCGTACAGGCCCAGGTGGGTGCCCGGTTCCAGCCCGGTGCCGGCGTAGTCGGTGGCGTAGAACAGCTTGTCGTCGTTCTCCACCTTGCGATAGTTGTAGGTCGCCTTCAGTTGCCAGTCCGCGCCCAGCTGGTGGGTGTATTCGGCGAACGCGTTCTGCTGGGTGGTGTCCCAGTAGGTCCAGTCCTGGGTGGTGGAGGCGCTGCGATCCCACTCGGCCTGCGTGCCGTCGCTGTACATGAAGGCCAACGCGCCCCACATGTTGCCGTCGGTCTGGCCCTTCTGCCAGGAATAGCCGAGGGTGAGCGTGCCGTTGTCGCCGATCTGGCCATCGACGACGCCATACAGGAAATCACGCTGGTCCTGCTTGGCGCGCAGCCAGGAGTCTCCCTTTTCATGCGCGGCGACAACGCGCCCGGCCCAGCGGCCATCGGCGGTGAACGGCGTCGAGTAATCGGCTTCGGCGCGCACCGTGGCCCAGGAACCGTAGCTCAGTCCGAACGCGCCCTGGCGCTCGTTGGTGGGGCGCTTGCGCACGTAGTTGATGGTGCCGGCGGCATTGCCCACGCCGGTCAGCAGGCCATTGGCGCCGCGGATGACTTCCAGCTTCTCGTAGCCGAACGTGTCCATGGCACCGGTGACGATGCCCCAGTCGTTGGGCAGGCCGACGCCATCGATCTGCGTGTTGGCGATGTCGAAGCCGCGCGAGGTGAAGGTGGTCCGGTTGGTTTCCCACTCGTCCACCTGGATGCCGGTGGCCAGGCGCAGCGCTTCATTGAGGCTGTCGGCGCCGAACTCGCGCATCTGGGTGGCGTCCACGACGCTGATGGACTGCGGCGTGTCCTTGATGTCCAGGTCCAGGTTGGTGGCGCCGTTGCTCACGCGGTTGGCGCGCTGCGCGACCACCAGCACGGTGTCCAGATCGGTGGCGGCGTCGCTGGCGACCGTCGGGACGGCGGCGGTTTCCTGGGCCGAAGCCAGGGAGGTCGCCGACAGCGCGGCCAAGGCCAGGCAAATCGCCGCGCCGAGGCGGTGGGTGGCGGGCGGGGCACGGAAACGGAAGAACGGGGACGGAGGGGTGGGACGCATGGGGGGTGATCTGCTGGTCGGAATGGCGAGGGGGTCGGCAGGACGTCCGGCCGCCGCCCACCCGCACGCGGCGCGCTGGACACAGCACGGGCCGGCAGCGAGTGCCGGCGGCTCCTGCGGCTTCACATTAAATGCGAATGACTATCGTTTTGCAATTCATTCGCATTTGTTTTGCCCGGTTTGCCCGGAGAATGCCCTGTTCAGGGGCCAAGCGGCGGTCGCCGGCACCGGATCGGGCATGGCTACCTCCCCCGCCCGGACCGGCTGCCACCGGTATGGCGGCCGGGGCGTCGCCAGTGGTCATCACCCCTTCCCCGCCCCCGCGCTACGAACGGTTGCGGCGACCCGCGAATTTCGCCAGCGCGATCTTGGTCCCGAGCAATACCGGGACCGCCGCCACGAACAGCAATGCCACGGCCATGAACGCGGCGTCGAACGCGATGACCGTGGCCTGGCCTGCCATCGCCTTGCCCAGCAGACCAAACGACGCGCGGGTGGCGGACGCCAGGTCCATGCCGTGACCGGCGAGCATCGCAGTGGTTGCGGCCAGCCGTTCACCCAGGGGCGCGCCACCGGCGGTGAGGTGGCCACCAAGCACCGTCGCGTTGATGTGGGTTTCGTGCTCGATCAGGGTCTGCAGGCCGGCCACGCCGATCAGGCCGCCCAACTGGCGACCGGTATTGAACAGGGCCATGCCGCTGGCCAGGTTCCGCGAAGGCAGATGGCTGAAGGCAATCAGCGTGATCGACAGGAACAGCAAGCCCAGGCCGAATCCACGCAGCAGGATGGCCGCCATCATGTCGTCGGCGCCGCTTGCGCGATTCGATCCCGACAGCATCCACATGGCCGTCATGATCATCAGGATGCCGAACGGCACCGTGGCCACGGGCGGCAGCCGGCGCGCCTGCATCAGGTAAGCGGCGATCAGGAGCGCCACGATGAACAGGCCGCCGCCGGGCAGGAGCAGTCGCCCGGCGTCGGTCAGGGTGAAACCCAGCACGGACACCGCGAACGCCGGGATCAGGTAACCGCTGCCGAACAACGCGGCACCGGCCACGAAGCTGACGACGAAGGCAAAGCAGAATTCCTCGTCCGCGAATACCGAGAAGTCGACCAGGCCCCGGCCGCGCATCCGCAACTGCCAGCCGATGAACCCCAGCAGGCTCGTCGCGCCAATCGCGGTCATCCACGCAATGCGTGGTTCCTGGAACCAGTCCCACCGGTTGCCCTGGATCAGGGCATAGCCCAGGCAGAAAAACGCGACACCCCCCAGGGCGAAGCCGATTCCGTCGAAAGGCGCGGGCGCGTCGTTCACCGGCATGTCCGGCATCTCCGCCAGCAGCAGGATGCCCGCCGCCGCCAGCGCGATCGGCACCACTCCGAAGAAAATCCAGGTCCACGCCTGGGTATCGAGCAACCAGCCCTGCAGGGCGGGCGCCAGCGTCGCGGGTGCCACCACCGATCCCATCGCGAACAGTGCCTGCAAAAGCGGCTGGCGCGGACGCGGGAAGGCCAGGAACAGCAGCGCCTGCCCGGCGATCAGCAGCACGCCGCCGGAAACCCCCTGCAGGCAGCGCAGCGCGATCAGCAGATCCAGCCGCGCGGTGGCCGCGGCGAACAGGCAAGCCACTCCCATCATCAGCGCGGCGCCGGCAATCACATCGCGTGCCCGCAGCCACGCGATCAGCCAGGGCGCCAGCAGGAAGCCGACCAGCTTCATCGACACGTAGCCCACGTCCAGCCAGGCGAATTCGTCCGGCGTGGCATGGGTGTCGCCGATGATGTCCATCCGCCCGAGCGACAGCACGGTACCGGCAACGGCTTCCGTCAGCGCGGCCAGCACGATGCCGGCGACGAGCAACGATCCCGTGGCAGAGCGGGCATGGGCCGGCGCGGCGGCCACGTCCAGGTTCACGACCCGGCCCGTCGATCGATCCACACGCGCGCGCTCAGGCCGGGCACCAGCCGCGCCGGCAACGGTTGCCCGGTGAAGCGGATCTTCACCGGCACCCGCTGCACGACCCTGACGAAGTTGCCGGTGGCGTTGTCCACGGGCAACAGGCTGAAGGACGAGCCGCTGCCGGGCGCGAAGCTGTCGACCACGCCCCGGAACGCGGCGTCGGGGTAACCGTCGATCTCGATGCGCACGCGCTGGCCGGGGCGGACGTCCGCCAGTTGCGTTTCCTTGAAATTCGCCACCAGCCACAGGTCATCGACCGGCACGATGTCCAGCAGCGGCGCGCCCGCCGTGACGAAGCGGCCGACCCGCACCTGGCGATTGCCGACGACACCATCCAGCGGCGCCCGCACCACGGTGCCGTCCAGATCGATGCGCGCCAGGTCGCGCAGCGCGATGGCCTGGGCCACCGCCGCGAGCGCGGCTTCGCGCTGGGTGGCGAGCACGGCGATCCTGCGTGTCTGCGCTTCCACCGTCGCCGAAGCCGCCGATACGCCAGCCTCCGCGCGCGAGCGCGCCGCGTCGCTTTCATCCACCTGGTCCTGGCTGACGAAACGACCGCGGATCAGCTCGCGTCGTCGATCGGACACCTTCGCCGCCAGCCGCATCTCGGCCAGCTGCGAATGCCGTTGCGCACTGGCCTGGCGGATGAGCGCCTGTTGCAACGCGGTCTCCGCATCGACGTTGACCAGCCGCGCCCGCGCCGCCTGCACGTTGGCCTCGGCCTGGGCCAGCCGCGCCCGGTAGTCGCTGTCGTCGATGCGGAACAGCACATCGCCCGCGCGCACCGCCTGGTTGTCCCCGACCTTCACTTCCCGGACGTAGCCGGCGACCTTGGGCGCCAGCGAGGTGACGTCCCCGCGCACGTAGGCGTTGTCGGTGGACACGCTGGCGCCGGCACGCGCCCAGGCCCAGCCGGCCCCGACGGCGATGATCGCCCCAAGGCACAGCAGCACGCCGATTTTCCGGGCGCGGCCGCGCGGAGGTGCCGGTGCTCCCGGGTTGGGCGCCGCCCCTGCCCCTGCGCGGGTATTTTCTTCAGACGAAGGCATGTCGGTTCCTCCTCGCGATGGTCCTGACGGCGCTGCGGTCACGCAGCCGCGTTCGAACGGACCAGCCAGTCCTCGAAACGGAGCGCGCCCAGGCGCGCATCGGGACCGGGCGTCAGCGACTGGTCGTCCAGTTCGCCGCCGAAGTAGCGCGCATGCACGTCCGCCACGACCTTGCGCGTGTCTCCCGTCACCGCGAACAGGCGCTTGGCCATTTCGTCGAGCGGGACGGCCTCCGGACCGGCGATCTCGATCGTGCCGTCGATTGGCGTTGCCTGCGCGACATCGGCCAGCGCGGCCACCACGTCGTCCGATGCAATGGTCTGGATGAGCGCTGGCGACAGGCGGACTTCATCGCCGACGACGGCCGCCTGGGCGATGCCGGCGACGAATTCGTGGAACTGGGTGGCGCGCACGATGGTGTACGGAAGTCCCGACGCCTTGATCAGGTTCTCCTGCGCCACCTTCGCGCGGAAGTAGCCGTTGTCGGGATTGCGTTCACTTCCGACGATGGACAGCGCCACGTGGTGGCGTACGCCGGCGGCGGCTTCGGCGGCCAACAGGTTGCGGCCGGAGGTCTCGAAGAATTCCAGCACCGCCTGGTCGTCCCAGGCCGGTGCGTTCGCCACGTCGACCACTACCTGAGCACCGTCCATGGCCTCGGCCAGGCCTTCGCGGGTAATGGTGTTCACCCCCGTGCCCGGGGCGGCGGCCAATACTTCATGACCGTGATTGCGCAGGGTGGCGACGAGTTTCGAGCCAATCAGGCCGGTGCCCCCGATGACGACGATCTTCATGTGCATGTTCTCCGCTGGGTCAACGGCAGGACTTGCCGCCGATGGAGAAAGCTTGCGCGCCGGTCCCGGCGAAGTCCTTGCGGCGACCTTCAAGAAACCTTGGAATTCGCTTGGATTCGCGCCGGCGCCGGGACTGGCCGCTGGCCCGGTTCGGTACGGCCGTGCAATTCAATCGGGTACCATGACGCGATTCCCTCGGGCACGGGGCGCGAGGGTTCGGCAAGGGCGTGACCGTGCGATTCGCGTTCGAAGACTGCTTGCTCGATGACGAGCGCCGGGAACTGACGCTGCGCGGGCAGCCCGTTTCCATCGGCCCGCAGGTCTTCGATCTGTTGCTGTACCTGGTGCTCCATCGTGACCGCGTGGTCGGCAAGGACGAACTGCTGCAGGTGGTATGGAGCGGCCGGATCGTCTCCGAGTCCACGGTCGCCAGCCACATCAACGCCGTGCGCAAGGCGATCGCGGACACCGGCTCCGAACAGCGCCTGTTGCGCACCGTCGCGCGCAAGGGGTTCCGCTTCATCGGCGAGATCCGGGACGACGACATCGCGCCGGTCCCGGCCCTGCCGGATGCGCATGGCAGCGGCGTCGGCGCGCTGTCCGCACCGATGCTGCCCGACAGGCCCTCCATCGCCGTGCTGCCGTTCCAGAACCTGAGCGGTGACAGCGGCCAGGACTATTTCGCCGACGGCGTGGTCGAGGACGTCATCACCGCGCTCTCGCGCGTGCGCTGGCTGTTCGTCATCGCCCGCAACACCAGCTTCGCCTACAAGGACCATCGGGTGGATCCGCGGACGGTTGGGCGCGAGCTGGGCGTGCGCTACGTACTGGAAGGCAGCGTGCGCAGGGCTGGCAACAAGGTCCGCATCACCGGGCAGCTGATCGACGCCTCGACCGGCACGCACCTGTGGGCCGAGCGCTTCGAGGGCACGCTCGACGATATCTTCGAGCTGCAGGCGGAGGTTGCCGAAAGCGTGGTTGGCGCAATCTCTCCGCAGTTGGAGCGCGCGGAAATCGAACGCGCCAAGCGCAAGCCGACCCAGAGCCTGGATGCGTACGACTACTACCTGCGCGGGGTCGCGAACCTGCACAGCGGCAGCCGCGAAACCATCGAGGAAGCGCTGCGCCAGTTCTATCGCGCCATCGAGCTGGATCCGGAATACGGTTCGGCCTACGGCGGGGCGGCCTGGTGCCATGTCTGGCGCAAGGTCAATGGCTGGATGATCGACCGGCCCGCGGAGGTCGCCGAGGGCGTGCGCCTGGCGCGGCTGGCGGTGACCTGGGGACGGGACGACGCGGTGGCGCTGACCCGCGGTGGCCATGCGCTGGGCCACCTGACCCGCGATCTGGACGGCGGCATCGCACTGCTGGATCGGGCGGTGCTGCTGAATCCGAACTTCGCACCGGCCTGGTTCCTGGGCGGTTTCCTGCGCATCTTCCACGGCGAATCGGAAAGCGCGATGGCGTTGTTTTCCCGCGCGGTTCGGCTGAGTCCGCTGGATCCGGAAATGTTCCGCATGCAGGCGGGCATCGCGCTGGCGCACTTCTTCGCCGGCGATTTCGATGCCGCATCGATCTGGGCGGAAAAAGCGCTCAGCAACCTGCCCTCGCTGCTGGTCGCCGCCGTGGTGGCGGCGGCGAGCCATGCGCTGGCCGGACGCGCGCGGCAGGCCGGCCTCGCCGTCGCGCACGTGCGCGCGCTGGATCCGTCGCTGTCCCAGTCCAGCCTCGCCGACTGGCTGCCCATCCATCGCCCGCAGGATCTCGCGCGGCTGACCGAAGGGCTGCGCCTGGCGGGCCTGCCCTGACGGCTGCCCGGCGGGATCATCCGGCCCTGTTCCGGCGCTTCCCTACGAGGCGGGCGCGGCAGTCGACCCGCGCAACATCAGGCTGAATTCCAGCGTCTGCTGATGCGGCACGTCCACGCCCTCGATGATGGCGAGCAGCAGCTTGACCGCACGCATGCCGATCTCGCGCATCGGCTGGCTGATGGTGGTCAGCGGCGGGTTGAGGTAACGGGACGAGGCCAGATCGTCGAAGCCGACGATCGAGAAGTCCTCCGGCACGCGGATGCCCAGATCCCGGCACGCGGCCAGCATGCCCAGCGCCATCTGGTCGCTGAAACAGAATGCGGCGGTCGGCGCGGCCGCCTGGCCCAACAACCGCTTCGCGGCCGCATAGCCGGATTCCACCGAGAAGTCGCCCGGCACGATCGTCAGATGACGCAGGCGGCCGCGCGCCCTGGCCGCGATCCGGGCCCCTTCCAGCCGCTGCTGGTGCAGCGGATTGTCGGGCGGTCCGCCGATCACGGCGATCCGCTCATGGCCCAGGCCGTAGAGATGTTCCATCGCGGTGCGCGCGGCGGCGGCGTTGTCGATGTGGACACTGGGAATGCCCAGCGCCGGATCGAATTCGCTGCCGTTGACCACCGGCGCGTTGGCGCCGAGTTGCCGGACGATTTCCTGCGCCGTTGGCGGCAACCGGTGCCCCAGCACGATCAGGCCATCGGCTTCGTTGCGCGGAAGCATCTGCGCGTAGCGCTCCTCCCGATCCGGCTGGTGCTGGGTATCACCGAGCAGGACGGCGTAGTCGGCCGCCTGCGCGGCTTCCTCCGCACCCTGCAGGATCTGGGCGAAGAACGGATTGGCGATGTCCGGGACCGTGACCAGGATCTTGCTGCTGCGTTGGGTCTTGAGCGTCCGGGCCACCGTGTTGGGGACATAGCCCAGCGCGGCCGCCGCCTGTTCGATGCGCTTGCGCGTGGCCGGCAGGACCTTTTCCGGCCGCGACAGCGCGCGCGACACGGTGCCTGCCGAAACGCCGACGTGCTTCGCGATGTCGTAGATGGTCGCCATGTCAGTCCCGGGTTCCCCGATGCGGTGCACAACACGTGTCCGGGTTGGCCCATGCTAGGATAATGCAATCGATTGCATCGAGGCGGATTGACGTGAAAACACTCAAGGGTCCCGCGCTGTTCCTGGCGCAGTTCATCGGTGACAAGCCTCCTTTCAATCGTTTGGACACGCTGGCCGAATGGGCCGCGGGGCTCGGCTATTCTGGCCTACAAGTGCCGACCAGCGCGCCCCATATCTTCGATCTCGCCCAGGCCGCGCAGAGCCAGGCCTACTGCGACGACATGGCCGGCATGCTGGCCGGACACGGTATCCAGATCACCGAGCTGTCCACCCACCTGCAGGGACAACTGGTCGCCGTCCATCCCGCCTACGACAGCCTGTTCGACGGCTTCGCCCCGCCGGAACTGCGCGGCAATCCCGCCGCGCGGCAGGCCTGGGCCGTCGAGCAGGTGAAGCTGGCGGCCAAGGCCAGCCAGCGCCTGGGGCTGAAGGCGCATGCCACGTTCTCCGGCGCGCTGGCCTGGCCTTACTTCTATCCCTGGCCGCAACGGCCGCCCAGTCTGGTGGAAGAAGCCTTCGCCGAACTCGGCCGCCGCTGGCACCCGATCCTGGATGCCTTCGACGCCTGCGGCGTGGACCTTTGCTACGAGATCCATCCGGGCGAGGACCTGCACGACGGCGCGACCTTCGAGCGTTTCCTCGACGCGGTCGATCACCATCCGCGCGCCAAGATCCTCTACGACCCCAGCCACCTGCTGCTGCAGCAGATGGACTACCTGGGTTTCATCGACCGCTACCACGAGCGCATCGGCATCTTCCACGTCAAGGACGCCGAGTACCGCGCCAGCGCGCGCAGCGGCGTCTATGGCGGTTACGAGAACTGGATCGATCGTCCCGGCCGGTTCCGCTCGCTGGGGGACGGCCAGATCGACTTCAAGGCGATCTTCTCCAAGTTCGCCCAGTACGACTTCCCGGGCTGGGCCGTACTGGAATGGGAGTGCTGCCTGAAGCATCCGGAAGACGGCGCGCGCGAGGGCGCGCCCTTCATCCGCGACCACATCATCCGCGTCACCGAGCGCGCCTTCGACGACTTTGCCGACAGCGGCGCCGATCCGGAAGCGTTGCGCGGCATGCTGGGGATTTGAACCAACACCGACCTGGGAGGGGAAGTCATGACGTTCGCCATGTCGCGCCTGAGCGCGATGATGTTCCTTCAGTTCTTCATCTGGGGTGCGTGGTTCGTCACCCTGGGCACCTATCTGGTACAGGGACCGCTGAAGGCCAGCGCCAGCCAGGTGGCCACCGCGTTCCTCAGCCAGTCCATCGGCGCCATCGTCGCGCCGTTCCTGGTCGGCCTGGTCGCCGACCGCTACTTCGCCGCGCAGCGCATCCTGGCGGTGTTGCACCTGGCCGGCGCGGTGTTGATGTGGGTCGCGTCCACAGCCACCAGCTTCAACACCTTCGCGACCTGCGTGATGGTGTACATGCTGCTGTTCATGCCGACGCTGGCGCTGGTCAACAGCATCGCCATGCGCCACATGCAGTCGCCGGAAAAGCAGTTCCCGCTCGTCCGCGTCTCCGGCACCATCGGCTGGATCGTCGCCGGTGTGCTGATCGGCTGGCTGGGCTGGGAACAGGCCCATCGCCTTGAACTCACCTTCCGCATGGCCGCGGCGGCCTCGCTGGCGCTCGGCCTGTATGCGCTCACCCTGCCGCACACGCCGCCGCTGGCGCAGCAGCGCAACGCGGGCGTAGGACAGATCCTGGGACTGGACGCGCTGCGCCTGCTGAAATCGCGTTCGTACCTGGTGTTCTTCCTGGCCTCGATCGCGATCTGCGTCCCGCTGTCGTTCTACTACAACTTCACCAATCCCTATCTCAACGATCTGGGCGTGCGCGGCGCGGCCGGCCTGCAGTCGCTGGGCCAGGTATCCGAAGTGCTGCTGATGCTGGCCATGCCGTTCCTGTTCGTGCGGCTGGGCGTGAAGACCATGCTGGCGGTCGGCATGGCGGCGTGGGTGCTGCGTTACGGCATGTTCGCCTATGGCGACGCGGGCAGCGGGTTCTCCCTGCTGGTGATCGGCATCGTGCTGCACGGCATCTGCTACGACTTCTTCTTCGTCACCGGCCAGATCTACACCGACGCGCATGCCGGTCCCGACACCCGCAGCAGCGCGCAGGGTTTCATCACCCTGGCCACGTATGGCGTCGGCATGCTGATCGGCACCTTCCTGTCCGGCGCGGTCGTGGAGCACTACACCACCGCGGCGGGTCCGGATTGGCGGCAGATCTGGCTGTTCCCGGCGGGCGTCGCGCTGGTGGTGCTGATCGCCTTCCTGTTCCTGTTCCGCGATCGACCGGCCGCCGCCGCGTCGTCCGCACATTGAGGATTGCGTAGATGAGCAAGCTTGGAGTCGCCATCGTCGGCACCGGCATGATTGGCGCCGTGCATCGCCGCGCCGCGTTGCTGGCGGGCGCCGATGTCCGCGGCGTGGTCGGTTCGTCGCCTGGGCGCGGGAAGGAAGTGGCGCAGGCCTGGGATATCCCGCGCGCCTATCGCGACATCGAGGAAGCGCTTGCCGACCCGCAGGTGCAGGTCGTGCACGTGTGCACGCCCAACCATCTGCACCGGGCGATGGCGCAGGCCGCGCTGGAAGCCGGCAAGCACGTGATCTGCGAGAAGCCGCTGGCCACCACCCTGGAGGACGCCAAGGCGCTGGCGGCGCTGGCCGCCTCCACCGGCCGGGTGGCCACGGTACCGTTCGTCTACCGCTACCACCCGGTCGTGCGCGAAGCCCGCGCGCGCATCGCCCAGGGTGAACTGGGTCCGCTGCGGCTCATCCACGGCAGCTACCTGCAGGACTGGCTGCTGGATCCGGCCAGCAACAACTGGCGCGTGGATCCGGCGCTGGGCGGCGCTTCGCGCGTGTTCGCCGACATCGGTTCGCACTGGTGCGATCTGGTGGAATGGGTCAGCGGCGAGCGTTTCGTCGATGTCAGCGCCGCCTTCGAAACCGTGATCGCCGAACGCGCCGCCGCCACCGGCCAGAGTTTCGCCACGCCGGCGGCGGGCGGTGCGATGCAGGCGGTGTCGAGCGAGGACGTCGCCGCGGCCCTGTTCAAGACCGCCAACGGCACCCTGGCCTCGCTGACCGTCAGCCAGGTCTCGGCCGGTCGCCGGAACCGCCTGTGGTTCGAAATCGATGGCGCCCAGGCCAGCGTGGCGTTCGATCAGGAAGACAGCGAACGCCTGTGGATCGGCCTGCCCGACCAGCGCGAGGAAATCTTCACGCGCGGACCGGGTGCCGGAAGCGCCGAACAGCGCCGGCTCTCGGTGCTGCCGGCCGGCCACGCGCAGGGCTACGGCAACTGCTTCGAGGCCTTCGTCGCGGACACCTATCGCGCCATCTTGGCCGAACGGCCGGAAGGGTTGCCGACGTTCGAAGACGGACTGCGCTCGGCACTGATCGTCGATCGCGTCATCGCCTCGGCCCGCTCCCGCGCCTGGACCCCCATCGCCTGAACACACGAAGACAGGCCCCGACCGCTTTTCTTTCCTGTAGTCATCGGAATCCCCGGAGGACACCCTGATGCGCACCACCCCACGCAAAATCGCGACCACCGCCCTGCTGCTCCTGGCGGCCCTGCCCGGCTTCGCCAGGGACGCCGCCACGCCGGCGCAGCCCATCGCGGTGCAGATGTACACGCTGCGCAACGTCGCCACGCTGGATGAACAGCTGAAGATCGTCCACGACGCCGGCGTCCACGCGGTGGAAACCGTCGGCACGCAGAACGTCACCGCCGCCGAACTCAAGCAGCTGCTGGACCAATATGCGATCAAGGCCGTCTCCACCCACGTGCAGCTGGCGGATCTGCGCAAGGATCTCGATGGCGTGGTGGCGTTCAACCAGACGCTCGGCAACACCCATCTGGTCGTGCCCTACCTCGGCGAGAAGGAACGCCCCACCGACGCCGCCGGCTGGGCCGCACTGGGCAAGGAACTGGGCGAAATTGCCAGCAAGGCCCGGGCCAAGGGCATGACCCTGGCCTACCACAACCACGACTTCGAGCTGATCGATTTCGGTGGCAAGACCGGTCTGGAACTGCTGTTCGACGCGGCCGGCCCCGCGCTCAAGTCCGAACTGGATCTGGCCTGGGTGGCGCGTGCCGGCTACGACCCGGCCGCGATGCTCGGCAAGTTCAGCGGACGGGTGTTCGCGGTGCATGCCAAGGACAACGCGCCGAAGGGCCAGGCCACGGACGAGGGCGGCTTCGCCTCGCTGGGCCAGGGCGTCCTGGACTGGAAGACCATTCTCCCCGCCGCCGAGAAGGCCGGCGTGCAGTGGTACATCATCGAGCACGACCAGCCGCGCGATCCCGCCGCGGTCGTCAAGGCCGGCGCGGACTACCTGCGCGAACACCTGCCGGCCGGCGCGACGCACTGATGCGCGGGCAGCGGATGCTGAAATCCATCGGCATGGCGACCCTGGCCTTTGTCGCCGTGGCGTTGGCGACCGCCGCGGCTTCGGCGGAGGACGCCACCGCGGGCGCCAAGGTCTATGCCGCCAACTGCGCGGCCTGCCACGGCGCCAACCGCGCGGGCGTGGCGGGCGCGTTTCCGGCGCTCACCAATGTCGGCAAGCGGCTGGATCCGAAACAGATCAAGGAACGCATCCGGAAGGGCGGCGGCATGATGCCGCCCTTCGGCCATCTGTCGGAAAAGGATATCGAAGACCTCGCGGCCTTCCTGAAGCAGTAGGACGCGCGCGGAGGCTCGCTCCGCGCCATCGCTTACAGCTCGCGCACCCAGATGTTGCGGAAGCTGACCTTGGAATCGTGATCCTGGATGTAGATCGGCGCGCAGCCATGCGGCGCGTAGGACGGCGCGCCGATGTATTCGGTCTTGCCGGACAGCACGGTATCGTTCTGCACCAGCACGCCGTTGTGCAGCACGGTGATGCGCGCGGGCGAGAGCAACCCGCCGCCTTCGGAAAAGCGCGGTGCCTTCCAGATGACGTCGTACGCCTGCCATTCGCCCGGCGCGCGCGAGGCGTTCACCAGCGGGATGGCCTGCTTGTAGATCGAGGCGGCCTGGCCGTTGGGATAGGTCGCGTTGTTGTAGCTGTCGAGCACCTGCAGTTCGTAGACCTCCTGCAGGAAAATGCCGCTGTTGCCGCGATGCTGGCCATCGAAGCCTTTGGTCTCGGTGGGCGTGCGCCATTCCACGTGCAACTGGACGTCGCAGAAGCGCTGCCTGGTGCGGATGCCCTTGCTGCCCGGCACCACCGTGACCGCGCCATCGGCGACCGTCCAGGGCGCCTTGCCACCCAGCTCGCTCTCCCAGGCCGAGAGGTCCTTGCCGTCGAACAGCACCACGGCATCGGAAGGCGCGGCCTCGCGCGGCGTGGCCACCGTTGCCGGAATCGGCTTCCAGACCTCGGTCTTGGCGGGATCGCGTTGCGGGTCGGCCTGCGCCTGTGCGAGCGCGGGGCCCGCGGCCAGGAGGCAGGCCGCCATCAGGATCGGTTTGCTCATCGTGTTCCCCAGCCAGAACGGTTCGGACGAAGCGCCCATGTCCATCAGTCGGTCGCCCAGGCGGGCGTGCCCGGAACGTAGGGCATGTCGCCGTCATAACGGCCCGGCACGGCGACGTACTGCAGCGCCTCGTTCGCCCCCACCTGCGAGGTGAAGAAGGTGAAGATCGACAACTGCTTGAGCATGGTGAAGTAGTGCGGCTTCACCGGACCCTTGCTGGCGCCCCCGGCGGCCGCCTTCGCCGTGCTCAGGTAGTCGCGTGCTTCGGTGTCCAGGGCGCGCAGCAGTTCGGTGCGGGCCTGCGGCGCCAGTGCGACGAAGCGGCCACCGGCACGCTTGTCGAGATCGGCCAGTCCGGCGCGGAAGATCGCCAGGTTCTCCGGCGTATAACAGTCGGTCACGTACAGCGCCATGAAGGGACCCGCGCCCGCGTCCTTGGCACCCGGGGTCTTGGTCCGCGGCAGGATGGTGTCCGCGACCTCGTCCAGCAGGGCGATGTCGGTGGCCGAGAAAGCGCTCTTGCCGTTCGGAGCCGGCGCCTGTCCGTAGACAAAGCCCGGAATGCCAATCATGGCCGCGCCGGTGGCGGCGGCGATCATCTTCAGGAGTTCGCGACGTTCCATCACAGGTTCCCCGCCTTGAGTTCGCGCACCGCGTGATCCGCCGCCCGCGCCGTCATCGCCATGTAGGTCAGCGACGGATTCACGCAGGCACTGGAGGTCATGCAGGCGCCGTCGGTCACGTAGACGTTGGGCGCATCCCAGACCTGGTTGTGCTTGTTCAACACCGAGTTCTTCGGATCCCGGCCCATGCGCGCCGTGCCCATCTCATGGATGCCCATGCCGGGCGCGTAGTCGCTGTCGTGGGTCCTGACGTCCTTGACGCCCGCGGCCTCCAGCATCTCGGCCGCATCCGCGCCCATGTCATGGCGCATGGCCAGCTCGTTCTCGCGCATGGACACGTCCATCGCCAGCACCGGCAGGCCCCACTTGTCCTTGCGGTTCGGGTCCAGGCTGATCCGGTTCTCGTGGTAGGGCAGCATCTCGCCGAAGGCGGTCATGCCGATGGACCAGTCACCCGGCAGGGTCAGCGCGTCCTTCAGTTCGGCGCCCACGTTGAGTTCGGCGATTTCGCGCGACCAGCCGGAACGGCTGGCCCCGCCCTGGTAACCGAAGCCCCGGAGATAGTCGCGCTTGTCGTTGCCGACGTTGCGGAAGCGCGGAATGTAGAAACCGCAGGGACGACGACCGAAGTAGTACTTGTCCTCGTAGCCGTCGACCCGACCGGACGCGCCGACGCGGAAATGATGATCCATGACGTTGTGCCCCAACTCGCCGGAGGACGAGCCCAGTCCACCCTCCCAGATATCGGTGGCCGAGTTCATCAGCACCCAGGTCGAGTTGAACGACGAGGCATTGAGGAAGATGACGTTGGCCGTGTACTGGTAGGTCTGGCCGGTCTCGGCATCGATGATCTCCACCCCGCGCGCCCGCTTGCGATCCTTGTCGTACAGCACTTCCTTGACGATCGAGAACGGACGCAGGGTCAGGTTGCCCGTCTTCATCGCTGCCGGCAGCGTCGCCGACTGGGTCGAGAAGTAGGCGCCGTAGGGACAGCCCAGGATGCACTTGTTGCGGTACTGGCAGTTGACCCGGCCCTGCTCGGGCTTGGGCTGGGTGATGTTGGCGGTGCGCGAGTGGATCATGTGGCGGGTGCCGCCGAAAGCCTGCTTGATCCGCGCGGCCACGTCCTTCTCGACGATGTTCAGCGGAATGGGCGGCAGGAACTCGCCATCCGGCAGCACGTCCAGCCCCTCGCGGGTGCCGGCGATGCCGGCGAACTTCTCGACGTAGTCATACCAGGGCGCGATGTCGGCGTAACGGATCGGCCAGTCGGTGGCGATGCCTTCCTTGAGGTTCGCCTCGAAATCCATTTCCGACAGGCGATAGCTCTGCCGGCCCCACAACAGCGAACGGCCTCCCACGTGGTAGCCGCGAAACCAGTCGAAGCGCTTGGTCTCGGTATAGGGACAATCCTTTTCGTCGGCCCACATCCCCATCGTTTCCTCGGAAAGCGGGTAGTCGCGCATCAGGACCGGATGTTCCGCGATCATCGCCTGGGTCGGCCGGCCGCGATGCGGATAGTCCCACGACTCCTTCATCGCGTTGACGTAGTCCTTGACGTGCTCGATGTTGCGTCCGCGTTCCAGCATCAGGACCTTGAGGCCCTTCTCGGTCAGTTCCTTGGCAGCCCAGCCGCCACTGATTCCTGAGCCAACGACGATGGCGTCGTAGTGATTGTCTGCCATGGGTACTGTTTTTCCCTGGGTGGATAGCTGTTGTTTCAGACGTCGCAGAGGCGGATCGCCTCACGCAGCGAGGCGACCGGATCCGGTGCGGAAGGCATGAACTCCTGCGCCAGGTAACCGTCGAAGCCGGTGTCGCGAATCGCGCGACAGATGGCGGGATAGTTGAGTTCCTGGTCGTCGCCGATTTCGTGCCGACCCGGTACGCCCGCCGTGTGGTAGTGGGTGAAGAATTCGTGGTGCTTTCGGATGGTGGCGATGACGTCGCCTTCCATGATCTGCATGTGGTAGATGTCGTACAGCAGGCTGAAGTGCTTCGATCCCAGCCGCTTGCACAGGGCGACGCCCCAGTCGGAGTGATCGCACAGGTAATCGTGGTGATCCACCTTGGAATTCAGCAGTTCCATCACCAGCATCACGCCGCGCTTCTCGGCATGCCCGAGGATGCGCTTGAGCCCGGCCTCGGCGTTGGCCAGGCCCTGCTCGGGATCCATGCCGTTGCGGTTGCCCGAAAAGCAGATCAGGTTGCGATAGCCGGCGTCGGCCACCAGGTCGATGTGGCGGGTGTAGCGCGCCACCAGTTCGTCATGGAACTCGGCCCCGGCGAAGCCCTTCACCAGGTCAATCTCCGCGCCGTTGCACATCGAACTGTCCACGCCATGCGCCTTCAGCGTCGGCCAGTCTTCCGGCCCGACCAGGTCGATGGCGGAGAAACCAATCCCCTTCACTATCTGGCACAGCTCGGCGACCGACTGCTTCGGAAACGTCCAGCGCGCGACGGAATGTTTCAGCTTGCCCTTGAGCGCGAGCGGCTTCTCGGCGGCAAACCCGGGCATCACCCCGGCGGCGGCCAGTCCGATACCGCCCATCACCGCTGCGCGCAGCGCACTTCGTCTCGTGAACTTCGGGTCCAGGGGATTCATCCCGGCGTCCTCACACCACAAAGGAAAGCTTGCTCAAACGAATCTTTCGAGGCAACGCCAGTGCCACGGGAAGCGCACCGGCCGCCTGCGTGCTGCGCCGGTTCGATCGAATAGACATCCATCCATCCCCGGCCTCCCAACCGGCACGAAACCTCGAAGATTCGCCCTGATGCAATCGATTGCACCATAAAGCAGCCCCGCGTGTTCATGCAAGACTCCGGACACGAAATCTTATGCTGCACGGCACAACAACGACGTGCACCTCATCGCGTCATTTCCGCCTCCGCGCCGGGCGGCCGCCGCCAGGACTCAAGTCGATGATCGTGGCTGGAGCGGCAAGCCCGTGGCGCGTCCCAACAGGAGGCGATACCCATCAGTGCTTGGCTGGCACGCCGACGAAACTCAGTTGCGATATTTCCAATCCGCCTTGCGACAGGTGTTCATCGAACGTCAGCACCGGACCATGAACGCCAACGGGAACAACGCCAATGAATCGCACACCACGTACTTCGAGCAAGCTGTATCCGTCACCGACATAGCGGGGCGTAGCTCCATTGTGCATACGTCTGAAAGAAGTATCCCGTTTGGCGTGTATTGGCGGTCGGCCGACAAGGACGGCGCAGTAATCCACGGACGCGGCCCCCAGAATCGCGCAGTCAGAAGCGGAGACCTCTCCCAGATCGACCTTCCCGAACAGCGAACATCCCGTGTCGGCCGCCATCGGAATACCCGGCGAAGATACCGGTGATGTCTGTGAGAACGCCGCCAGAAGGATCAGGCACGGCAGAAAGCAGATCTTCATCCGATATTCCTCCCGATATCACCCATAGGTTCAGCCGAATCGGAATGTCTGTGGCGCCACCATTCATTGGAGCGTTGCGTTCGTGTCCTACGCTACTGGATAAGACGTCCACATTCCGGATGTATCCCTACCACAGCTTCGAGTCCGCTCCCGAACTCCAGACCGTCCGCCTCGATCCCGTCGCTGAAGATAACGCCGTTCTCCGGCATCATCGACCGGATGCGCAATGACCACCCTGAGGGGATTTTCCCGAAGATGAGTCCAGCACCGGTGGAACGGCTCGGATAGGGCTCGCGGACATTGAACACCAGGTCGTGGCTATCCCATGGCATGCCGTGTGTGCGTACCTCGCGCATTTCCCGGCCGGCGTCCGTACCTGCCACCGCATGCGCACCGGTCAGCACGCTCCTCAGCCAACCCGTCGATCCCAACCCGGTGGAGATGATCACACCACTGGAAGACTGACGCTCCTTTTTTGAGCCAAGCATAATTTCGTAGCGCGCGGATACATGGCTACGCATGCCTATGAACACGTCGTTGACGGCCAGCAGGGTCTGGCCGTCGCTCAGTTGCACCCGGGCCATTGTGATTTCCCTCGTGTCGCGTCTTCCCTGCAGGATTTCGGGAAGCACGCTGGCGAGATCTCCCACCTGGAACGGCAGCAGCATGCCCTCCCATCGATCCGGGTCGGGATTTATCGCCAACACCGGTTGCCGCTGCAGGTACTTCAAGGTGTTGGCTACCAGACCATCCTGGCCGACAACCACAACCACGCACTCGGGTGGAAACAGGAAGTTGGGCAGGAATCCACGATCCAACCGCTGCAGCCGGCCATGGCGCGTCAGTATCGCGACCACCGCCGTGATCGCACGTTGATATGTCCGGTCCTCCTCCAGGAAGTCACCAAAATCCATGTCCAGGTGTTCGGCATGGAAACGGGCCTGCTCCACGGTGTTATGGCGGGCCACCAGTTCCTGGAGACGCGTACGCCGCGTCACCAGGATGATTTTCCGGTCGCCGTCCATGACTTAGCCCTTGGTCGTGGCAAGTTGTCGCAGCAGGTCGGGTGAGAAATTGAATTCCCCGATCTTGGCGGCGTTGTCGGCGATATTCTGGAATCCCAGTGCCATCAGTACCTCTGGCGTGGTCTGTCCCAGGGTTAGTGCCTGCAGGGAACGGGCATCCAGCCCCTTCATCGCGTTGACCAGCGCCTGGACGCTGTAGGCCCTGACGTCCGCTTCCCGCTTGCGGTTGTCCGACTGTAGTTGGACCAGCTCCGCGGCCTGCTTCTCCAGTTGTACCTGACCGGCCAGATCCTCGGCCTGCATCTGCTGACGCCGGGCCAGCAGGCTGCGCTCGGATTCGATCTGGGTCTCCCTCACCTGTTGTTTCTTCTGTTCGATGATCAGTTCGCTGCGAAGTTCGTTTTCCTTGACCGAGCGTTCCTGCTCGATGGCCGCGTTGCGGCGCCCGTACAACGCATCATCGGCCCGCTTGAGGATCTCCTCACGCATCGGCGCCTCCAGCGCGCGGGCGGTTTCGGGATTGGGTTTGACCGCCAACAAGTTCAGATCACCGATCTCGATGCCCAGGGTGGTCAAGCCGGGCATCGCCGCGATGCTGCGATGTGCCGAGGCCGAGAGGCGTTCGGTGCCCTGCAGGACATCCCGCAGGTCATAATCAAGCAGCAACGTCCGGAACCTCGCTTTGACCGCATTCAAGACACGCAAGGGCAGGCGTTCAGGGTCTTCGGATGCATATTGCCCATTGGGCAGCAAGCTGTAGTTCTGCTGTTCTGCCAGACGCGCGGGATCGGCGATTCGATAACTGACCTGACCTTGCAGGGTGACCTGCTGGAAGTCGCGTGTGACCTCTTCGAACATGAAAGGTGCTTCCACGGCACTGAGGGGAATGCCGACCAGCGTGGTCCGGGGAGCGAAGTACCAGAAGGAAAGGCCGGTACCTTCTCGGACGACACGACCACTGCGGTACTGGAGCACGTACTGGCTGGGGGAGGATTTGACGTAGCGAAAACCAAACATGGACAGTCTCCTGGGAGAAGCCGCGCGCCAGGCGCGGGCTGCAAGTGTCCGCGCGACCTGGCCGTGCCGGGTCGCGGGGAGGAAGATGGAGCATTGAGCGGAGCTTAGAGCCGGGCGGCGTTGGCGCGGGTGCGGATGTCGGCGAACGTGTCGTCGTGGAGAATCTTTCCGTCCTCCCAGATCGTCACCATCGCATCATCGAAGCCCAACGGCTTCTCGACATCGGCCAACGATGCAGCTTCGGCCGGTACCGGCACGGTGCGATAGTTGCCGTACTCGCGATGCCGCAGCAGGGTCATGCGGCCACGCTTGCTCTGTTTGCCCTTGTCGGTGACCGGATCCTTGTAGACATCAATCCACTCGCCGTTGACATGGGCAGCCGAGCATTTGAGCGCGAACTTCTGGGTGTCGCGATCCAGCCGCTGCAGCAACGCCCCACCCATGCCAAAAGCCACGTTGTCAGTGGCGTAGCCGGCACTGGTGATGCGCTCCAGGATGGCACGGATGCTGGTCGGGTTGATGCCGTCGCCCTGGATGACCCGGACGTGGTTGAGCACTTTGTAGCCCTTGCCGTTGACGGCGTGCCCAAACGCCTCGTCCAGCAGTTCCAGGCATTGGTGCACCACCGCCACCGGATCGCCCGAATCGGGTCGGATGACCACCATGGCGCCAGAGTCGATGACCTCCTGGCGCAGGGTCTTGCCCCAGTGTTCCCTGATGGCGTGGTAGATGTCGTAGCTGTCCGACACCACGGCCACGATCGCGCCGGGCTTGGCGAACCGGGCCAGCATGTTGCGATAGGCCTGCACTTCATTCTCGCGGCCCCAACTGGTGATGGTGCTGTGCTCGGCGGCCGGGATGGAATAACCGGCCAGCGGCTCATGGTAGTAGGCCTTGGCCAATTGCAGACCGGAGACCGTGTCCGTGCCCAGGAAGTTGACCAGGTGGGCGGCGCCGCCAATGGCGGCGGACTCCACGCTGGACACCCCGCGACTGCCGAAATCATGCAGCTTGAACGGCAACTGGCCTTCCGGGTCGTCGCTGGTGCGTTCCAGGAACTGGCGAATGGTCTGCTTGGCATGCCAGCTGATGGTGGCCACCGTGACCGGATACCAGATGCGCAGCAACATGGTCTCAAGGTAGGACGGAACCCAATACGCCTGCGGATCCGTCGACTCGATGGTCATCAGCGCGTTGTGGGTCGGTACGACAGTGCCTTCGGGCACGGCTCGGATGCGGATGGGCAGCAGGCCGCCGTGCCGATCGACGATGTAGCGCCAGCCGGCTTCGTTGAACGGCTCGCCGTGCGCTGCGAACAGATCGCGCGCCTCGTCCACGTCGGCGTGGGTGATGGGCTTGGCCAGGTATTCCTTGAGGATGGCCTGCAGGCCGAAGAACACCGTGCGGTCATAGGTGCCGCCACGCGATTCCACGTAGAAGAACGTGGCATCGGTACCGGGTGGGTACTGCAGCCAGTGGCTGGCCTTGTAGCTGTCGGTGTTGAGGAGAAGATTGTTGAGGCATTGCATGACGGAAGCTCCTTCGCGTCGAGTGAAGCCGGCGGTCTATCCGCTGGCGGGGATGGGTCGGGTCAGCCTCGGCCCAGGAAGAACTCCAGGATGTGCAGGTGGTCTTCGTACAACTTGGGACCCATGTCCAGCGCTTCGGCCACCGGAATCCAACGCGCCTTGTCGGCATCGTCGCCGCCCCTGACCTCAGGCAGCTCGCCTGCGGGGAAATCGAAGTGGAAGGCATGGGTGATGGTGCGGCCGCGCTGGCTGCGCTCGGGGTGGTCGAACACGTGCTGGCCCTTGAGCGACCCTTTCAGGACCGGTACCGGAATCTTGAGCCGGGTTTCCTCGCGCAGTTCGCGCAGGCAGGCATCCAGCAGACCCTCATTCTGGCCGACGAAACCGCCCGGCAGCGCCCAAAGTCCCTTGCCTGGTTCGGCGCGGCGCCGCACCAGCAGCACGTGGCCCGAGTGCACCACCACGGCATCCGTGGTCACGAAGGTCGGCGGATACGGGGCGTCTTTCCAGGCGGCCTTGTAGTGCTCGATGAACTGGTACTCAGCGACCAGTTGCGGGTAGGCGGGGGAAGCCTTCCGGAAGGCCTCCAGCATGTCGTAGACCGGTGCCGGCACGTTGCCGCGCAGCATCAGCAACGCGCCGTGGAAGTCGATGCTGCCGGCCTCGAACAGATAGCGGCGCAACTCGGTGGCCGACAGGGCTTCGGTGTGCTGCACGTCCACCAGCGGCCATTGCGGAAATTCGCGCAGGTAGTAGCTGGAGGCATCCTTGTCCATACCCACCAGGCCAACCTTGGCTTCGGCATCACCGCCATCGGTGCGAATGGCTTCCGCTACGGCGCGCTGGACGCCGGCAATCCACTGCGCTTCGTTGTACAGGTGGTCCCGCAGGGGGCGAATCAACAGCCGGTCCACGGAACCTTCGAGCGCCGCCTGGATCATCACGGCCCGTTCGGCCACGGTCCAGGGATTGCGGATGGTGCGGGGAGTGTCGGCCGAGCCGATCAGGAAAATGAGTTTCTTGGCCCGGCTCAGCGCAAGGCGGGCAACGGCGGCATGGCCGTTATGAAAGGGCTCGAAACGCCCGATGAAAACCAGATAGTCGTATTCCATGAGAATCCCTCATGTCGTTGTTCGGCCCGGGGGTCTGTCCCCCGGATGGCTAAATCCTACGCTTGCCGGGGCCACAGTCAAGTCGCCGGGTCCAACATGCCCATTTGGAAGAATTTTCGATTCCGGAGACCAGATTCGCTGCTTTCCGGGCATCCCTTGCAAGCGCCATTCCCAGGACCCGTGGCAGCCTGAGCGCCATTGCTCTACGAGCATTCACCCGAGAGCGCGCGAGCACCGGAGCATGCCGGCACGCTTCGTCAAGCTCTGCCGTCGTCCTTCTGGTCCGTGCTTCCGACCGCCTTGCGTTCGCCGGTGCGCTGGTTGACCTTCACCCGCCATGGATAGTGATCGCCCTCGCCTCCCGCGTCGCGTTGCTGGAGATGGTTGGTGACCGCCTTGCGCCAGGCGGGGCCAAGGTTGGCGGTGCTCATGTGCGGCGTCTTGGAATGATGGAACGCCACGTCGCCGCGCTGCATCGGGCAGATGACGGTGCGGGTTTCATCCACCGCGCAAGTGAGCAGATCGCTCTGTACGCCTTCGACCAGGCGATGTGGAAGGATGCCGAGCCGATGTCCTTCGTCGATGAAGTGCATGCAACCGTTGGTGGCGTCCACGTCCTGCAGGGGAATCCAGCCAGTGATGCCGCGGTCGGCCAGATTGCGCCCCCAGTAGCCCTCGTCCTGGTGCCACTCGGTGACCGCGCCATGTCCGGGCGGTTTGCCGAGGAACTGGTCGTACCAGAACGCCATGTCCAGTCCCATCAACTGGGACGAAAAACGTTCCAGCCACCGGCGATACGGCTGCACGGCGATATCCGCCCAGACCTTGCTCGGCGAGGACTGCACGATGCGGAAGCTGCGGTTCTCGCGGGACTCGCCCTGGCTCCATGCCCAGTCGTTGGCCAGCTCGTTCTTCTGGGCGATGAGGATGTCGCAGTAACTTTCCAGTTCGTCCAGCGCCGGTGGCGGAAGGGCCTGTCTCACCACCAGGTAACCATGCTCCCGGAAGAATCCGATCTGCGCGGCATCTGCATCCGGGTACATGACGGCACCTGAGAGAGGACGGAAGCGGCAGTAGATACTCCGGCCCGGAGTCGATCACTGTGGCGCCTTTACCTTGATGCCATAGAAAAAGTACGGATTGAATCGCGCCGCCCACTGGCCGATGGCAGGCAAACTCGACGGCTCAACGTGCCTGCTGGAAAGCCAGCGATATCAGGCGCAAGGCTTCGCGCGATCGGCGATCGTTGAGGCTGCTGTAGAGCATCACTTCCTGCGCGGGAATCGGCGGCAAGGAGAGTATGTCGCCGGCGTCCACCGTGCCAGGGGGCGCGGTGCGCGGCGCCAGGACGGCAACGGCCATGCCGGCCGTCGCCGCCGCGCCGACCGTGGCGGCGCCCCTACCAACGAAGACTTCCTCCCACGCAATGCCGGCTTCATCGAGCGCGCGCGTGGCCGCGTTGCGAATGCGGCAGGCCTTGCCCTGCGTCGCCAGCGGCAAGGGCTGGCCGGGAACCGGCCGCCATCCCGGCACCGACACCCAGGCCATCGGCTCCGAATGGATGGCCTTGCCCCGCTTGCGACGATCATCCGGCCGCAGTACCCAGGCCGCATCGAGTTCATCCTGGTCGTACAGCGCCATCAGATCGCGGCTGCCGCCCACGCGCATCTCCACCCGCAAAGCCGGATCGTGGGCGTTGATCCGTCGCAGGAGCGAAGGCAGTTCGCTGCCGATAAGTTCGTGGCTGATGCCAACCACCAGCCGGCGCGCTTCGACATCCCATGCCGCGACGGCGCGGTCGTGGGCCGAGAGCAATTCGCGCGCGACCTCCAGGAACGCCTGGCCTTCCGCGGAAAGCCGGACATGGCGAGGCGAACGCTCCATCAGCCGCCTGCCGAGCTGCGCCTCCAGCTTGCCCAGCCGGAGGCTGATGGCGGACTGCGTGGTCTCCAGCGCATCGGCGGCACGGGTGAAGCTCTGCAGTTCCGCCGCCGTCACGAAGGCCTGCACCGCGGTGATGTCCAGGGGCTTCATTTCAAGGATTCGATTTTGGAATGACAGATATCATCATGAATGCATTTTTGAAATGCTGGCGGCAGGGTACCGTTTTCGCCAACCCCACGCACGGTTCCCCCGCCATGAATCCCATCCTCGGCATGACCCTCGCGATGCTCGCCGGCCTGGCCGCGCGCGACGCACGCGCCGCTTCACCGGAATCGCCCCTGCGGGGCACCTGGACACTGGTCGCGGCGGACAAGATCCTGCCCGGCGGAGAACGCGTCCGGGACTACGGCGAGTCCCCCACGGGCCGCCTGATCGTCGATGCCCGGGGGCGCTATTCCCTGCAGATCTTCAAGTCCGAACGCCTGCGGTTCGCCTCGGACGACAAAGCACGCGGCAGCGCCGACGAGTATGCCTCGGCCGCGCTGGGTTCCAGCACCCACTACGGCACGATTGCGGTCGACGCCTCGCGGCACACCCTCACCTTCCGCATCGAAGGCGCCTCGTTCCCGAACTGGGAAGGCACCAGCCAGCAGCGCGAGTACACCCTGGACAACGGCGTGCTGACCTACCGGGTGCCGGCCAGATCGGACGGCTCGATTCCGGTTTCCGTGTGGAAGCTGGACTAGGCCGCTCGCCGGCTCTACACCGACCTCAACCGGTCGGTCGCCGCCTTCGCGATCTCCCAGAACACCGAGGCATTGCCGGTCGCCCGCGCGGAGAGCATGGCGCCGTGTATCGACGCCATGAATACGGACGCTTCCGCGGACGGAGTGTCGTTCAATCGCATGTGGCCCTGCTCCACGCCTTGCGCCAGGGTTCGGCCAATCCAGGCATGAAGGTCGTTGAAATGCACCTTCACCTCATCGGCGATTTCGGCAGGTACCGCGGGCAGTTCCGCCGCCAGCAGCGCGCAGATGCAGATGGGTGGATTGGAGGCCTGGATGCAGTCCGCCCAGTAGCGCGAATAGGCCAGCAGCCGCGCGAAAGCATCCGGGGTGGATTCGTCCAGCGCGCGCAGGCCGCGCCGGGTGGCCTCCCGATGCTGCGCCACCGTCGCCTTCACCAGATCCACTTTTGCGGGGAAGTGGTGGTGGATGCTGGCCTTGCGTACGTCGACCAGTTCCGCGATGTCCGCATAGCTGAAACCGTTGTACCCGCCGGAGGCCAGCAGCTCGTTCGCCCGCCGGATGATCTCCTGCGCCTTGGGCGAGTACTGCGGCTGCATGTCTGTTTCTGGAGTAGGCATCAATCGTTCACCCGGCCTGGAGGATTTTTTGCCTGCGCAGCGCGAGCATCTGCAAGGGGATGCCGATGATCAACGCCAGAAACAGCGCGCCCTGCACGCCGAGCAGCAGCGGGTCCTTCAAATCGGTCACCAGCGGATGGCCCACCGGCAGCCTGCGCAGGCTTTCGCTGACCGTGGGGACCATCAGCAGGAACACGCTGATGCTCAGGGCAATCGTTTGCACATGTTTCCAGAAGGTCTTCGCCGTTCGCCACCGCGCGATGCCGTAACCCAGCAACAGCATCGCCAGCGTGACGGACGCCACGATGGCGCTGATTGGCTGGTGCGCAATCGGATACACCGTCAGCACCCCCAGCAGCATGAACCAGAAATACGCACGCCCGGCGCGGGTTTCGGGAACGATCCGCCCGTACTTGAACAGCATGTAGGCGGCAAGGGGAATGGCCGGAAGGCTGCCCAGTGTGTGGAGCCAGCCGATAGGAGAAATGCCCACGGGGTCGTTCCTGTCAGAGAGTGAGGCGACTTTACCTACTAGTAGGTAGACAGTCAACCAGGGGCGAGCCCAAGCGTGCGGCGCATGCACGAGCACCCCGTGCTGCCCCGCAGGCAGGACGCTATCCAGGTTTCCTCACACCGGCACGGCATCGGCGCCCTTTTGGACCCCATTGGGTGGTCGCCGCTCGCCAGCGCCGACGAACCGGCACATGAGAGGAAGAAGGGCCACCACGCGAGGTGGCAGCCCTTCGCATCGCACGTCCAGGCCCGCGACGTGCGTTTGCGCCGGTCAGTAGTCGTAACTGACGGTCAGGCGCGCATACGTGGGCGTCTGATAGGCGACCGGCTGGTTGTACAGCGGATTCAACGTCTTGTCGGGCAGCTGTGAGAACGGGTAGATGTTGGTCGCCGCATCCTCGTTCGTGACGTTGAAGACGTTGAAGCTGAAGGCCAGCTTGCCCTCGGCGAAGGCGGGCTTGTACAGCACGCCCAGGTCGATCTGGTTCACCCAACCCAGACGCCCCTGCGACCCGGGGGGTGAGGGTCGGCCGGTATCGGTGCTCGGGTCATAGCAGTAGTGGTACGGGCCGCCGGTGATCGCGCTGGTGCCATAGCCGGCCGGGTCCGTGCCGGTGTAGGTGTCGCCGTAGTAGTTGCCCAGGCAGTTGCGGGGCGCGCCGGAAATCATGCTCAGGTTGCCGGACACGCCCCACTCCGGAGTCAGCTGGTAGTAGCCATACAGCTTGATCTGGTGGCGATGATCATTGGACTGGTCGCCGTTGAAGTGTTCCATCAGCGCGGCGTGGTCCCAGCTCTGCGTGGTCGATACCGAGGCCTGGCCCTGGTAGCTGCCGAGCGCGCCACCGGTACGCCACAGGTCCGAACGCAACTGGCCCTCGGTGGTGCCATAGCTGTGCGACCACACGTAGTTGAACTTCGTGTACCACTTTCCGTCGAACGGACGCTCCAGATTGAACTCCACCGCCGAGTAGTTGCGCTTGAGTTCCGGGAATCCGGCCGCCTCGCGGGTCACCGTGACCTCATGGAACTGGCCATCGGTGCCAATCACACCCCAGGTGTTGGTCTTGCCCGGATTGATCAGCGCCGCGCCGGATACCTTCGACCAGTCAATGGTGATGCCCTGCGCGGCGGCGGCCTCGATCAAGGCGGTATTGGACACGTCATAGTTCTGGTCGTCGATGCTGGCATTCAGGCGTCGATGGGTAGCGCGGACACCGTAAACCCAGCCACTCTCCAGCTGCTTGGTGAAGCCCAGGATGATTTCGTCCTGGTTCTCGCCTTCGATGTCCTTGGCCACCGCGGTGCGCACATCCGCGATGCGGCCGAAGCGCGAGTTGGCCGACACCGCGGATCCCAACTGCTGGGAAATGATCGGCGTGCCGTCGGCGTTGATACCGCTGTAGGTGTAGTAGGTACTGGTATTTATCGCCGGCGTGAACAGGCCAACCGGTGACAGTGGCAGGCCGAGGTAGTAGCGGCCAAGGTTGCCGAACACCTTCAAGGTGGAATCGCCGTGGACGTCCCAGCTGAAACCGATGCGGGGCGCCCATGCGTCCTTGACCTCGATGTAGGCTTGGCCGAATGGCGTGTAATTGGTGAATTCGTCCTTGCGCAGGCCCAGGTTGAGCAGCAGGTTGTCGGTAATCTGCCACTTGTCCTCGATGTAGTACGCCTTCTGCTTGGCCTCGTAGGAATACAGACTGGTGTTGATGTTCCTGATGACGTAGTAGCCGCTGGCGCCATGCACCGGATCCACCAGGCCCGGGCTCGGTGCACCGATGCCCCCATCTTCATTCGCCGCCTGGGTGATCAGGCCGTTGGTTTGCAGGCCGTTGGGATCGTCGGTTCGGCCATAGGTCCATGAGTATCCGGGGCCGGACAGGATAGAGCCGATGTTGATGCCCTCGGACTTCTGGTTGTCGATGCCGAAGCTGAGCGTGTGGTCGCCGACCCGCCATTCCAGATTCAGGCGGGTATTGGTTTTCTTGTACTCGCGGTCCGGATCGCTGGTCGAGATGACCTTCTGCGTGCCGAGGATAGGCGCACCACCGGTGTACGCGGGATTCTGCTGCGTGGCGTCGGCGATCAGCGGGCCGTTGGCTGGGTCATAGCCGGATGGCGTCACCTCATCGGGTGTGGACATTTCGCCATACAGGGCGGTTACGGTGACGTTCTCGCCGAAATAGCCGGTGTACTTGCCAAGATACAGTGTGGGTCCGGCTTCCTGTCGGGAATCGTCGGCATAGTACGTGCCGCGCTCGCGGGTTAGGTAGTCGTAACGGTAGATCTGCCCGCTGGTTTCGTATTCGTCACTGGCGCCGGTTAGTTCGAGCAGATGATTGTCTGTGATGTACCAATCCAGCTTTGCGTACCAGCGCTGCTGGGTGTAGCTGTAGTCCGTCCAGCCGCCGTTGGCGCCGTTGGCGGAATCACGGTTGGACAGCACGCGCACGCCATCGGAATCCGCCTGTTCGGCGGCGACGAAAAAGAACAGCCGATCCTTGAATATCGGGCCGCCGGCATAGGCACTGTAGGTGGTCGTACTGGATTCGCTCTCACTCAACGGCTGGTACAGACCGTTGGCGGCCCGTGCGTAGTCGTAGGCAGTGTTTTTGTTGGTGCTGCCAAGGCTGTCGGGACGCCAGTAGATGTTCTTCTGCTTGGCCTTCAGCCCATTCGGTTCCCAGATCACCGCCGCGCCGAAATGCCACTCGTTGTCGCCGCGCTTGCCGACCTGGTTGATCACGCCGCCATTGCTGCGGCCGTACTGCGCGCCGTAGCCGCCGGTGAAGATTTCCTGCTGGTCGATCGCCCCGTAGGGCAGCGTCAGGCCGCCCAGGCTGTTGCTGGCCGTGGTGGTGTTGAAGCCGTTGAGGTAGTAGGCGTTTTCACTGGCGGCGGATCCGCCGAAACTGGGAAGCGAACCACCCAGCGGGCCGTTGTCGAATCCGCCGCTGTTGTTGACCACACCCGGCGCCAGCAGCGCGATGGCTTCGGCGGTGCGCCCCAATGGCAATTGCAGCAGCTGTTCAGAGGTCACCACCGTACGGGTATCCACCGTGGTGACATCGATGGGATTGAGTCGCGATCCGGTCACGCTGACCGTGCTCAGGGTCTGCAGGTCGCCCGTGCCCGCGAACGAAACGACAGTGCTCGCGCCCACGGTGATGGCCACGTTCTCGCGGGTTTCGACCGCCGCGCCGTCCTGCTTCACCGTGACCTTGTAAGTGCCCAGCGGGAGGTTGCCCAGGGCGTATCGGCCGCGCTCATCCACCGCGACCTCGCGACTGAAACCACTGTTGTTCTCGATGAGCACGGTCTTGCCCGCGCCATTGGCCACGCTGCCGGAGATATTGCCGGTCGTGGATTGCGCCCATGCCGAGCTGCTGGCGAGCGCGAGTGTCAGGGCAAGCGCCAGCCTGCCAGCGCGGGGGTGAGCGGTGCGGGATGTCTCTCTCTTCATTTGGAACCGGCTCCTGTTGTGGGGGAGAAGCGACTACGGGACGCTGGGACGCGTCGCCGGTCTGCCGGCCCCCTTCCAAGCCGGAATTCCTGCGAATCCGAAAAACAAAGACGTTGTTGTACCGCGCCCCCTGTCAGTTTTAACTTTGCCGTAATGGCGTTGTAATAAATATCGGAGCGGTTTTGATAATGCAATGGCATGAACATCATTGCACCCAAGTGGTGCGCCAACGATGCAATGAGGTGAATGCCATCGCCACTTTCATTACGCTTCAAGCGGACACTTGTGATAGAGATCACCGTTGACCGCCACCTGTCCTTGCAGTGCAGGAGAGTCATTGGTCAATGCCCGTCCGCGGAGAGGCACGCTCATGAGCCTCGCATGGACAAAGGTGCTTTCTGCAAACCGCCTTTTCTAAAGAGATGGCCTGCGCGATCTTGCGTATCGTGCAGGCTCATCCTCTTTGTCACATCGGGTCGATGTCAGCGACCGGCGTGTTCATCAGTTGCTGTCCCGCAGATGGGTCGATGCCGTTATCGGCAGCAAACTGCTTGAGGAAAACGCCCAGCTTGGCCACGCGCTTGGCGAAGCGGCGGTTGCTGCCATTGAAGGCGTTCAATCCCCCGGCGTTCAATACTGGTGGAGCCGCCAACGCTTCATGACCACCGCAACACCATCCAGATTGCCAACGTCTGTCCCGGCTCAACGATGCGCGGCGCAAGATTGAATCCGTCCGGCGGCCCCGTCTGTGGTTCCACGCAGGTCGCGTGCCCGGCGCCGTCGTACACCACCCAGTGCGTGCAATCGGATGTGACGTGGAGTCGTTGCCGCGCGCGTTCCAGCACGGCGCCGTCTTCGGCGATGAAGCAGTCATCCCAGGGGCCGGGCCGGGGCGGCACCGGCGGGAGCGTCGCGATGCCATCGTGGTCCCGCGGATACATGGCCGAGGGATGGAAGACGAGCCGGTCGGGCTTGCGGAACCAGGGATGCCAGCCCAGCACGGCCGGCATGGGCTGGTCGCCAGCCTGTACCGACAGGTCCAGCCGCAGACCGTGGTCGTGCAGGGTGATTACCTGTCTCGCGAGACCGCCAAAAGGCCAGTAGCCATCCTGCGGCAGCAGCAGGGACAGGGTTGCGGTGTCGTCATCCTGCGACTCGATTCGCCAGGAGCGGGAAAAGCCGAGGCCATGGATGGCGTGGCCCCCGAAGTTCACCGGCAGTTGGTAGGCGCGCCCACCTGCCTGGAAGCGACCCGCGCGCACGCGTCCGGCCCACGGCACCATGGGATAACAACCCCACGCGATGGTGTCGGGCCAGCCATCGAGGGGACCAATCAGCCAATCCACGCCGTCGAACCGGATCCGGGCGACGCGGCCGCCGGCGGCCGGTGCCAGCTCGACCTCCAGCGATCCCCTGTGCAGACGAATCGTTTCGCCCGGCGGCATCGGTGCGGACGCATCGTCCCGGGGCAAACGACGGGTCTCAGTCGCCATAGGGGTGGATGGTGCGGATGTGGCCGTGCGCGTCATGCCGCAGTTCCGTGCACTTGGCGGTGCGCAGGTGGGTGGCGCCGCCCGACAGCAGGGCGTCGTGATAGAACAGGTACCACTTGTCCGCGAACGCGCAGATGGAGTGGTGCGTGGTCCAGCCGACCACCGGAGTGAGGATCACGCCCTGGTAGGTGAACGGCCCATAGGGGCTGTCGCCCACCGCGTAGCAGAGCAAATGGGTGTCGCCGGTGGAGTAGGAGAAGTAATAGCGGCCTGCATGCTTGTGCACCCAGGCGCCCTCGAAGAACCGTCGTTCGTGATCGCCGGCGCGCAGGGGTTGTCCCTGCTGGTCCAGGATCATGATTTCGCGCGCGGGTTCGGCCAGCGTCTTCATGCCGGTATCCAGGCGGGCCACCCGCGGCCCGAGCGCGGGCGCGTCCGGAGTCGGCTCCTCGTGCGTGGCATCATGGCGGTTGTCGCGGTACTTCTGCAGTTGCCCGCCCCAGATGCCGCCAAAGTAGAGGTAGTGCTCGCCGTCATCGTCCCGGAAGACCGCCGGGTCGATCGAGTAGGCGCCCGCGATGGGTTCGGGCTCGGCGGTGAACGGTCCCTCCGGTCGCTCCGAAACGGCCACGCCGATCCGGAACAGGCCATCGGCCTGCTTGGCGGGAAAGTACAGGTAATACTTTCCATCGCGGCAAGCCGCGTCCGGCGCCCACATCTGCCGCTCCGCCCATGGCACATCGCGTAAGTGCAGGGCGACGCCGCAATCGGTCGCCGGGCCATCCGGCGAATCCATCCGCAGCACGTGGTAGTCCTCCATGACGAAATGGCCACCGTCGTCGTCGAAGGCGGCGCCGCCGTCGATGTCGTGGGACGGGTAGATGTACAGGCGCCCGTCGAACACATGCGCTGACGGATCCGCGGTGTACAGATGGGTGAGCAACGGCTGCGAGATGGCGCACGCGGCCAGTCGTTCCAGTTCGGCGGCCGGCGTTGCCGGCTCTCCGTGGGGGAGGATGTCGGTCATGGGGAGGAAACCTCGGCGTGCAGGGGGCGGTCGACGGCGCGGCGGCGCTGGTCGAGTTCGTGCTCGATGCGCACTTCCATCCGCTTGTCGATCTCGTAGATGAAGAGCAGCGCCACCGCGATCAGGAACGGAAGGGCGCAATAGACGCTGACGGTCAGGCGGATGCCGTCCACCACGGCGGCCGGTTGAGTTTCCAGCCCGGCCTGGTAGCCGTAATGGGCGAGGATGCCGGCGACCAGCGCACCGCCGGTGCTGAGGCCGATTTTCAGCCCGCACAGCATCGCCGAGAAGATGATCGCGGTGGCCCGCCGGTGGTTCTTCCATTCCGAATAGTCGGCCACGTCGGCGATCATCGCCCACAACAGCGGGATGGTGATGCCGTAGCAGAAGCCGTGCAGCATGAAGGCGACGAACACCCAGCCCACCGCGGTGGGCGGAAACAGGTAGAACGCCAGCAGGAACAGCGTGGAGACCAGCAGCGCGACGCCGAAGACATCGCGCTTGCCAAACCGATCGGCCAGGCGGCGCGACACGCCGATGCCCAGGATCATGCAGACGATGCCACCGCCGTTGAACAGGCTGAAGGTGGACGTGGCCGGATCCTCCGGCCACTGGAAGCCGGCCAGGCCCGCGCCGGTCAGCATGGCGTTCAACGAAGCGATCAGGCCATTGAAACCGGAATCGCGCAGGAAAGCGGCCAGCGCGGCCTCGCTCATGTAGTACTGGAAATAGTAGATGTAGGTGCCGCCCTTCAACGCCAGGTTGGTGAACACCAGCACCGTCAGGGCCAGCATCACCTGCCACGGCCGGTTGCGCAGCAGATCGGCCAGATCCTGCAACACGCCGGCGGACTGCTCGCGGGTGGGAACGATGCGCTCGCGCGTGGTGAGGAAGGTGATCAGGAAGAACACCGTGCCAACCACCGCGAACAGGGTCATCACGCTCTCGAATCCCCTCACCCGATCCCCGTCGCCCAGGATCAGGACCAGCGGCAGCAGCAGCACCTGGATGATGAACTGGGCAATCATCACCGCCACGAACCGGTACGAGGACAGGCTGTTGCGCTGGGCCATGCTGCCGGTGAGCACGCCGCTGAGCGCCGAATACGGCAGGTTGTTGGCCGCGTACACCAGCACCAGCAGGCTGTAGGTGGCCAGCGCGTAGATGATCTTGCCCCGCTCTCCCAGTTGCGGCGTACTGAAGGCCAGCAGCGACAGCACGCCGAATGGCACCGCGGTCCACAGGATCCAGGGCCGGAACTTGCCCCAGCGGGTGGAGGTGCGATCGGCGACGATGCCGATTACTGGCGTGAACACGAACGCGCCCAGCAGTCCCACCACGAAGATGATGGTGGCCGCGGTCGCCGGCGGCAGCCGGTAGACATCGGTGTAGAAGAACGCCAGATAGGTGATCAGCGTCTGGAAAATCAGGTTGGCCGCGAGATCGCCCAGGCTGTAGCCCAGCTTCTCGCGGATCGACAGCGGCTGTTCTCGGCTGGACATGCGTGTTTTCCCCCTGGCATCGGTGCCATGCAATTCCGGCGATGCCGGTCCCACGGTTGAATCAGTCATCGGCGGCCTTCACCTCGAATTGCGCAGTGGCACGCGCGTCGGCGCTGGAGCCGCCCACCCGCACCTCGTAGCGGCCGGGTGGAACAATGTAGGCCTGGCGTGCTTCGTCGTAGCGTCGCAGGGCGGACTCCGGCACCAGGTCGAACGTCAGCGCGCGCCGTTCGCCGGGCCGCAGGTGGATGCGCTGGAAACCGCGCAACTCCTGCCGCGCATCGCCGGGCCGGGCCTGGACGGGGCGGACATACAGTTGCACGACTTCATCACCGGCGCGCTCGCCGATGTTCTCCACCCGCAGCTTGATCCGCACCGTCGCGTCCGGCTTCACCGTACGCTTGTCCACCCGCAGGCGCCGGTAGTCGAAGCGGGTGTACGACAACCCATGCCCGAACGGATACAGCGGGGTGCCATCGAAGTAACGGTAGGTGCGTCCCTGCATGCGATAGTCGTCAAATGCAGGCAGTACTTCATCCGCCTTGTAGAACGTGACCGGCAGGCGGCCGGCGGGGCTGATGTCGCCGAACAGCGCCTCGGCCACCGCCGAGCCTCCACGTTGACCGGGATACCAGCTCATCAGGATGGCGCGCAGATTGGCGTCGGCCCAATCCACCGCCAGTGCGGATCCGCCGGTCAGGACCAGCACCACCGGTTTGCCGGTGGCGTGCAGCGCTTCCAGCAGTTTGCGCTGGGTCGCCGGCAGGCGCAGATCGGTGCGGTCGCCGCCGGCGAAGCCGGGATAATTGACGGTCATTTCCTCGCCTTCGACATCGCCGGTGAGTCCGCCCGCGAAAATCACCACGTCCGCGTCGCGCGCCGCATCCAGCGCCTCCTCGAACGGCGGCTTGGCGCCCGGCATGCGCCAGGCCAGCCGGACCGCGGCATCGCGTTCGCCATCGTAGTACTCCAGGCGCAGGTCGTAGGCGCGGCCAGCCTGAAGATCCAGCTCGACGCCATCGCTGCGCAGGCGATCGCTGGCGGTCCAGTGATCCAGCACCCGCACGCCATCCAGGTACAGGCGGAAGCCGTCGTCGGCCGCCGCCTCGATCCGGTACTTGCCCGACACCGGCGGCAGCAGTTGGCCGCTCCAGCGGATGCTGAAGCCGTCGCTCGGTATCCCCTGCCCCGGCGCCGCCTCGCCACGCGCGAGCAGGTTGTCGGTGGGCGATCCGCGATCCCAGCGGAATCCGATCTGCGCGTCGGTTCGCACCAGCGCCGGCGCGCCGGACAGATCCCGGCTGCGGAAGTACTCGCCGCGCAGGCCGCGTTCGACGGAATCGGCGGACGGTCGCAGGTAGGTCGCTTCGATCAGCGGGGTGGCAGCGGGGTCGTCGCGCCCCTCCACCAGATCCACGCCGCGCGCGTAGGTCACCCGGATCCCCGGCACCGCGTCGCGAATGCCCTGCAACAGGGTCACCGGCGCGGCCGGCGTGCCGAAGTAGTTGCCGAGCAGCGCCATGGTGTCGTCGGCGGTCGGGCCGATCACCGCGATGCGCTTCAGGCTGCGCGACAACGGCAGGATGCCGTCGTTCTTCAGCAGCACCAGCGATTCGCGGGCGGCCTTGAGTGCCAGCGCATCGTGCGCCGGCGACTGGTTGACGGTGTACGGCATGCGCGCCCAGCGCACGCGCGACGCCGGATCGAACATGCCCAGCCGCATCCGCGCGGTGAACAGCCGCGTCACCGCCTCGTCGATTTCCGCCTCGCTGATCAGGCCCCGGCGCACGGCGGCGGGCAGCGTGGCGTATTCCTCGCCGCATTCCAGTTCGGTGCCGTTCTTGACCGCCAGCGCGGCTGCTTCCTCGCGGGTGGCCACTATCTTGTGGTTCTTCCATACATCGACGATGGCCCAGCAATCGGATACCACGTAGCCGGTGAAGCCCCAATCTCGCCGTAGGAGATCGCGCATCAGGAACCGGCTGGCGCTGGCCGACTCGCCGTAGACGCGGTTGTAGGCGCCCATCACCGCGTCCACCTGGCCCTCCTTCACCAGCGCCTCGAACGCGGGCAGGTAGGTGTCGAACAGATCCCGCCGACTCGGACGGGCATCGAAATGATGGCGGTCGGCTTCCGGGCCACTGTGCACCGCGAAGTGCTTGGCGGTGGCGTCCAGCTTGCGGTGCGTCGGGTCGTCGCCCTGCAGGCCGCGCACGAACGCCACGCCCATGCGCGCGGTCAGGTAGGGATCCTCGCCATAGGTTTCCTGGCCACGGCCCCAGCGCGGGTCCCGGAAGATGTTGATGTTCGGGGACCAGAAGGTCAGGCCCTGGTAGCGGCCATGCGCGCCCTCGCGCACGAACTGGTGGTGCTTGGCGCGCGCCTCGTCGCTGATGGCGGTGGCGACCTCGCCCATCAGCGGCACGTCGAAGGTGGCCGCCAGGCCGATCGCCTGCGGAAACACGGTGGCCTGGCCGGCGCGCGCGACCCCGTGCAGGCCCTCGTTCCACCAGTCGTAGGCGGGCACGCCGAGGCGTTCGATGGCGGGCGCGGCGTTCTGCATCTGCGCGGCCTTTTCCTCCAGCGTCATGCGCGCCACCAACGCCGCCGCGCGTTCCTCGAAGCCGCTACGGGTATCCAGCCAGGGCGCTGGTTCATCCGCGGCCACGGGGCGCGCGGCGAGCAACGCGAGCGCGCACAGGGCCAGCGCGCGCAGGCGCGACGCGTTGCGGAGGTGTGCCTGGCATTTCGGTTCGGTGATGGTCATCGTTCTCTCCCGCTCAGTGGGCACGTTCGTCGCGCGCGAAGGGACCCAGCAACGTGCCGACGAAGCCGCCGGCCCGGTCGGTGCTCAGTACGGTGCCGTCGATGTCGCGCGCCAGCGATTGCCAGCCGCGGCCGTCGCCGGCATCGAAGGCGAATCCATAAGCGCCTTCGTCACCGTCGATCTTCAGGCGCAGCGCGCCACCGGCCTCGACCTCGCGGGTGGCAAGCGTGCGTGCGGCGCCGGTGCCCCACCGCCCCTCCAGGAACACCTGCAGCCTGCCGCCGCTTGTTCGGCGCGTACCGAGCAAGTACCAATGCGTCTCGCTCTGGAACGCGGCCAGCCCGGCCGCGACACCGGCGCCGGGCAGCGACATCGCCGTGCTGGCATCGAAGCGAAGGTGCTGTTGGCGGCGTCCCAGGAACGCCGGGTTGCGCAGCGTGTCCAGGCCTTCGGCCAGCGGATGGAGGGCCAGCGCGCCCGGGCGCGTGGCCAGATCCGCCCAATCCCGCCTGGGCACGCGCACGCGCAGCCATTCGCGTGCCAGCGCCATGCCGTCGAACTCGTCGCGATGGACGAAATTTCCGGTGGACGGCGCCTGCGCGGCATCTGTGCGCATCCACGACGGCGCGCGTGCGATGTACGGGATGGTCTGGCCGGCCGGCAGGATCACCGGCCATCCGTCGCGCCATTGCACGGGCAGCAGATAGGTTTCGCGTCCGGTGTTGTAGTGGCGCTGCTGGTAATTGCGACTGGCCAGGAACACCGCCCACCACGTCCCGTCGGGCCCTTCGACCAGATCGGCATGCCCGGCGTTGGTGATCGGCAACGACCGATCGACCGGCAGATCGCGCTGGGTCAGGATCGGATTGCCCGGATACGGCACATACGGCCCCCACACCTGCCGGCTGCGCAGCACCACCTGCGAATGCTGCGGCCCGGTCCCGCCTTCGGCGTCGGACAGGTAATACCAGCCATCGCGCTGGTACAGATGCGGTCCTTCGATCCAGATCGGGTTCGTTTCCGGGGAGACGCCGCCATCGATCAGTACCTTGCGCGGGCCGATCGGCTGCAGGCGCTGCAGGTCGATCTCCTGCATCCAGATCGCGCGATGGCCATCGTAGCGCGGAGGACCGACCGGCTCGTCGTTGTTGAGCAGGTAGACCTTGCCGTCCTGATCGAAGAACAGTGACGGATCGATGCCGCCGATGGTCGGCAGCCAGTGCGGATCGGACCAGGGCCCGGCCGGATCGCGGGCGGTGGCGATGAAATTGCCGCCGCTGTCGGTGGCCGTGGTGACCACGTAGAACACCCCGTCGTGGTATTCGATGGTGGGCGCGAAGATGCCGCGCGAGACGCTCAGCCCGTCGAAATCCAGCTGGGTGGGCCGCTCGATGACGTTGCCGATCTGTTTCCAGTGGACCAGGTCGTCGCTCTCGAACACCGGGATGCCGGGATAGAAGGTGAAGCTGGAATTGACCAGGTAGAACTTGCCCCGCGCGGCAACGATGCTGGGATCGGCGTGGAAGCCGGCCAGCACCGGATTGCGGTAGTGGCCGGCGGGCAGCGCCGGTTCGAACGCGGCGTCGCGGCCGGTGTACTCGAACCAGTCGAAGAACACCGGCGCGGCGGCGTCGGCCGGTGGCGCCGAATGCGCCGGCGCGGTGGCCAGCAGCAGGGCCAGGCCGCTGGCGAGCAGCCATCCCATCGTCCTTATTCGGGACGACGATGGCAGGCATGGCGACGTGTTTCGATCCGGATTGGGATCGCGCGCGCGAATTCCGTTGCGGAAGGATGCGTTCATCGGGTCGTCTCGGCCGCGGTGAGTGGAAGTTCGAAAGGTCCGGCGGGCAGGCCGGCGCCGTCACGCAGGGTGCAGGTCGGCCCGTCGGCCCAGCAGTAGCGCACCCGTCCGGCATCGCCGGACCGTTGCGGTGCACGCAGGACCACACGATGGCCATCGATCGTCGCGCCCGCATAACGGCAACCGTCCGCTTCGCCACCGCACAGCTCAAAGCCGATCGGACCGGCCGCGCCCGTCGTCGCCAGCGCGCCGGTGACGCCATCGAACGTCACCACCACCGCATCGGCGGTCCGCCGCGCCTCGCGCGGCACCGGGCCGGAAGGCGCGAGCGCGCGCTCGCCATAGATCACGTGGCGCGCCGCGCGCGCCAGCCGTCGCGCCAGTTCCTGCTTGTTCGGCGGATGGATGTCGTAGTGATCGCCGATGTCGATCGCGATCGCCAACCCCGAGCGCGGCTCCTCCGCCACCACCCGGCGCTGCGCTTCGCGGACCTCCGCCCATCCACTTTCCGTCGGTGCGGAAGGCGGCATGCCGTAACCGGCCAGTTGCGCCACCAGCATCGGCAGGCCGTCGCCCAGTTGCCGGCGCCAGTCCGCGCGCAGCGTGCGCAGTCGCGCCGCGTAGCGCGCGCCGTCGGCGGTGTTGGACTCGCCCTGGTACCAGAGGAAACCGCGTAGTCCGTAGCGACCGAGCGGCGCGATCATGCCGTTGTACAACGTCGACAGACCCGCCGCCGCCTGCCAGGGCGCGCTGGGCGGCGCGTCGGTACCGGGCGCGGGCCGGTAGCGCCAGTCCGCATCCAGTGGCACCCGGCTGCCGTCGTCAAAGCGCAGCGCATGCGCGGTCGCCGGGCCGGCGAGCCCGCCTTCGCGCCAGGTATCCAGCACGTTGACGACCACGCTGTTGGCGCCTTCCCGCAACAGGCCCCGCGGCAGCGCGTAGGCGCGCGCGGCATCGGCGCCATAGCTGCTACCGACGGGCACGCCATTGACCCAGGTCATGTCCGTTTCATCGGCCACTCCCAGTTCGAGCACGGCCCCACGCGCGGCCTGCGCCGCGCTCAGTTCCACCTGCGCGCGGTACCACACCATGCCGTCGTAGGCCGCCAGTTCGGGGACACCCCAGCGCTCCCAGGCGCCGAGTCCGGCGGACGCCGGCCGCCACGCCGGATCGGCCGGCGCATCCGCGCGCCACGGTTCGTCACCGGCGGCCGTTTCCTTGCGCGCATTCCACCAGCGCTGCCAGTGCGCGCCCCAGCGCGCGACCGCGGCGATCGGGTCGGCGGCATACAGTGACAGCACGTCGAGCGCCTCGCCCCCCTGCCCGCCCGCGCGCAGCGCGTCCACACTGGTCCAGGCCTCGATCCGCGAACCGCCCCAGGCCGCCTGGATCAGTCCCATCGGCACGTCGATCGTCTTGCGCAGTTCGCGTGCGAAGTAGAAGCAGGCCGCCGAGAAATCCCGCACCGTCTCCGGCGATGCAATCCGCCAGGCGGTCGGTTCGGAGAAGTGCGACTGCGGCGTGATCGCACCGGCCCGCGGAACGGTGAACAGGCGGATGCGCGCGTCCGTGGCGGCGGCGATCTCCCCGCCCGCATCCAGCGAGCGCCAGACGGGCAGTTCCATGTTCGACTGCCCGGCGCACAGCCATACATCGCCAAGCCATATGTCGCGCACGGTCTGCACGGCATCGCCCGCTTCGACCCGCAGATCATGGGGTCCGCCAGCCGCCTGCGCGGGCAGGCGGATTTCCCATGCGCCGTCGTTCCCCGCCCGCGTCGCCGACGCGGCGCCGGCGAAGGACACGCTGACCTGCTGCCCCGGCGCGGCCTGGCCCCAGATACGCAGCGGCGCATCGCGCTGCAAGACCGCGTGATCCTGGAACAACTCATGCAGCAACGCCGGGCGGTTCGCTTCCTGCGCGTGCGTGCATGGCGCCGCCATGCACCACAGCGCGACGCAGGCGATGCCCCGGGCGAACAAGGCTCCCCGGTTCATCGTCCGTCTCCCGGCGCATAGGGAAATCGCAGGGACTGGTAGTACGCCAGCGGCCGCGGTGGCGGCGCTTCGCCTGCGGGCAGCGGCAACCCGTTGATGGACTGGAAGTAGGCCAGGCTCGCATCGCGCCACCACTGCGCCTCACGCTGCTGGATGCGCAGGAAGGCGGCCACTTCGCGATGCCGCACGTCGTCCACCCGGCCACGCAGGCCCTCCCAGGTGGCGCGCATGTCGCCCACGCGGGCCACGCCGCGCGAATAGCGGTGAACCATTTCGTCCCACAGGGAACGCCCGGATTGCATGCGATGGTCCCAGCGCACGTGGTGGAACCACAGCAGGAGCGGCTCGGGCACGCGATCGACGTCGCCGAACACGCGCGCCACCGGCGGCATGTACTGGGCCACGGCATTGCTGCCCCTGACGCTGCGATCGAAGCCGATGCCGTCGCGATCGGCGCGGTGATAGTAGACCGAGGTCCAGTCCGCGCGCGGGCCACCGTCGACCCAGGGGCCGGGGCCGTAGTGATGACCGCGTGCCATCAGGTGATGCAGGCCCAGCGGGGTCATGTAGTCCACCGCCGCCTCGCGCGATACCATCATCATGTCCACCACCGGCCGCACCACCGCCGGGTCGGGCGAGAAGGTCATCGCGACCCAGTCGCGGGCGATGTCACGCGCGGCCAGATGGGGATTCCACGCCAGCCGGCCGAACGCGTACCAGTTGGCCTGATCGAAGTGGGAACCGCTCCAGTTGCGATCGGCGCCCACGTTGGCCACGCCCGCCATGCCGGTCAGCGCCGCGCCGTGCAGCGAACCGTCCACGACCCGCGCCACCGTGGATCCGGCGCCGCGCGCATGGGTATCGGCGCGCAGCGTCTCTTCATAAAGCGTGCCCAGATAGACCAGGTGGGTGGCGAAGCCCAGATACTCCTTGGTGATCTGGAACTCCATCATCAGCGGCGTTTTCGGCATCGCGCCGAACAGGGGATGGAACGGCTCCCTCGGCTGGAAATCGATCGGCCCGTTCTTCACCTGCAGCAGCACGTTCGGACGAAACCGGCCATCCTGGTGGACGAACTCGGCATGGGCCTGCCTGGCGCGATCGTCCGGGACCTCGTGCGAATAGACGAAGGCGCGCCACATCACCACGCCGCCGTAATCCGCCAGCGCGTCGGCGAGCAGGTTCGCGCCGTCGGCATGCGAGCGGCCGTAGTCCTGCGGGCCGGGCTGGCCCTCGGAATTGGCCTTCACCAGGAAGCCGCCGAAATCGGGAATCAGACCGTGGATCTCGCGCGCCTTCTCGCGCCACCAGCGCCGCACCCGCGGGTCCAGCGGATCGGCGCTGTCCAGCCCCCCTATCTCGATCGGCGCGCTGAAGCGCGCACTCAGGTACACGCGGATGCCATAGGGACGGAAGACATCCGCCAGCGCCGCCGCCTTTTCCAGGTACATCGGCGTCAGGCTCAGGGCATTGGCGTTGACGTTGTTGAGGACGGTGCCGTTTATCCCCAGCGACGCGTTCGCCCGAGCGTAGTCGGTGTAGCGCGGGTCTCGCCAATCCGGAAGCTTGTGCCAGTCCCACAGCGACGCGCCCGCATAGCCGCGTTCGACGTGCCCGTCCAGATCGTCCCAATGGTTGAGCAACCGCAGCTTCAGCCGCGGGGCTTCGCGGATCTCCAGGGCCTGCAGCGAAGCACCGGTCTGCAACAGCCGCAGCAGATGGAACACGCCGTACAGCACGCCGATGTCACCGCCGCCTGCGACGACGAGGGTTTCTTTTCCGTCAATGTTCGTCTGGCGCAGGAAATAGCCTTCCGGCCCCAATCCGCGCACTTCATCGCCCAGCGTCGCGATCCACCGCGAGGAAGCGGGCGTGCCCAGCAGCAGCGTGCCCTCGCCGATGGGGCCGGAGGACAGGCGCGGCGCCCGCCCCAGCAAGCCCTCCAGTCCGCGCAGCAGTTCGTCGCGCGCGGCGCGCTGGGTCGGCGTGGCCTCCGGCGCGACCAATTCGCGCAGGCGCGCCCGGGCTTCCACGGCCTGCGCCGGAGCCATCGGCACGTAACGCATCCACAGCGCGTAGCCGTCCTCGGCGCGCGCCGCGCCCGCGATCAGCACCATCCACAGCAGCAGGAGTTCGGCCAGCACCGGCAGAACGCGCCGCCGGCCCGGGTCGCCCCGACGCAAGGTTAGCGTTAACATTCGCCGGCCAGGCGGGCACGCGGACGTGATGTGTTCCATCATCATCCTGCGAGCCTGGCCGGGTTCGGGCGGCCGCGGAAAGACGCGGCCATGGTCGAAGAAGGGAAAACAGGTTGGACAAGCCGAAGAAGTCGATCCGCCGCAAGAGCAGCGGCGTGACTATCGATGAGGTGGCCGCCCTGGCGGGCGTGTCGCCGATGACGGTCTCGCGCGTCATCAATGGCCAGGGAAAAGTGCGCGACACCACCCGCGAGCGGGTCATGCAGGCGGTGCGCGAACTGGACTACACGCCCAATCTGGCCGCCAGTTCGCTGGCGGCGGCCCAACACACCCGCATCGCCCTGATCTACACCAACCCCAGCGGCGCCTATCTTCGCGAACTGCTGGTGGGACTGCTGCGCGTGGCCTCGCGCACCGCGATCCAGCTGGTAGTGGATTACTGGGACGGCCTGGGTGGCGAAGCCGAGCGTGAAGCGGCGCGCGCGCTCGCCCGCCGCGTCGATGGCGTGATCCTGCCGCCGCCGTTGTGCGAATCCCGCGTCGCGGTGACCGAACTGGTCAAGGCCGGCGTGCCGGTGGTCGCGATCGCCTCGGGACGTTTCAGCAACGACATCTCCTGCGTCAGGATCGACGACTTCACCGCCGGCAAGGAGATGGCCGAGCACCTGATCGAACGCGGCCATGCCCGCATCGGCTTCATCCGCGGACGCAACGACCTGAGCGCCAGCTCGCGGCGCTATGACGGCTTCGTCACCGCGCTGCACGAAGCCGGCCTGGAAGTCGACGCCGACCTCGTCCAGCAGGGCGACTACACCTATCGCTCCGGACTCAAGGCCGCCGAGAAACTGCTTGCGCACCGCAGGCCGCCGACCGCGATCTTCGCCAGCAACGACGACATGGGCGCCGCCGCGATCTCGGTCGCCCATCGGCGCGGGCTGGACGTGCCGCGTGATCTTTCGGTGGTCGGTTTCGACGATACCTCGGCCGCGACCACGGTCTGGCCGGAACTGACCACCATCCACCAACCCATCGCGTCCATGGCCAACGCGGCCGTGGACATCCTGCTGCGCAGCATCCGCCGCAAGGACGACAGCACCCGCGTGCTGATGGACCACGTGGTCCCGCACCGGCTGGTCAGCCGCGAATCGGTGGCGGCACCGCCCAAACGTCGCTAGCGCGTCGCAAGGCCTGCCCGCACCGCACCCGGCAGCGGCATCGTCGACAGGCAGCGGCATACCGGCCCGGCGGACCAGCGCGCTTGCGATATCGGGGTTCCACATGCCCATGCTGTTTCCCGCCCCTCCCGATGACACGGATGCCTGATCAGCTGATCCGGCCGTCCGCCCTGGTCTGTATTCCGTCCGAACAAACCTGCGTCGCGATGCACGGCGCACCACGCCTGCCGACTCCCACGCCGGCCCGCTCATCGCGATGCCGGCGCCGGTCCGGGCTCACCCCTCCATCTGTTCCAGTTCCTTGCCCTTGGTCTCGTGCACGTACTTAAGGACGAAGAACACCGAGATCACCGCCGCAGCCAGGTAGATGCCGTAGGTCGCCGCCAGGCCGATGGCGGCCAGCAGGATCGGAAAGGTCACGGTGATGGCGAAGTTGGACGTCCACTGCGCCGCACCCGCCACCGCCAGCGCGGAACCGCGGATCTGGTTGGGGAACATTTCCCCCAGCATCACCCACATCACCGGTCCCCAGGACAGGTTGAAGAACACCACATAGAGATTGGCCGCCACCAGCGCCAGCGTGCCCATGCCGCCGGGCAGTTGCAGGTGGCCGTCCACCAGCGATCCGCTGGCGAAGGCCCACACCACCAGTGCCAGCGACGCCGCCATGCCGGCCGAACCGATCCACAGCAGCGGCTTGCGCCCGATGCGGTCGATCAGCAGCACGGTGACGAGGCAGGCACCGATGCTCAGCGCGCCGGACAGCACGTTGATCAGCAGGGCGTCGTTTTCCGAGAAGCCCACCGCCTGCCAGAGCACCGCGCCGTAGTAGAACACCACGTTGATGCCCACCAGTTGCTGGAAGGTGGCCAGGCCGATGCCGACCCACACGATCGGACGAATCCGGCCGGTGGCCTTGTTCTTCAGATCCGACAGGCGCGGGCGATGGTGATCCTCGGACAGCGAGGCATCGATTTCGGCCAGTTTGACGCGCGCCTCGCCCGCGCCGAACAGACGGGTGAGCACGCGCATCGCTTCGTCCTTGCGGCGCTTGACCACCAGGTAGCGCGGGCTTTCCGGAATGGTCAGCAGCAGCACCAGGAACAGCAGCGAGGGAAACGCCTGCATCCAGAACATCCAGCGCCAGGCCGCCTGGCCGCCCCACAGCGCCCCGGTCGAGGCGCCCGCGGCGCGGGCCAGCAGATAGTTGCTCAGGAACGCCGCGAACAGGCCGCTGATGATGGCGATCTGCTGCACCGTGGCCAGCCGTCCGCGGTACCGCGCCGGCGCCACTTCGGCGATGTAGGCCGGCGATATCACGCTGGCCGCGCCCACCGCGAATCCGCCCAGCACGCGCGCGGCCACGAACACCAGTGAACTGTGCGCGGCACCGGCGCCAATCGCCGACAACAGGAACAGCGCCGCCGAGATGATCAGCACGCTGCGCCGGCCCCAGCGATCGGCCAGCCGGCCGGCGAAGAACGCGCCGACCGCGCACCCCAGCAGCATCGAGGCGACCTCGAAGCCCAGCCCCGCCTTGCTGGATCCGAACGCCTGCTGCAGGCCGTCCACGGTGCCGTTGATGACCCCGCTGTCGAATCCGAACAGGAATCCCCCGATGGTCGCCACCACGCTGATCAACACGATCAGCCGGGTGTTCTCGTTCTCCGTCAACGCCTGGCTCATGCCGTCCTCCCCTTGCTCAGTTCATGACCGTTGCGATGGCCACCCGACCGCTCAGCGCAACAGGTATTGGTTGAGCAGATTCTCGTAGCGCTCCTGCTTGCCACTGATCTGCCTGGGTTCACCGTTCCCGGCGGCCAGCGCCGCCAGTCCGGACAGGTCCAGCCTACCGTTTTCGAAGTCCTTGCCCGCGCCGCTGTCGAAGCTGGCATAACGCTCGGCGCGCCATTGTTCCCACGGGGATTCGGTCAACAGCGCGTGCGCGACCTCCAGGCCGCGCGCGAACGCGTCCATGCCGCCGATGTGGGCCAGGAACAGGTCCTCCAGATCGGTCGACTCCCGGCGCACCTTGGCGTCGAAATTCAGCCCGCCCTCCAGCCCGCCCTGGCGCAGCACCACCAGCATCGCGCCGACGGTGTCGTACAGGTCGGTCGGGAACTGGTCGGTGTCCCAGCCATTCTGGGCATTGCCGCGATTGGCATCGATGCTGCCCAGCAGCCCGTGATCGGCCGCCACCTGCAGATCGTGCTCGAAAGTGTGGCCCGACAGGGTGGCGTGGTTGGCCTCGATGTTGAGCTTGAAGTCCTTCTCCAGGCCATGCTCCTTCAGGAAGCCGGCCACGGTGGCGCTGTCGAAGTCGTACTGGTGCTTCATCGGCTCCATCGGCTTGGGCTCGATCAGGAAGTTGCCCTTCAGCCCGATGCTGCGGCCGTAGTCGCGCGCCATGGTCAGGAAACGGGCGAAATGCGCGATCTCGCGCTTCATGTTGGTGTTGACCAGCGAGGCGTAGCCTTCGCGACCGCCCCAGAACACGTAGTGCTCACCGCCCAGTTCCACCGTGGCTTCCAGCGCCGCCTTCACCTGCACCGCCGCGCGCGCGACCACGGCGAAGTCCGGATTGGTCGAGGCGCCATTCATGTAGCGCGGATGCGAGAACAGGTTGGCGGTGCCCCACAACAGCTTCATGCCGGTCGCCCGCTGGCGCTCCCCGGCCAGGCCGACCATGTGCCGGAGGTTCTTTTCGTAGGTGGCGATGTCTTCCGCGTCCGGCGCCAGATCCACATCGTGGAAGCACCAGTACGGCACGCCGAGCTTGGTGAAGAATTCGAACGCCGCATCCACCTTGGCTTCGGCGGTGGCCATCGGCGAACCGGCCTCCCACGGGAAGTGCCGCGTGCCGGGGCCGAACGGGTCATGGCCGGCATTGCAGAACGTATGCCAGTAGCAGACCGCGAACTTGAGGTGCTCGGCCATGGTCTTGCCGCCAATCCTGCGGTTCGCGTCGTAGATCTTGAAGGCCAGCGGATTGTCCGAGCCGCGGCCCTCGAACGGGATGCGGCCGATGCCGGGGAAGTATTCCTTGGCGCCGATGAAGGGCTGCGTGCTCATGCTGGATTTCCTTGGGTTGTGCCGGAGGGGAAGCGTCAGCCGCGCTGCAGCGGCGTGACGGCATCGAGGTACTGGAGGAAGCGCCGGTAGCCGTTGGCGTACGCTTGCCTGCGTGATGGATCGGGCGTGGCCGACAACGCCGGGTCGGTCGTCACATGCGCCTGCACGACGGTGGCGATGGACGCGGAGTCGCCGTTCGCGCGAGCGCGGGCCCACAGCGCCTGCAGGGCCGCGCCAAAGGCCGCGCCTTCGGCCTGTCGCGGCACGTCCACCGGCAGGCCGAACACATCGGCCACCAATTGCCGCCAGGCCGCGCTGTTGGCGCCGCCGCCGGTCAGCACGATGCGATCGAAACGCATCCCGGCGCGGACGAAGGCGTCATAGCCGTACTTCAGGCTGTAGGTCGCTCCTTCCATCGCCGCGCGATACAGGTGCGCCGGGCTGAGGTTATGCACGTCCAGGCCGGCGAGCACGCCCTTGCCCAGCGGCAGATCCGGGGTGCGCTCGCCGTTGAGGAACGGCAGCATCACCAGCCCGTCGGCGCCGGCCGGCGTGGACTGCACGAGCGCGTCGCCGTCGCGCGCGTCGAAGCCGAACAGGCGCGCGACCTGCTCGGTCGCCACCGTGCAGTTCATCGTGCAGATCAGCGGCAGCCAACCGCCGGTGGACGAGCAGAACGCCGCCCACGCGCCGGCCGGATCGACCACCGGCGTGTCTGAGTACGCGAACAGCGTGCCCGAGGTGCCGAGGCTCATCGCCAGCCGGCCTTCGGCCACGCAGCCGGTGCCGATGGCCGCCATCATGTTGTCGCCGCCGCCGACCGCGACTTTGACGGTGGTGGGCAGGCCCAGCTTCGCGGCCATCGCCGGCATGATGTCGAACAGCGCGTCCGGCGCGGCGATCGGCGGCAGGCAGGCCGCCAGATCGCGATCCGGATCGGTGGCATGCAGCATCGCCTTCGACCAGCCGCGCGTGCGCACGTCCAGCCAACCGGTGCCGGAGGCATCGCCGTACTCGCAGAAGCGCTGTCCGGTCAGCACGAAATTCAGGTAGTCGTGCGGCAGCAGGATCGTCGCCAGCCGCGCGTAGGCCTCGGGACGATGCTTGCGCGTCCACGGCAGCTTGGAGGCGGTATAGCCGGCCAGGATCGGATTGCCGGCCAGCTCGATGGCGCCTTGCGCGCCGCCGACCGCCGCCATGATGTCGACGCACTCGCCGGCCGTGCTGGTGTCGTTCCACAACTTCGCCGGCGCCAGTACCTGTCCGTCGATGTCCACCGCCACGAAGCCGTGCTGCTGGCCGGACACCGCCAGCGCATCCACGCGCGCGCGGATCGTCGGGTCGATGCGATCGAAGCAATCGCGCATCGCCTCCACCCAGTCCGACGGATGCTGCTCGCGGCTGCCGTCCTCGCCACTGGTCAATGCCAGCGGCGCACTGGCATTGGCGACCACGGCGCGGGCATCCGTGTCGTACACCACCACCTTGAGGCTTTGCGTGCCTGCGTCGATGCCTGCGGTCAGTGCCATGCGAAGTCCCCGGAACGAAAAGTTAGCGCTACCATTTCGGCGGTAAAAAAAATCCGCGTCCGCGAATACCGCCGGGAAAGCCGCTGCCGCGGCCCGGTCCCTAGCCTGCGGCCACTGTATACACGACCGCGCCGGAGTACATGCTGCGGCGCAGAATCCCCGTCCCGACAAGGACTTGCGGACGACGGACCGTGCGCTTTCATGCCCGCTGCTCCCGCGCCGGGGCCGGACGTTGCCGCCACACCTCGGCGTTGGCCGGGCAGTAGCGTTCAATGAAGTCCTGCTGCGCCGGCATCGCCGCCACCGCCCGCGTGATCGGCGCGCGGATGCCGTCCAGCAGGCGCTTCAGATCCGGGTCGGACAGGCCACGCGCCAGCGGATGGTGCGCCTGCGGCTGCAGGCCCTGGCCCAGCATCACGTGGGTCCAGGAATCGACGCGGAACAGTTCGTTGGCGCCCTGCCAGGCGTGCGCGCGCTCGCGCCACGCCTGCAGGCGGATCGCCAGCGAATCGGGCAATTCCATGTGGCGGCATTCGCGCCACATCGGTTCCTCGCGCTGGTTGGCGTGGTAATGCAGGATGATGAAGTCGCGCACGTGCTCCATCTCGGTCCGGCTGGTCTCGTTGTACAGCCGCACCAGCGCGTCATCGATGCCATCGAGCGGAAACAGTTCGATCAACCGCACGATCGCGGTCATCGCCAGGTGCAGGCTGGTCGATTCCAGCGGCTCGATGAAACCGCTGGCCAGGCCCAGCGACACCACGTTCCTGTTCCAGGCCCGCAGGCGACGCCCGGTCCGGAACGGCACCCGCCATGGATCGCGCACCGGCGGCGCGCCGACGTCGGCCAGCAGTTTGGCGCTGGCTTCGTCGTCGGACATATGACGGCTCGAAAACACCAGGCCGCAACCGACCCGGTGCTGCAACGGGATGTGCCAGCGCCAGCCGGCCGCATGCGCGATCGCGCGCGTGTACGGCACCGGCGCGCCGGTTGGCTCGGTCTGCACCGCCACCGCGCGGTCGCTGGGCAACCAGCGGTTCCAGTCCTCGTAGCCGGTTTGCAGGGTCTGCTCGATCAGCAGACCGCGAAAGCCGGTGCAATCGATGAACAGATCGCCCTCGATCACCTGGCCATCCTCCAGCAGCAACGCGCGCACGTCGCCGGTCCCGGCGTCCTGGCGCACCTCGCGGATCTTGCCCTCGATCCGCTTGAGTCCGTTGCGCTCGGCATGCCGGCGCAGGAAACGCGCGTACAGCCCGGCGTCCAGGTGGTAGGCGTAGTTGACCGCGGGCTGCCCGCCCAGGGCGAACCGATCCCGCAGCGACGCCTGGGTTTCCAGGCAGAAGTCGCCGAGCTCGGAGGCATGGCCGCGGCGCAGGCTCTCCAGCCAGAAATGGTGGAACGCGCAGACCAGGGTGCCCTGACCGGTGATGCCGAACGGATGGATATAGCGCTCGCCGTGCCGGCGCCAGTGCTCGAACGAGATCGACAGCTTGAACGTGCCGGCCACGGCCTGCAGGAATTCCTGCTCGTCGATCTGCAGGAAGCGATGGAAGCTGCGGATCGGCGGCACCGTCGATTCGCCGACGCCGACCGTGCCGATCTGCTCGGATTCGATCAGGGTGATGTCCAGCAGTCCGCGGAACTGGTGCGCCAGCGCGGCGCCAGCCAGCCAGCCGGCGCTGCCGCCACCGGCAATCACCACCCTGCGTATCCGTCCAGCTTCCATCCGTCCCCTCTCCCGGCGTGCCGGTCAGCGATTGAGTTTGTCGATCAGCATGGCGCGCAGCTGCCGCGCCATCGCTTCGTCCAGCGGCCCCATCACCCCGCGCGCATCTTGGGGCAGGTGCGCGCCGGCCTGATCGGCGGCGCCGAACACGTAATGATCGAAAATCGCGCGCCATCCCCGCTTCTCGCGCTCGGGCCGATCCCGAATCGTCCACAGCGCGTGGTACAGCGCGTGCATCGGCGTCGGCAGATAGGCCGGCGCGCTGCTCCACCAGTAGTTGATCAGTACGTTGAACGGCTCCAGCCCCTGCACGTGGTGCCACCACAGGCTCGGCATGAAGATCGCGTCGCCGGGTTCGAGCACCGCCTCGCGCGCGGTCGCCCACGCCTCGGCGAAGCGCGGGTGGCGCTGCAGATCCGGTGCGGCGAAATCCACGATGCTGACCGCCTGCCCGCCGGGCGTCGGCGCCAGCGGTCCCGGATACAGGTTGGCGATCTGTTCGGGCGGGAACAGGGTGAAGCGGCGCCGTCCGACGGCGCAGCAGGCGATATTGTTCAGGGCGTCGTAATGGCATGACGCGATCACCCGGTTGCCGATCCAGATGCTCGGCGGCGCGTGGATGCCCTGGGCCGCGAGCCCGAGATCGTTGCCGGCGCGCAGGCGCGGAAGACGGGCGTCCACCGGCAACGACGCCACGTAGTAGGTCGGTGGCCGTTCGTCTTCGATGTGCCGTGCGATCCCGTCGAGTACATCACCCAGGCCATCGCGGCGCACCTCGCAGTTCAAGCCGGTGAAGCCGGCATCGTAGAACGGCCGTCCCGCCACCTCCGGCGCGCCCCACGAATAGGTGACCGGCTGGCCGTTGTCGTGATCGCGCAGGTAGTCCATCGCGGCGCGCATCGAACTCCGGCCGGCCCGCACCAGTTCCCAATCGCGCGCGACCCCGCGCAGCACGACCGGCTCGCCGCCGGCCAGCAGCGCCTGCACGGGCACGTTCTCACCTGGCGACAGCGCCAGTTCGGGCAGCGGCGTGGCGGCAGGCAACATCGCTCAGGCCGCCCGTGCCTGGCGCAGGCGACGCTGCTTCTCGGCCATCAACCGGCGCAGGTTCTGCATCGACGCCTGGATCAGATACGCTCCTTCCAGATATCCGGCGCGGTGGAGTCCGTGCAGCGCCCCCGCGTCCAGCGCGGCCAGGCGCTCCCGATCCAGGCCATGCAGGCCGGCCAGGCTCACCCGGTGCTGGTCGTCCAGCTGCAATTCCAGGTCCAGCGGCTGGATCAGCTCCAGCGCGTCGAACGCGGCGAACATCGACGCGCCGGATTCGATGCCGTCGCGGACGCCGCGCAGCACCGCCGAGACATGATCCAGGTAGGGACTGTGCCCGCCGTGTGGCAGGAACACCGCTTCGCCTTCGCTGAAACTGGCGCGCGGATGATCCAGGTCGACATGGATTACCGGTTCGCGCCGGAGTTCGCCCTCCACGCTGCGCTCCTGGAAACCAATCAGGAACGGCCCCTTGGCGACGATGCCCGGCAGGTAGGTGGCGTTCCAGCGGCCATCGCGCAGGAACAGGTTCTCGCGCGCGTCGAAGCCCAGCAGGGCGACCGCCTGCCAGGCGCCGTCGCGGTTGCGGTCGCGACGGAAGAAAATCGGATACTCGCGCTGCAATTCGGCGAACTCGGTCGGGAACGCGGTGACCATGCCGACATCGTCGCCGAACTCCGGCCCGAAGCGGGTGATGACCCGCAGGTCCTTGTGGGCGACGTTGTTCAGCAGTTCGTGTCGTGCCATGGTGATTCGGGACCGGGTGGCGTGCGCGGAGTTATGCACCGTCCCTGCCGGAATTGGAAGGGCCGCCGCCGAAAGCCGGGCGGGCGACCGGTGGGTGAAAAGGGATCGCTGCCGAAGCAGCGATCCCATCCTTCACGATAGCCGGAGAGGGCGGTATCGCAGGACCCTAGAACTTGTAGCGGACACCGAGCATGTAGCGCGGACTCTGATCGACCAGCTTGATTACCTGCTTCTCCGAGCGGCCGTGCCAGCGCACGTCCTCGCCGGTCAGGTTGATCGCCTCGAAGCCCAGCGACCAGCGGTCCGACAGCGCGTAGTTGACGCTGAGATCCCACTGCTCGTATTCCTCGACGTAGTACGGATTGCGGTTGGATCCGTTCTGGTTCGCCGCGATGAGGTACTCGTCGCGCCAGTTCCACGCCAGGCGGACCGACCAGCCATACTTCTCGTACATCAACATCAGGTTGGCGGTGTCGCTCAGGCCCAGCAACGCGAACTGGTCGCGGTCCAGCACCGTGTTGTCGAAGCCGACGTCGCCATTGACGATGGTGTAGTTGGCGAACAGACCGAAACCGCTGTCACCGAGGAAGTACTGGCCGCCGATTTCCCAGCCGCGCAGCTTGGCCTTGTTCTGGTTGACCGGCCGGTTGACGTCGAACAGGTACAGCGGATCGTCCGCCTCGCCGACCAGGTTGTAGTCGGTCTCCATCTCCAGCACCTGCGCCGAGCTGCCGTCGTAGGCGGCCAGGCCACCGGTTGCACCGGCGTTGCGCAGCATGGCCAGGGCCGTGAACAGCGCCGTGTCGTTGGCCGAGCAGGCGGCGTCGACGTCGTTGCCGGCGCCGCTCACCTGGGTGACGCAAGCCTGGCTCTGCAGGAAGTCCAGCGCCGCCTGCGCATCCGGACCGGAGGTCGGGTCGGTCAGGCCGTACAGCGATTCGCGGACCACGGTGTTGCCGATGAAATTGTCGACCGCCTTGTTCCAGTAGGTCACCGACACGTAGCTGGCATCGGCGAAGTACCACTCCAGCGCCAGGTCCAGGTTGTCCGATTCCAGCGGCTCCAGCGCCGGGTTCTGGGCGTCGCCGCCGGCGCGCGTGGACGGATTGACCAGCACCGAACCGGTCGGCTGGTTCGGGTTCGGACCGGCGTACAGGTTGCCGTACGGCGGACGCGCGATCGTCTTGCTGAACGAGGCGCGGCCCTTCAGGGTGTCGGTGAAGTCAATCCCGAAGTCCAGGTTCGGCAGCAGGTAGCTGTAGCGGTTGGTCTCGCTGAACGGCTGCACCTCGTCCGAACGCAGGATGCGGAAGTCGTTGTTGGCCGACCACTCGATCGCGTTGGGCACGGCCACTGCCGAAGTGGAGGTGACATCGGTACGCTCGTAGCGCACGCCAATCCGCGTCTGGGTGGCCATGCCGCCGAGCTCGCCCTGCATTTCCAGCTGCAGGTAGACCGAATCGGTCTTTTCCTCGATCTTGTTGTCGGCCGCCAGTTGCGGGTTGTAGCGGTTGCTCGCCCCGTACTCGCCGGCCGCCCACCGCGCCAGGTCACTGGTGTTGCCTCGCCATGCGCCGGGCGCCGCGCCGTTGGCGCTGTAGTCGTCGAACAGGCCGATGATGCTGGTCCGCTGCAGCAGATCGGTCAGGCCCGGTTCGTCGCCGGCATTGGCCACGCCCCAGTCGCCGAGCGTGGCGTACATCTCGGTCGCCTGCCGCCGCCTCATCGTCATGCGCGAGGAATCGACGCCGAACTGGAAGCGGCCATCCTCGAAATCGAACTCGCCGTCGATCCGGCCCTGCTTGATCTCGGTTTCCTGGGTCTGCGCGTTGATGCGCAGCACCTGCGAGCCCAGTTGCTCGGGCGGGAAGTCGGGATTCAGGGTGCCGCCGGTGCCGGCCACCGCCGATGCCGCGTCCGGATACCAGGTGCGGGCACCGAGCGGCAGGCCGTTGTTGAAGCGCAGCTCCTGCGCCCAGTTGCCGCCGCAATACGGACCGACCGTGCAGTTGTTGGTGCCGGCCAGGCTGAAGTAGGTCGCGCCGCCACCGGTCAGCGGGTCGTTCGGCTTGCTGCTTGACTTGGTGTTGTGGGCGTCGAAGTTCAGCCGGAACCGATCGCTGACGTCCCACTTGGCGTTGAAGCCCAGCGAGTCCAGCTTGTACTTCTGCTCGTTGTGCTGCTGCTCGTAACCGAAGTCCTTGGCACCTACGATGTCGCGCAGGTAGACCGGCGTGGCGACGGCCTCGTTGGTGTCGAATGCCAGGTGGGTGAAGCTGTTGGCGCGCTGCAGCCAGATTGTCTGCTCGCCGCGATCCTCGGAGATCTCGTTGGTCGAGTACGTGTAGTCCAGGGTCAGGGTCAGGCTGTCGATCGGCGCGAACTGGATCACCGCCTGGCCGTTGATGCGCTCGCGTTCGAAATCGGCGAAGGCGTAGCGCAGGTCGTTCGGCATCGCGTAGAGCTGGCCGATGGCCGGCGCGTTGACCACCTCCGCGCCGGCGCGCAGCGCCGGATCGGTGCCGGTCCAGCGCTGGATGTTCCAGGCGTTCTCGGTCGCCTGCACCGAACCGCCGTGGCGCTTCTGGTAGCTGGCCGCCAGGCCGACGCCCCAGGTCTTGTCGTCGTTGGTGTAGCTGAAGATGCCCGAGACTTCGGGCGTCATGTCGGTGTCGAACGGCTGCGAGTCGTCGTAGACCGCCTTGGCGCCGGCGCTGGCGACCACGCCGGTGTGGTTGAACGGCCGATCGGTCTGGATGTTGATGGTCGCGCCGATGCCGCCGCTGGGCACGGTGGCCTGGCCGGTCTTGAAGACCTCCAGCGCGCTGATCGCCTCGGAGGCCAATTGGGCGAAATTGAACGCGCGGGTGCCGCCGTCCACGCCGCCGATCGGGATCTGGCCCGGCGCGCCGAACGCGTCGGCGCCGGGAATCTGGCGACCGTTGAGGGTCACCATGTTGAACTGCGGGCCGAAGCCACGCGCGGTGACCTGCGCGCCCTCGCCGTCGCGGCGCTCGATCGAGATACCGGTGATGCGCTGCAGGGACTCGGCCAGGTTGGTGTCCGGGAACTTGCCGATGTCCTCGGCGGTGACGCCATCGACGACGCCGATGGCGTCGCGCTTCATCCCCATCGACTGATCCAGACTGCTGCGGATGCCGCTGACCACGACCGTGTCCAGGGTCTTGGCCTGGTCGGTCGCCTGCGACGTGGATTGCTGGGTGGTGTCCGCAGGCGTGGCCTGCGTGGCGGCGTCCTGGCCGAACGCGGGGTTGATGACCAGCACGCCCCCCACGAAGGTGAACATGGCCTTCGATTTGAATCTCGCCAACTTCCGGCTCATGAACTTGCCCTCAGGTCTGGAGTTGCACGGAAACTGCACGCGTTCATGGATCTCCCCTTTCACGATCAATGGATGTATCGCCCTCCCAAGGGCGCCCACGGGCATGGCCCGTTATTTCCAGACCGGAACCGGGCGCAGCGTCCGAGGACGCACGACCTGGTATTCCGGCTTCAAAACGTGGTTGGACGACTAGCGCGCGATGGAGGGGCAGGCCATTGACCGGGCTGTGCAGCAGTCGAGTGGTAGCGCTACCATTACGTTGGGCCGCAGACTAATCACGCGTCTTCGTCCTTGTCACCATGCAGCGCAGCAAATCGACGCAAAGTCCCCGAAACACCGCGCCGAGTACGTTGGGAGGAACCGTGATGGAAACGATTCCAGCCACGGGACTGCGCGTGTAATGGAGGTTTCCCGCCCGCAGGCCGCCTGAACCACGCAGAATGACCGGATGAATTCCCGCATGAACAAGACCAGCAAGTCGGTCCGCCGCAAGGGACGGGCCATCACCATCGACGAAGTCGCCGCGCACGCCGGCGTCTCGCCGATGACCGTGTCCCGCGTGATCAATGGCCACGAAGGCGTGCGCGACGCCAATCGCGAACGGGTGATGCGCAGCGTGCGCGAACTCGGCTATCGGCCCAACCTGGCCGCCAGCGCGCTGGCCGCGGCGCAGCACACCTGCATCGCGCTGATCTACACCAACCCCAGCTCCAGCTACCTGCGCGAGCTGCTGGTCGGCGCCTTGCGCGGCTCGGNGTGATCGCCACCTGGGACACCCTCGACGCGCAAGGCCAGCGCGCCGCCGCGCGGCAGTTGGCGCAGAGCGTGGCGGGCGTGATCCTGCCGCCGCCGCTATGCGAGTCCAAGGCGATCGTCGCCGAGTTCGCGCAGGCCGGAATCCCGGTTGTCGCGATCGCGTCGGCGCATTTCAGCGACCGGATTTCCTGCGTGCGCATCGACGACCATCGCGCCAGCCACGAAATGACCACGCACCTGATCGCGCATGGCCATACCCGCATCGGCTACATCAAGGGCGATCCCAACCAGACCGCCAGCGCGCATCGCCTGCGCGGCTACCAGGAAGCCCTGGCCGAGGCCGGCCTCGCCTTCGACGAGGCACTGGTCCAACCCGGCTATTTCACCTATCGCTCGGGCCTGGACGCGGCGGAGAACCTGCTGGCCCTGCGCCGACCGCCGACCGCCATCTTCGCCAGCAATGACGACATGGCTTCCGCGGTGGTCTCCGTCGCCCACCGCCGCGGCCTGGACGTGCCGCGCGATCTCTCCGTGGTTGGCTTCGACGACACCTCGGCGGCGACGATGGTCTGGCCCGAACTGACCACCGTCCACCAGCCGGTCGCCTCGATGTCCGATGCGGCCATCGACATCCTGCTGCGCGAAATCCGGCGCCCGAATACCTCGGCGCGCACCCTGGTCAACCATGTCGTCCCGCATCAACTGGTGAAGCGCGCGTCGGTCGAAACCCTCGCCAAGCGCAAGACGGGCGGACGGTAGAAGGTTGGGAGACAGAGGCCAGGTGACATGCGTGGTGCGGGCCACCGATGAAGTGCTCAGTGACTCACGCCATTGGCGTCGCGAGCAGGCCGTCCGGGAAAGCGAGAAGCAACGGCAAGCATCCGCAACGCCGGATTCATCCGTGCACGGACGCAAGTAGCGAGACCGGCATCGAATGCCTGCCCGCCAGGGGAACCTCCGCCCATATCACGCTTCCCTTGGCGTCGCCAGCCGGATAACGGCCAAGAAGGGCGCGCATTGGCTCCCCGGAACCTTCAGCGCATTTGTTCAAGTCCTCACGGAGCCAGGTAAAAGGCCATGGGGATGAGCTCGACGGCCCATCCGCCCTCTTCCCCCAAGATGGCGGCCGGGTGCATGGAGGCGATGCGCAATGCGTCCTCGGGACCGTCCGCCTCGATGATGAACAAGCCGCCCACTACCTCCTTCGCCTCGGCGTAAGGTCCATCGGTGACATGCGTCTTGCCTCCACGCGGACGGAGCGTTCGCCAGTTGCTGATGTCGCCCAATGATGCGGACACCCGCACCTTGCCGGTGGCGAGCATCTTTTCGTCCAGGGCGGGGCACTGGCTCTCCAGCGCTTCGACGTCGCTGGGACTCATGGCGGCAAACTTTTCGGGGCTGAAATAAGCCAGGCCGAGGTATTTCATGGGAATTCCTTTGAACAGGGGTGTGTTTGACGACGAAGCGGAGGGCTGGAAATCGACCGTGCTCGGATACCGCTGCTGATGGCCCCGGAAAATCCGCTTGTCCTGTGGCATCCATAGTCATTGCAGGACGTCCGAGTTGATTCCGCTATGGATTCGGTTCGAGGGCTCCCATCCTGGACCGCGAGTTTCCCGTCTGATGCAGATCGATTCCAGGGCTGCCTGGCCTGTCATCGGTTCAAACAGCAATCCAGGGGACGCTGACCCGTTGGCCGGGCGGTGTCCCTACTGGCACGACCGTTTTACAGCGGCCCTGCCCGCACCGCGGGACGATTCAGGATGCAAAAGCTTCTCGCATTCACATGTCATGCCGTTCGGCCGTAGACGGGCAACATCCATGCCGCCCAAAAATCACTGCCACCCGCAGCCCTGTGATTATCAATCACAAAAAGCGATCGCACGCACATTTTCTGATTTCGCCCGATTAGGATTTTCTGGCGGAGGCCGCTCCATCAGGTATCTGACCAGCCGCCGCAGATGCATCTTTCACAGCACGTCCTACAACCCGAGGAGAGCCCCATGACTGAGCGTTCGCTGAAGAACAAAGTTGCGGTGATCGCGGGCGGCGGCAAGAACCTTGGCGCCCTCGTGGCGCACCAGTTCGTCGACGCTGGCGCTCGCGGCATTGCCATCCACTACAACAGCGACTCGTCGAGATCCGACGCCGAAAGAACCGCCGCAGAACTCCGGGCCAAGGGCGCAGATGCAACCCTGTTCCAGGGCAACCTGGCCGTGGTCGAGAACAACGCCAAGCTGTTCGAACAGGCCAAGGCGCATTTCGGACAGGTCGATATCGCAATCAATACCGCTGGCGTTGTGATCAAGAAGCCGATCCTGGAAATCACAGAAGCGGACTATGACAAGAGCTTCGACGCCAACGCCAAGGCTGCGTTCTTCTTCATTCAGCAAGCCGGACGAAACCTCACCGACGGCGGAAACATCGTCACGATTGTCAGTTCATTGCTGGCGGCATACACGCCGTTCTATGCGATATACCCGGGCAGCAAAGCGGCCGTCGAACACTATACGCGTGCGGCGTCGAAAGAATTCGGCGAGCGTGGCATCTCGGTCAATGCGATCGGCCCCGGCCCGATGGACACCTCGTTCTTCTATGGGCAAGAACAGCCTGACGCGGTGGCCTACCACAAATCCGCCGCGGCCCTGAGCAAGTACAGCAAGACCGGCCTGACCGACATCCAGGACATTTCGCCCATCGTCAAGTTCCTTGTCACCGATGGCTGGTGGATTACCGGACAGACCATTTTTGCCAACGGTGGCTACACGACCCGCTGACCTGGTCGATGCACCAGACGATCCGGTCCAACGGACCGGATCGCGCCCCGCGAGCGGGACCCGCATGAATCGGTTCCAACCACTGCTGGACCGCTTGGGAGTCGCTGGCCCGGACCATCGTGTCTCAACCAAACGTGGCACTGCTTCTCGGTACCACGGGAGCATTTTGCCTGCGCTCGACGCTTTCCAGACAGCCGTGGCCAGTCAACGTCTGATCCTGCAAGCCACCCGCGCCAGGGGGCAGCGGAGGACAGCTGGATTCCACCAGGCACGGAAATACGAATCCGAGCAGGGCAGCGCACATACTCACTCGCTTGTCCGCTAGCCGAAGCAGAGAAAAAACGCCTTCCGTCCGCCCAATGGGTCGCCGGTCGTTCCTGCGCTCCGATGCTCGCGGGCCTGGCGGGCCGCCCCGCTCCCGCACTCCGGATGAACGTGTCCTGTCGTTCATGAAAGCGCGATCCCACCGCGACCGGTCGCCAGCCATTCGATCGAGACGTCTGTTGTGATCGCCACGTCCACCAAGTGGCTTGCGCGGGGCTTCGGACGCTCGCTGACCTCCCAATTGGCGACTGCTCCGCGTGACACGCCGATCCGCTCCGCCAATTGGCTTTGTGTCATCCCCGCACGCTGACGCGCCACGCGCACACGCGTTGCCATGTCCATTGTTCCGCTAGCTCCGCCATCTTCCTCAGGAGCTAAACGCATCCTGACCCCTACCTCCCTACCTCCGCCCGTGACCGGCACGGAGGGTCCGTTCATGGAAGGTCAATGCTTCGGCGAAGCAGAGGAGCAATGCGTCACCGCAGCGCGCCTACGGCACGCTGCACGTGACGACAAGGGTGATGCTGCTATTGGCTGGAAATGTGGAAATGGCCACGCCGGTGTTCTGCAGGGTGTTCACGTCCAGCACCGACGGACACACGGCCCCACCCGTCGCACCGCTGCAGCTCACCGCCGTACAGGTCAAACCGATGGCCGTGTCTCGCACGAGCGCGCCATCCGCCGCATCCGGACCTGCATTGCTCACCACGATCGTATAGTTCGCGGCGGTTCCGCTGGTCACCGTATCGTTGGCCTGGTCGCCCGGACCTGACGACGGCGTGTTGGTCTTGGTGACCGACAAGTCCGCCTTCGGATTCCGCGTATTGACGAAGCTGCAGGTCAGATCATCCCCTACTGCCGGCGTCACGCTGAAGCTGGTCCCGTTGCCGCCAGGGGTTTGTCCACCCGACATTGCATTGGTACAGCTGTACGTGGTGGCATAGCTCGCCAGATCCGCTCCGGCTGCCGCCAATTCCGACAGGGTATAGGACGCACCGATGGCCGCGGAGCCCGCCGTCACCATGCCGGTAGCGGTACTGCCGCTGCCGCCGGTGGTGACGGGAGCAGGCGCACCGGCACCGGTGATGCTCAGCGTGAATTGATCCGCGACATTGAAGCGACCGTCGGGCAGGGACTTCTGCAGACGCAGGACGGCGTGCTTGCTGTTGGTATACGTGCACGTGATGGTCTCGCCTTCGTCCAGATCGATGGTGGCCACGCCTGTGCCCGGGTTCACCGTGCTGCCGCCATCCGGGTCGGCGCAGACCAGGTTGGACAGGGTCCAGCCAGCCACGGCCGTTTCCGTCACGGTGTAGACGCCCGCCGCCAAACCGGTGAAGGCCTGCATGTTCGGCAACACAGTGTCGGCGTCATCGTCAAGGCTGAAGTTGCCCAGGCCCGTGCCGGTGGCGGTGAAGGAAAAATCCTGAGCACTGTCCGGCAACGCGTCCTTGACGATGACAATGCTGCCACTCTGCACATCGGTGTCGCTAGCCGTGTTGTCGGCCGGTGTCGACTCGGTCACGCCCGCCGGCACGGCCAGAGTAGCCGTATTGGTCAGGCTGCCACTCGTGGCCGTGGCCGTCGCTGTAACCGTGAAGGTAACGCTGCCGCCGGGGGTCAGCAACGGAACAACGATACCGGTGCCCTGCATCAGGGCCACGGTGGTATTGGCGGCCGTCGGGCACTGCGAGCCGAGGGTAGCGCTGCCGCAGGCGACGCTGTTCGCCGACAGGCCGCTCACCACCGGATCGGTGAAGGTCGCGTCGCTGATCGGGTTGGCGCCGTTGTTGGTCGCCACGATCGTGTAGATCAGGTTTTGTCCGTTCGTGTACGTCGCCTGCCCGTCGGTCTTGGTAATGGTCAGGTTGGTGGTGGACGGGCCGCTGAACTCGGAGGTCGCGCCCGAACTACAGGCCGCCGTCAGGCAGCGGGTCGCTGTCATGCGCAAGGTGGCAGCATCCACACCCGCGACGGCGCAACTGCTTGGAATATTGGCACTGGGATTGGTGACGATGCACGACCCCAGCCAGACCTGGCCCTCGCCGTAGCCGGTCGGGTCCACACCGCCCGGGTTGTTGTAGAAGTCGATTCGGTAGCCGTTGGCGTTTGCGACCGTGTCGAGAACGAAATTGACGGTGTTGCCCGAAATTCCGCTGATCACTGGAAAGTTCTGCACGCCGTTGGGCCCGGTGTCGGCGTCTCCCGCATCGTTCGGGGTAACACCATTGGTGGCCAGGTCGATACCCAGTCCCAGGTTCCCGGAAATGTTGGTGTTGGCGTATACGATGTTATCGGCGGCGTTGATGCCGGTAATGTTGACGCCATCCCCCCGGTTACCTGTAATAATGTTTCCGGTGACGACGTTGCCATTGGTCTGAACCAAGCCGGTACTGGGAAGCAGTACCCCGGCCCCGCGATTGTCAGTGATCGTGTTTCCCTGGATCAGATTGTTGTTGAATACGCCCATCTGTGTTCCGCTACCGTAACCGGTGACGGATACGCCAGCACCATTTCCACCGGTCACCGTGTTGTTGGTGATGGTATTGTTGCTGGCACCGTAGGGACCGTCGAACTGCATGCCTAATCGGATGCCGATGCCCGTGCTGTTGATGATGCTATTGCCATCAACCCGCACATTGTCAGCCGTGAAGAGGGCAATACCGGAAGAGCCTCCCGTCACCGTGTTGTTGGTGATGGTGCCGTTGTAGGCCGGGTTCGCAAGATAGGGTGAGCTGGCGGTATTGTAATAGTTGATGCTGTAGACACCGCCCGTGATGTTGTTGCCGTTCGTGGTGACGTTATCGCTGTCGCGCACCAGGATGGCACTTCCCGTTGTCACGCCCATCGTGAACGTATTTCCCTGAATGAGCATGTTCGAGACACCGCCAACACGCACCGTACTGCCGAAATCGACGGTCCCGGTGAATCCCATATTCAGAAGCTGGCTGTTGTCGGCTTCGGCGTCGTAGAACGAAAGCGTATCGAAGGATCCGCCTGCAAGATTGACGGCATTGCCTCCATCGATGACCAAGGTGTCAGTGACGTCAGGAAGCGTCGAAGCAAGCACGATGGTACCGGATACGCTGAATACGATGGTGTCATCCACTGCCGTGGTGGCATTGGCCTCATCGATGGCCGCGCGCAGCGTTGTGCAGCTGAAGCTGGGGCTTGCCCCTGTGCACGATCCCGCCGTATCACCCAGCGTGGTTACCGTGTAGGTGTCCGCGTATGCACGACATGAGACAGACACCAGTGCAATCAGAAGAAGCCTCGTGATCTGGGAGGACACCCTGGATAGACGCATGGATTTGCTGTTTTTATCCGCCATGAAAACCCATCCCATTACCTTTTGACGCCGCAATTCCGCACAGCGGAACGCTGCCTGCCAGAAATTTCGTCGATGAAGCGCCGCAGACTGGAAACTCCCTGTGTTCTTCTTCATTTCTTCTCGTTCCGCATGCGCCGCCGGACGACTGCTCCGCTCATTGAATTCGTGCCCTGAACCGCTGCCAGGCATCAGTACCTGCCTGTCAGGTTGATGAACCAGCCCTTGTGATCTTTGTCGAAGTCGGTCAGATCGTCGCTGAAGCCGGTGAAGCTGTAGCCCACGCCGATACGGAAGTTCCTGCCGATATCGCGATCCAGTCCGACCAGCGCGCCGCTCGTGCTGCCGCCGCGCTTCACATCCAGCCAGCGGTACGCCGCCAGTGCGTGCCACTGCCCGGCCAGGTCGTAGCGCGCCGATACCGCGGCGAAGTTCGTGGTCGAATCGGCCCAGCGGCCGGCATTGCGGCCATGACGCACTTCCCCCTCCCGGCGCGCCACCTTCGCGGCGAACTCCCACTGCGCGGTCACTTTGTACGTACCCTCCAGCGAGACCACCTGGGTTCTCTGGTCGTAGTCGGCGCCGCCCACCTGTCCCAGCGTGGCGAGGTCGTATAGGTAGGTGTAGCGCCCGAACAAGCCCCAGCGCACACTGTCCCACGGACGGTAGGCAAAACCGAAGTTGCCCTCGATGAACTTCGCGCCTGCTGCCGCAGCCACCTCGTCCGTGGTCTTCGAATAATTCAGCCGCGCGGCGATGCGCCAGCTGTCGTTGATCTTCCGGATCAGGCGGTGGGTGCTGACCCACTGCTCACGCCGCTCGGCGCCGGTGTCCTGGCGCCATTCGAGTTTGCTCTGCCAGTCGGTATCCGGCGAGGTGCGCCCGCCATTCAGGCTGATCGCCCTGCGTTGCACTTGGCCGCCATCCACGTTGGCAAGCTCGCCCTTCATCAGGGTGAAGCCCAGATTCCAGCCCAGCGCCGGATAGAAATCCATGCCGAAGGTGTGCGCCAGCCCCGACTCACCACGCTCCTTGAGCATCTGGCTTTCGTTGAACAGGTTGACTTGATGGGACAGGCGCCAGCGTTGGCCCAGGGTCCAGCCCGTCTGTCGGTGGGGGTTGAACAGCGGATCGAACCCGGTGGTGTCGGTGCTGTAGGTGTAGCTTCCGTAAATCGTGTGCTCGGGATCGAGCCGGTATTCGGCGTTGACCGTGGCCGCATCACCGCGATCGCCGCTGCTGGCCTCCACGCCCACGCTGGACAGGTCGTTGAACAGGTACTTGGCACCCAATGTATACAGATCGTTGTCGGCATAACGGCCGCCATCGTCGTCCACCGTGAGCTGGGCCTGCCCGTACAGATCAACGCTTGTCCCCAGTCGCTGGGTGTACTTAAGCGCGGCCAGCGTGCCGACGACATCGCCGCCCATGCGCTGTTCCTCGACGCGACGCAGTTCGCCACTGAGCATGCGGGCTTCTTCGATGCGCCATTCGCCGGTCAGCTGTGCCTGGGTCAGGCTTTCATCGCCGCGTTCGGCCTTGCTGAAGCGCGCATAGACACCGACACTGGGGGTGAACTGCCCCAGCACTTCGGCGCCGTATTCGGTCATCTCTTCGCCACTTCCGTAGCGGCCCGTCGAGTATCCGGCGCCGACCCGGCGCCACCAGGCGCCCGTGCTCCAATCCTGTTCGGTCCATCCCAGCTCCTTCAGGTTGGCCCGCGCTTCGATCGCCCTGGCGTCACCTTCGCGGCGACCCGCCATATCGTTGATCCGGCTGAAGCTGAGGCCGCCATTGTCGGAGAAGAATATCGGCGCTGCGGACGACTCGGTCTGCGTGTACTCCGCCTTGAGGTAGGTGCCTTTGCCCGCCTGCAGGGTCAGGTCGCCACCGGCAAGGGTGTAGTCTTCGCCGGCGCGGTTCTCGTCCACGTAGGTGGCACCGACGGCGATGTGGTCGCCGAACCATTGCTTGCCGCGCAGGCCGGCGGCAACGTCGTCCGGATCGAACCCGGACGGCATCCACTCGTAGTCCACCAGCAGGCGCTGCTCGAACCCGTCCAGCGGAGTGTCGCGCGTCAGCGTGGGCACGTTGTCGCGGGTGATCTGCGACAACGGCCGGGTCAGCAGGACGCGGCCCTGCAGTTCGTCGATTTCGTAGTCGGCGCCACGGGTCAGCGTGGCGCGGTGCTCGACGCGGCCGGTGGTCGGATCCCGCACCTCCAGTACCACCACGTCCGATCCGGGCAGGATGTCGGTATGGCGCAGGTAGTACAGGCTGCCGCCGGTGCCGATGAACTCGTTGTGCCCGGGCGCGCTCTGCGCCTCGGAGCCGAACAGGCGCAATTCACTCTTCGGGTCGCCCCACGGATTGGTGCCACGCGAACGCCAGTCGAGTGCCGCGCCATACAGCGAGCGCACGTACTGCGCGTACTCGGTCCCGGTGATGCCGGTCTGGTAGTTGCCCCATAGCGCGTGGTTCCGGTCCCAATCCATTCGCACGTAGAAGCGTCCCATGGTATCCACGTCGCGGTAGACCGTGGAATCGTCGCCATATACCGGGTAGTAAAGATCCGGGTCGAGGCGACGGAAGATGTCCTGCGGGTACGCCTGCCCGAAACCATCGAACAGGTGCTCGAGGTCCTTCTCGGTGGTGTCCGCCTGCGCGGTGACCAGGTACTTGCCCCGCAACTTGGCCTTGCCGTAGAACGCCAGACGACCGTCGCTGATGACGTCGTCGTCGTAACGCACGTCGGCGAAGGATGTCGCCGACGAACCGCTGACCTTGTTCTCCGCGAAGGTCACGTCGGCCAGGCCCACGCCAAAGAAGTACTTTCCGGTCACGTCCACGTTCAGCACGTGGGAGGCGACGCCATCCCTGGCATCGCGCGTTGCCCTGTCGCCGGCGGGATCCTCCCCAACGGAGATATCGAAGCTGTGCTTGCCCACTGGCACCAAATACTCGGCGACGAACTTGCGCTCCATGTCGACCGGATAGCTTTCGCCATTGATCCACAGCTGTGCCTGGCCGGGCAGGTTGCGACCCTGGATGCGGATGCGCGAACCGTGCAAGGGGATGTTCTGCTGGCGCAGGCCGTTCTGCGCGAACGCCGCATCGATGAGTCGCAGGGTCTGGGCCTGTTCGACGCCAAGCGACCTGCCCAGGGTTTTCTGGCTGCTGTCGCGTAGCAGGTTGGCGCCGCGCTCGAATTCCTCCGGCTTGACCAGCTGGAACCTGTTCGGGTACGTCTCGTCGAAGTTGCCCCGGGCGTCGTATGCGCGCAGCACGTAAACCAGCTCGTCCCCCTGGCGGAACGGGTACTTCTCTGGCAGCTTGCCATCCCACTCGGTGCTGGCGAGGTTGCCGACCTTCAGCGGCAACATGGCGATGGGTTCGATCAGATCCGCGTCGGCCGCACGGTACACGTACAGCTCATAACGCTGCACGAACGCCGAGTAGTTGCTGCGCACATAGAACTGCACCGGTTTGACGATTGCCTGGCCGTCGAACGGCACCAGCGACGGCGCCGAGACGGTCAGCGAGGGATTGCCCAGCGTCGGGTCTTCGGTCGCCCAGATCGCACCGCCAGCGGGCAGCTGAATCGAGAACTTTCCTGAGGCAACCGCCTCGCCCGGCTGCTCGGTCGCCACGGTGACGCGGCGATCCGGCTGCAGTTCCATCGATGAGGATTGCTTGTCGGTATCCCGGGTAATCGGTTTGTCGTAACTGCGGGTCCGCAGACGAAACAACAGGCCGTCCTGCGAAGTGCAGGATTCATTGGTGCAGTCGAGCGGTCGGGCCATGCCTTCCGCCGCGCCCTGCTGCGCCTGCGCCCGGGAGTCCGCTTCCTGCGCGCCCGCAAGCGGCGCCATGCCCGCCAGGATTCCGGTCAGCGTGCAGTCGAGCAGTTTCATTCTCATCTTCATGATCCGCGCTCCCTACTTCCGCTTCGCGCCGACAGCGGCGGCCGGATCGTCATTCACTTCCACACGGACCTTTGCTCGCACCTCCGGGCTCAGGCGTTTTGCCAATGCCTCGTACACTGCCCTGGACCGACGCTGGCCCAGCGCGATGTTGTATTCGCGCGAGGCGCGAACGTCGGTATGACCGACGATGCCAATCTGGCCGCTTCCCATCTTTTCCAGCGCCGCCGCGACCTTGTCCAACAGTGGCTCGAACTCGGGCCGGATCAACGACTTGTCGGTGTCGAACAGCACGGTGCCCAGCAGGGTGCCGCCATCCCCCACACCGACCAGCAGCGAGTCCGGATCATCGACGTTGGTGCGGACGCTGACCTGCAATGCCCTGGCCGATTCGGCGCTGAGCCTGCCCATCAAGGCAGCCTTCACTGCCGTGGCCCGGTCGAACGCCAGCGCGTCGGTTTCGCCATTGGCGGCGATGATCACTTCGCCGCCGTGGTACCGCTCGACCATGTCGGCCATCTTGTCTATGGCGGGCAGGTACTTGGCCGGCACTTCGATGCTGCCCGGGGCGAAGAACACCTGGCCCATCTCCAGTTCGATCTGCTCGCTGCCACCGGGAATCTCTTCCACCGGCAACTTCACGCCGAAGTCGAAGCGCACCGGCAAGCCCGGTACCAGGCGGCGCAGCAGCGGGTTGTCGGTGGTGAACCCGGCACCGGCCGGCAGCGTGGACGGATCCACCTTCAGGATGAAGTTGCGGCCGCGGTCGGCACCACCAAAGGTATCCGGAAGGTGATAGCGCCCGAATTGATCGGTCTCGATCACCAGGCCTTCCACCGACGCGATGCGCACACCCGGAATGCCGCGTTCGTCGATGCCGGCATTCGAGATGGTGTAGTCCACCACATAGCCGCTCTCGTCCTGCGCGATCCTGCGCTCGACCTTCGGCGCAGCCGCATTCAGGCCCCTTGCGGCTTCACCGGACTTCTCGACCGTGGTGTTGCCGGCCTTGTCCATGCGCACGGTCACACCCTGCTCGTTGGTCAGCACGAAGTCGTCGGTGAAGTCCGGCGAGCGGAGCGTCTGCCGGATCACCACCTGATGCGCGTGCTCCGGATCGGCCACCGACTGGCGGCCACCGATCGTGTCCACCGCGATGCCGTGCAGCATCGGCGGGCTCGCATCCGGCTCGGGCTGCGGCCCCGTGCCGCGATCGATCGTGGTCGAATTGGGCACGTAGGCCGACCGGCTGAAGCCGCCCCGCACGCGGGTTCCGCTCATCGTCGCGCTGTCCTGCCAACCATCACCATCGCGATCGTCGAACACCGTGCCGAGGATCAGGCTGTTATCCACCAGCGGATCCGCGACCAAGGCGACTTCGGCCGCCACCACGTTGGAGATGGGGCGATTCGTCGGCGAGTAGCCCTGCGCCTGGTTGACCTGGGTACCCGGACGGACGCCCGCGCCGACTCGCATCAGGTAGACCAGGGTTGCGGTTTGGCCGGCCCGGACATCCAGGCCGCCGAAGCGGATCGGGTGCTGGCCGGACACGGCACCTGCGTTGTCGCCATCAACCACCGACAGCGAGCCTTCCACGTAGGTGAAACCTGCCGGTGCCGTATCAATGAGATAGCCGTTGATCAGATCGGCATCGCCCACGTTCTCGGCCGTAATGGTGTAGCGGACCAGATCGCCGACCTTGGCTTCCCGAACCCCGGCCGTCTTCACCAGGCGCAGCTGCGCCTGGCCAATGACGGTCACCGTGGCCACCGCCGTATCGCAGTTGGCCGGATTGAGCCTTTCGCAGATCGTGTATGGATAGGGGTAGGTGCCCGGCGGCGTGCCCGGCGTCACGGCGATGGTGCCATCCGGGTTCATCGTCAGACCCGGGTGCGGGTTGGCGCCTGGAACCACGGTAACGGCAACGGGCGCAACCGGACTTCCATTCAGCGTGTCGTTGATCAGCACACTGGGCGTGACACCGCCTGCCCCGGTGTTGATCGGTTCCGACGTGTCATCCACGGCATTGATGACTGGCGCAACCACGGTCACCGTGATGGTGGCCGGGTCGCAGTTGGCCGCATTCAGCCGCTCGCAGATCTGATACGTGATGGTGTAGCTTCCTGCCGGCGTTCCTGCCGGCACACCCACCACGCCCGTTGTCGGATCCAGCACCGGCACGGGGCCGCCGTTGATCGGCGTCGCCGGCGTCAGTACCGCACCCGTGATCGCGAACACATCCGTGATCGGTTGGCCGTTCAGCGTGTCATTGGTGTATGCGTTGCCCGCGTTGGCGTTGCCCGTCGCGCCATTGATGCCGGTGTACGTGTCATCGTTGGCCACGATGGGAGCCGACCCCACCACTACGGTGGCATTGGCGCTGTCGCAGTTGGTCGGATTGGCCACTTCGCAGATCTGGTAGGGATACGCGTACGTACCCGCCGGTGTCGCTGGCGCCACCGTGATCGTGCCGTCCGGATTCATCGTCAGGCCCGGGTTCGGACCGGCCCCCGGTGTCAGCGTCACCTCGGACGGATCCACCGGCTGACCGTTCAGCGTGTCGTTGGTCAGCACCGATGGCGTCGTGCCTCCCGTGCTGCCGTTGATCGACGGCGAAATGTCATCCACCGCGTCGATTGCCGGCGCAGTAACCGTTACCGTGATGGTCGCCGTGTCACAGTTCGTCGGATCCACCCTCTCGCAGATCCGGTAAGCGATCGTATAACTCCCCGCCGGTGTGCCCGCCGGCACGCTCACCACGCCAGTGGCCGCGTCCAGTACCGGCACCGGCCCCCCGTTGATCGGCGTTGCCGGCGTCGTCACCGCGCCAACGATGTCGGTCGCGTTCACGGGCTGGTTGTTCAGCGTGTCGTTCCCGGTGTAGGCGTTGCCCACATTGGTGTTACCTGCCGCACCACTGATCCCCGTATAGGCGTCGTCCACGGCATCAATGACCCGATGTGCGGTAGGCGTATCCACGGTCGTGGAACACGCCGGTCCGGTGCTGCCCACCGCGCAGACCGGGCTGGTTACGGTCGCCGTATTGCGGATGTTGCCCGCCGCGACGTCCGCCGCGGTCACAACATAGGTGCCCACCAGCACGCAGGTCGCCGCCGGCGCCACGCTGGCGCAGGTCGCCGAACCGGGCGTGATCCTGCTGTCGCTCACCACCACGTTGGTCAGGTTGCCGGTGGTGCCGATGTTGGTCACGGTGACCGTATAGGTCAGCACGTCCCCCAAGCTCACCGTGCCGCTGTTGTCGCCATCGGCATGGTGGGTCAACGCCTTCGCCAATGTCTGGCTTAGCGGCGCCGCCGGGGTCACCACGGTACGGGTGCACGCCGGATCCGCGCTGCCCACCGGGCAGACCGGGCTGGTCGCGGTCGCGGTGTTGCTGATGCTGCCCGCCGCCACGTCCGCCGCGGTCACGAGATAGGTACCCGCCAGCACGCAGGTCGCCCCCGGCGCCACGCTGGCGCAGGTCGTCGAACCAGGTGTGATCTTGCTATCACTCACCACCACGTTGGCCAGGTTGCCGGTGGTGCTGGTGTTGGTCACGGTGACCGTATAGGTCAGCACATCCCCGAGGCTCACCGTGCCGCTGTTGTCGCCGTCGGCGTTGCTGGTCAGCGCTTTCGTCAGGGTCTGGCTCAGCGCGGTATTCGTGTACTCGCAGACGACGGCGCCGGTGGCTGGCGTGGTAAATGTCGCCGTCGCGACTTGGGTGCTGGTATCGACAGTCACCGGCACGGACGCGCCATTGCAACTCACCGTGACCACATAGCCGGCCACGTCGCCGACGGAGAAGGCTTCCGTGAGGGTAATCGAAGTACCGCCCGGCACACCGGCCGTCGCATGGGTGGTCGTACCGGGCGCACTGGAGCTGCCGGCAGTCGCGTTGACGACCCCCGTGCCGCCAATGGTCAATGCGACCGCATTGCCGGCCACTCCGCCGGACCATTGCTTGCCCAGGGTGACCCCATACAGGACCGTGTCGGTATCCGTCGCGCTGTTGCAAAGCGGATTCCCAACCTCGCACACGGGATCAATCACACCCGTCGGCGGGGAAACCGTAACCGTATTGCTCGCGGTTTGTGCAAGCGAAGACGTGGCGGCAAGCACAAGCCAACCCGCCAGCGCGCAGAATGAAATGCGGCGCGGCCACATCATGAATCTGGAATCAGGCGACACACAGAACGACCCCCAAACTTGGCGTCCAAACCATCACACGCCTGCGATACGCCACACAGGCGTCCCACCATGAAAAAAATCGAAAATCGGATACGAAGCCATCCCCGTCAGCCAAAGGTCAGGACGCACAAGGAAGTCGCAGTCACCCCGAACACGGAAATGCCATGAATCCCCCTAGGCTCTCGATGACCGCTACGTTGCCCGATCACTCACACCTTGAGTTCGATATCCCCCCGCCCGAGCGCCAGCCACTCGAACGAAACATTCGTTTCAATCGCGATTGAAACCAGGTTCGCGACATTGGGTTTTGGGCGCGTGCTGATTTCCCAGTTTGCAACCGCGCTACGCGTCACCCCGATCCGGCCTGCCAACTGACTCTGCGTCATTTCCGCCCGCAGGCGCGCGATACGTATGCGCGCCGCCATGTCTTCCATCGTCTCCGCCCCGAATCATGGTTCCCCGTAGAAACGCAAGATCACGCCTCCCTCCCTACCTCCGTGGATAACGACAGGCCGGGTTTTCGCGCGCACATCGTCCCCTCTGCACAGCCTGGACCTGCGCTATCCGGTCTGGTGCCTGAGGCTCAGGCAATGACCCCGTGGCGCATGCAACAACCGTGCCTTGCTCTACATCACTTGCGGCACACTGCCGGCACGCGGCCCCATCCCCATCGGCTTCCGTACCGCCACGACGCACGATCCTTCACGAAGGGCCGCAATCTCCGAGGCAGCAACGCCCCAAAGAATTCGAATGGCCTCATGCACTTGCAACCCCGAGGGGAGGCACACGAAGAATCGTGTCGGATATCACGCTTTGTGATCGATACTCACAATCCAGCCCGCGTGGTGGCCCTTCACGGCGCATCTCTCCAGCGCCCCTCTGGCAATCACCTCGCGAACGGCCTCGCGCCCCCGGGTCACAGGGTTCTTGTCCATGCACCTTCCGGCTTCTGGAAGCTGGCTTTCCCCCTTTTCCCCCAGGAAACGCAAAACACCCCGCACCTCCCTACCTCCCCACCCAGCGCAGGCCACAGAAGGAGACAGACGTCTAGAAACGGGGCCGGCACGAGAGTGATTACCTCTATCCAGCAAGCATCCATCAACACCTCGTCAACGGGTCCTGTTCGCCTTGAAACCACGTGTGGACAAGGCCCGGCCGTAGCTCGTCACGGTCCCTGGAGGTAGTGAAATTACTTTTGAGGCTGGTTAAAATCAGTCACAAAGGCGACTTCCTTCTGCGAGCGGGGGCCAATGAGTGCCACTTTGGACGCGGGGATCAGCCATCAGGTCTTCGAACGATTTCTGGGCGAGCAACGCCCGATGCTGGTCAGCTATCTGCGTGGCCGGGGGCTCTCGCTCGACGACGCCCAGGACATCGCGCAGGAAAGCCTCTACAAGCTGACACGCTATCGCGACTTGCCGGTCGAAGCCCTGAGACCGCTGCTCTACCGGATTGCACTCAACGCGCTCCACGATTCCCGGCGGCGGCAATCCGGCATGCATCAGACATCCTTGTCCGATATGGATCTCCAGGCGCACGACATCCAGGACGAGATGCCGCGGCCGGAGCAATGGGCGGAAAACCGGGAAGAGCTGGCACGGGTACGCGCGGCCATCAGTCTCCTTCCGGAACGCTGTCGGGAAATCTACTTGCTTAACCGCATCGAAGGGATGAGCTACAGTCAAATCTCCAAGCATTGCGGCATCTCCGTCAAAGCGGTCGAGAAGCACATGGGGAAGGCACTGACCTCACTCAGGAAGCAGCTCTCCATTCAAACGCGCCCCAAGGGCGTACCCGGGGAGCTCCCATGAACACAGCGACACCTCCTCTCCAGGGTTTTCCCGATTCGGCTGAAGGTTGGCTGGCACGCTTGCTATCACCCGAATGCAGCGCGTCCGACCATGCCGCCTTCGAGGGCTGGCTGGCCATGTCCTCCCGGAATGCGCTCGACTACGCCGAGGTTGAACGCATTCACCAGTTGGCCGGTGCATTGCGCGCGGATATGACGTCGCATGCTCCGGAACCTCGCCCGACCACCCGCATACCGCCCACGCGACGCAAGCGTACCTGGCTTCGTCCTTTGGCCTGGGCCGCCGTCCTGATGCTGGCCGTGAGCGGCGGCCTCTGGATGCTTGCCGAGTTTCGCAGCACTCAGCCCATCCCATATGCAACGGAGATAGGGAAGCAGCGCCATGTCGATCTGCCCGACGGATCCACGCTGGTGCTTGATACCGACACGCGCGTTGAGGTGGCCTACGAGCGTTCGCGGCGCCACATCGTTCTGCTGAGAGGTCGTGTCCAGGCCAGTGTCGCACACGATGGCAATCGGCCGTTCGTGGTGACCTCGGGCATCGGTAACATCCGGGCGCTGGGTACCGTCTTCCAGGTGGAACGACGGGGGGCGAGCACTGTCGTTGCCCTGCTGGAGGGGCGCGTCATCGTGGATGCAAACGGAACTGAACCCGGTCATGCCATCGAGCTGCATCCGTTGCAACAACTCGCCTATGACGCGGATGGCAAGCTGGGATCCCCCCAAAGCGTTGATGGCAGTGTCGCGGAGAGCTGGACGCGGGGGCGGCTGGTATTCAAGGAAGAACGCCTTGCCGATTTGATTGCAGTCTTCAATCGGTACTCTCACGAACAACTGATCCTTTCCCAGCCCGAACTGGGCGATATCCGGATCAGCGGCGTATTCAATGCCGACGACCAGCCAGGACTGCTCGCCACCCTGCGCCAGGGCTGGGGCCTGCAGGCGAAGCCGGTCGCCGGAAACCGGATCGAACTGTCCACAACGAAGCAGTAGGTGCTGGGGAGCACGATCGACCATGCCGATCAGTCTTGCGGAAAACACCGCGTGATGACTGTGTATCGTGAATCCCTCAGACGCCGCCTGGCGCGCCTATTCGTTCTGGCGTTCCTGGCTATCGCCACGCAGAACGCCAACGCGGGACCGACGGATTCTCCCGCCCCATCTCGGTACGAGATTGCCCCGGGTACGCTGGAAGAGGCCTTGCAGGCTCTCGCCGACCAATCGAATATTCAATTGCTGTACTCGCCCATGCTGGTGCGTGGAAAACACAGCCCCGGTTTGCGGGGCAATCACACGCTTGCCGCCGGGCTCGCCCGACTGCTTGCGGAGCATGGCCTGACGGCGGTAGCGGTTAACGCCAACACCTACCTTCTGCGGAGCGCAGGGAATCAGGCTCGTGTAGCCAGCGCTATCGCAAGGCAGCCGGAAACAACTTCTGAAGCCAGCGTGACCGCGCTTGCGACGATCGACGTCACCGGCACTCGCATTCCGCAGCCGTCCCTGGAATTGTCCGTCCCCATGACCGTGATAACGGCGGAAGAGATTGAACGGAGTGGACAGCAAACGCTCTACGACCTGTTGAGTGAGCGTCCCGGCCTTGTGAGCCATCACCCCGTCACGGTGGCCAGCGAAGGACGGTACTATCCAACGGTGGTTGCCTCTGGCGCCAGCCTCTATTCTCTCGGGCCGCGCGCAACCCTTTACCTGCTGAACGGCAAGCGTATCGCCCCATTCGGGCTCGCATCCAGCGACCTCGGCGGAATACTAGATCTCAACGGTATTCCTCTGAGTTTCATTGATCGCATCGAAATCCTGCGCGGTGGCGCTTCTGCGATCTATGGGGCAGACGCCATGGCAGGCACCATCAATATCATCCTGAAGAAGGACTACGAGGGGGGCGAGATTTCCTCGCGTTCCGGCGTCTCGCAGCGAGGAGATGCACAGTCTCGCCAGACCTCCATGATCTTTGGAACGCGGACCCCATCGGGCGGAAATCTACTGCTTGCAGCGGTCACTTCCTCGCAAGACGAACTTGGTGGCGAACGTCGGAAATGGCATACCAACGATCGTTCCCGATTCGGACTTCCGGACGACCGCCCATTCCTCGGGTTTGCGACCTGGAGGGGAGTGCCTCTACTTTCTCTTCCGCAGTGCCAGGCAGCGGGGGAGAATCCAGACTCTCCGTATTGTCGCTTTGACTCTGCAAGGTATCGAACCTTGCAGCCCGGGTTGCGCAATCGATCCCTGTATGTCCGGTGGGATCAGGAATTGGGCAGTTCATTCTCATTGTACTTATCCGGACTGCGCACTCAGAGTGAACAAACACTGCAACATTCACCAATCCGGGGCGTTTTCCCCATAACCCCCTCTCACCCGGATTATTCGAAGGCTCCCATCGGGGGCTCGGAGGTCTACTACGCATTCTATGAATTCGGAGCTCCCCGGAACCAGAGCACCAGTATCGCAAATGCGGTGTCGGTCGGATTGGAAGGTTGGGCTCACGGATGGAACTGGAACATCGCCCTGTCCCGCAGTGAAAATCGCGTCCGAACCACCATCAATAACGTTTTCCTTCGCGCCAATGTGCAGGAAAACATCAATCGTTTCCGCATCGATGGATCAGACAATACGGATGTCATGAACGCGATGCGGGGCTCTCTTCATCCCGCCGGATACTACTCCGTCGACACGCTGGAGGCCACATCGAACCGCCCGCTGTTTGATGCCTTTGATGCGAGCGCCCAGATCGTGGTGGGAATGGCGATTCACTCCGCTCGACGGCGAAGCATTCCGGATCCCCTGCAGATCAACGACGGCGTTGCTTTCGGCTCGACCGACGTTGAGCCGTACGATCTTCATGACCGAAATTCCGCCCTTTTTGCCGAACTCAACTTGCCCCTCCACCGGACGCTGCAGGTGGACTTGGCCGCCCGCATCGATCGTCACCAGGGGTTTCGGTCCAACACGTCTCCTCGATTCGGAATCAAGTGGACCCCAGACCGGTCTATTCTTGTGCGTGCCAGCCTCGGGCAGGGTTATCGGGCTCCCAGCCTCAACGATGCACGTATTCCCTTCGACGAGATTACCGATACCTTGTACATGCGCGCCACTCCACAGTTGCTGCCCTGCATTCTGGTTGGCTCGAATCTTTGTGAGGTCGAGTATGGCGTGGGCGACAATCCTCATCTGCGTGCGGAATTCTCCCGCAGCCTGACCCTTGGCGTGGCCTGGGCTCCGACACACGCCTTCAGCGTGAGCCTGGACGGCTACCGTATTTCGCGTACCGATGAGTTCGGCATTGCGGACGCTTTCAGCTACCCCTCTCTTTTTCCGGATGGCCTGGTTCGCGACGCCAATGGCGTGCTCTATCGCGCCAACAGGTACCTGGCCAACATCGGCAAGTCTGAATCCCGAGGATGGGAACTCGAGTCAAACTATCTGCTTCGGAACGATGATCTTGGCGAGTTCAACTTCCATCTGGCGGCTCACTATCTCAGCCGATATACCACCTCGAGCATCATCCAACCCAAAGCCGTCGAGCACGCCGGCCATGACACGCCCAAGCTGACCTTGCTGGGCAACGTGCAATGGCGACATGGCAACTGGACGACGACCTTGAACGTACGCCATTTCGGGTCCTCGCACGCCTATGCCGCTGGAAAGACTTGCCCCGGCGAAAATCGCGCCGCCGGCAAGTGCACCAACCCGGCGGCGACACTTCTAGGCCTCAATGCCCGTTATTCAAGCTCCGAGGACTGGTCATATTCGCTCAACGTCAACAACCTGCTGGATAGACGCCCTGTGGACTATCGCTACTACACCAGTGGCTACAACATCGCGGTCGACGACGTCTACGGGCGCTACTTCACCGTGTCAGCGACGTATCGTTTCTGATAAGGACCAGCGCGATGGCACGCAACATCGTGGTGGACGCGGGCGGCGAGATCGGCATCGAATGCCCGCCCGAGGGCGGAACCTCCGTCCATATCACGCTTCCCTTGGTGTCACTGGTCGGGTAATCGCCAAGGAGAAGCGTCGGCTCCCCAGAACCTTCAACGCATTTTTGTTCCAGCCCTTATGGGGCCAGATAAAAGTCCATGGGGATGAGTTCGACGGCCCACCCTCCCTCTTCGCCCAAGATGGCGGCCGGGTGCATGGAGGCGATGCGCAATGCCTCCTCAGGGCTGTCCGCCTCAATGATGAACAGGCCACCCACGACCTCCTTCGCCTCGGCGTAGGGCCCGTCGGTGACATGCATCTTGCCGCCACGCGGACGAAGCGTCCGCCAGCTGCCGGTATCGCCCAGTGACGCGGACACCCGCACCTTGCCGGTGGCGAGCATCTTCTCGTCCAGTGCGGGGCACTGGCTCTCCAGCGCTTCCACTTCGTCTGGACTCATTGCGGCGAACTTTTCGGGGGAGAAATAGGCCAGGCCGAGGTACTTCATGGGAGTTCCTTTGAACAGGGGTGCGTTTGACGACGAAGCGGAGGGCTGGAAATCGACTGTGCTTACGCAAAACTGGGAAGAGGACTACTCCCTACATGGCCCACCCGCCATGGAAAGATACTCTGCCCCACTTTTTTAGCTTCACTTGGCGCATTTTTTCGCCGTAGCCCGATTCATGGCTACCCGGTGCTCCCGGGAGCACTAGCCTTTGTGCTCACACATGATTCTTGCCCCAGCATCTAGGCGCAAGCCATGTTCCTTGCAGGCGCATCGGGCACCGTGATAGCGTTCCGGAACCTCCAACATCCCGCTCGACATGAAGTATTGATGTGCAGGCAGATGGCCTGCTTCGCTACAGAATCCTGGATTCAATGAGCAAGGCTCATAAGCGAAAGGCAATGGCCGGCTCCAGGCGCCAGCCCCCATACGAGAAGTTCCAGGCATACGCTACGGCGAACATTCTCTTGTTCTATCTCAGAGTCCGCGGCTCATCAGCGAGATAGATCTACCTGACTACACACGCTGTACCTGCCAGCACTGGCATATGAATGCTCTATCAGGCGTAGACCCTGTCATGGCCTGACGGGCATTTCCGCACAAATTCAACCAAAACAGGAAAGCGCTATGAGTAATTCACTCACTGGCGGCGTGCGCGTGCGCGCCGACAACGGAAAGTTCTATGACATTGAAGCAACCGACTTTGAGCTCGCAGAAAGTGGGCGCCGTCATCTTGGCGATGGGGAGTACCAGTTCGAGCGCCTGTACGTGGCCAATCTCTGGACCGACAACGTCAACATCGAAGTCCGGTTCGAGGTCGCTAGCCGAAATGGGATGGTGCGCGCCTATGTACCGACAGTGGTCGATGCCACCTACATCGAAGACGATCTTGAGGAAGTTCTCGTCGATGAGGACGAGGGCTCCAACTAAGCCCTCACTCGCAGAAGGCCCGGCCATGGCCGGACCTTCTCGCACCTTCCTACGGTGGACCCGCCCCTACTTCTTGTCTTCAGCTTCCTTACTAACCACATTTTGAGCATCCAGGTCTCCCATTTCTGAAGCCCGCAAAATCCATTTTTTATACTTTGTCAATTCATTTTCCTTCCGATAATGAATTGCTAAATTATATGCAGCCTCAGGAAGGCCTTTTTTTACCGCAAGGCGGTACCAGTGGACTGCAAGGCCACAATTTTTCGCAACCCCGCCAGTACCATCACTGTAGATGTTCGCCAAGTTGACTTGAGCTTCACCGCTTCCGAGTCTAGCTGCCTTACTAAAGTATTCGGCCGCCATAGCAATGGACCCTGCCTCAAAGGCAGCGCATCCCTTTTCAAGCAATTCTCTCGCTCTCTTATTTGCCATGCCACTTTCCGGATGAAAACCCGGCATGCCCTGCCATCAATCATCTTGAAATCAATAAAGACATAGCACTTCTGGATCCGGCATCCCTGGAAGTTGGGGAGCCATGTGCCTGTCGTACTCCACCACATTGCAACCTATTTCTTTGGCTGCGCCAGTGCTTGTCATTCTAGAAATAGGGCCAGAACGGCACTCTCTGTATTGGCCCTCGCCATCAGAAAGTGCTCCGACCTCTGTTTTTTTTATGCGTCCCAAAAAATACTAGTAACGATAAGCCAAGAGCCCGAACCCAGCCTCAAAGTACTTCATGAGCATTTCGGCTTCAGAGGCTGACGTTGCCACCAACTCCTCCAAGCCCATCGTGCAAGTGCCTTGCTCAGCATCAAATCTCCTCTCTGTCACCACAAGAAATCCATCGAAACTGGAACCAGGCAAAGAAGATTCCCGAGCAAATAAGAATGAAACCCTGTCTCCTACAACCGGCAAAGCGCAAAGTTCAAGGCTCCCCGTGACATTTCCATAGGCATCACTTGGAGAAGTGAAAACTGAAAAATCAATGTCTACTTTCATCATTAATTCCATGGAGACTAACGAGTCCCTTCCCCCGCTGGCGGGGGAAGGTGCCGAAGGCGGATGGGGGCAACGCCGACGACGCACAAGCCTCCTCTTCCAGCGCTGCGCGCCGCTTCTCCTGCAAGGCATTCGTTGTGACGAGATGCCGCACCCCTGTTTTCTCCACCTTATTTTAAAGATCACATATTTGCGTATTGTTTGGAAAATGCTTCGAGCGGGAACTGGAGATCAGGATGACTACCATCATCAAATATAAGACGCCACCAGGGGGTAACATACTTTACCGTGTGCTCGCCGCCTCGCTCGTCTACGATTTTCAACTCTGAGACAAAAACTCCTCGCCGATGCTCAACGGATGATTTTTTTTTCCCCATCTCAAAAACACGATTACCCAACGAAATATAGCGCGCACCATCGTGACGAAAGAAGATGACTCTACTCGCGCCAGCAATGACCTTCTCAAAATCGATGAGCCATCCACTGGCCTCTAGACGAATATTGGGTTCTGGATCGATCTTTCCAGTTTCAGGCGAGTAGTGGAAAAGCGGCTGCTGCAACGTGTTAAACGCTGAGTGGCGCCTGATAAGAACTCTGTTACTCGCATCCACATTCATTGGCGTTCTCCATCGCGCTATTTGCTCGAACCCCACTGGAAAGCAAGCCAAAGCCCACGATTCCTGTCGTCCACGGCAAGCTAGTCCTCCCGGCTCCTGCAATGATCGCAGCTTCGGCCTTGCCCTGGGCGATAAGCCCTTCGTAGGTGACGGCATGCCAATTTTTCAATATTCCCGCAAACGGACCCCTGAAGTAATCCTTGAGTGCGTTCCTCGCGGCGACTGATTCCATCGCGGAAAGCCCAAGCCCCGGAATTTGTCTGGCTTTAGCCACATATGCCAGACGGCTGACGGGAACGGCGAGGCTGTATGCTGTGCCTGCAATCTCTCCATTTCGATATGCGGAAGAGCATTTATTGACAGACCCTATTCCGTGGTAGTCGCGATATTTGGCGGAAAGTGAAAACGAAAGGGAGTCGCCAAATCCAGCAACAGCATCCACCATTCCCTGCGATGGTGACCAGCCACCGGTTGTTTGGTATACCAGTTCAAACACAGGATCAAAGAAATCGAGCCCGTTGGGGTCGATACTTCGCAGAGGATTCATCCCAGCATAGCCATAAGTGGACAAGCCTCCAACCTGGCCAATCGGATCCGAGGTTTGGAATCGTCCAGCTGCGGGATTGTAGTCACGAAAGTAGTTGTAGTTGAGCGCTGAAGCCACGTCATACCGCTGCCCCGGGAACCGCATGTCCAGCACGAAGGGGATGCCATCCCCATCTGGGTCCTGCTGCGGGGCGGTGCTGCCGAAGGCTTCGCCCTTCAGGTCCCAGGTCCACACCGGTACGTTGCGCGCGGCTTCAATCACCACGCGCGGGCTGCCCAGGTGGTCGGGCTGGAGGTAGTGGAGCTGCTGGCCGTTGGCCAGCAGGCCCACCGGCAGGTCGTCCATCCACAGCGCCTGCTGGACGGGGGCGCCGCTGTCGTCATAGTCGCCCAGCCAGTGGCCGGCTTCGTCGTAGACGGTGTAGATGTTGGTGGCGCCCAGGTAACGCCGCACCTGTTCGCCGCGGCCGTTGTAGGCGTACTGCCGGGTGGTCACGCCGGACTGCTGCACGAGGCTCATCCGGTTGGCGTCGTTGTAGGCGAAGCCGCGGGTTCCGCCGATGGCGGTAGTGTTGCCGACCGCGTCGTAAGTCCGGGGAACACCGGCCACGTCCGTGAGGCGATGACTGGTCGCGGGGTACGTGTAGGCCGATGTGCCCGCCGCCGTGGTGTGGGCCGTGCGGTTGCCGGTAGCGTCATAGGCATAGACGTCGATGGCCGCCTGGGTCGGGCCGTCCTCGGTCCGGGTCAGCCGGCCCAAGGCGTCATAGCCGAAGCGGATGGCCGGGGTCGCCACGCCTTGCGCCGTGCCCAGCTTCGTCAGGTTGCCCACCGCGTCATAGCCAAAGCCCAGTGACAGGCCCCCAGTATTGGGGTCTTCGATGGTGAGCGGGCGGTAGTCCTGGTCCAGGGTACGGCTCAGGCTGCGGCCGTTGCCGTAGGTCCAGCCGGCCACCGGGCCGAAGGGATGGTAGCTGGCCTGGTGCAGCAGCACCTGGCGCGGCTGGTCGCTGCGGGTGACGCCGACCTCGGTCACCTGCCCCTGCGCGTTGCGGCCGTAGTCCACCGTGGTGCCGTCCGGGTAGACCATCGCCTGCAGGTTGCCGGCCAGGGTGTAGGCATAGCGGACCACGAAGTTCACCCCGTTCGTGGTCTGCACCTTGCGCACGAGATGACCGAAGCGGTTGTAGCAGTAGCGGGTGCTGCCGCTGGCATCGTCCATCCCGCTCAGCCGGCCCACGCCGAAGGTTTCCCCCGCCTCGCATGCGGTCGGCACGGTGTCGTAGGTATAGCTGACGTTGAGGGCGGTGTCCGGGTAGTTCACCGCCGTCAGCCGGTTCAGGGCGTCATGGGCGTAGGTCGTGGTGACCCCGCGCGCGTCGGTCTGGCTGGCGCGGTTGCCGGCGCTGTCGTAGGTGTAGGTGGTGGTGCCGGTGTCCTGGCTCTGCAACTGGATCAGGTCGCCCAGTCCGTTGTAGGTGTAGGTGGTGTCCAGCCCCTTGGGGTCGGTCACCTTCGTCAAATTATCCAGCGCGTCGTACTGGAACTTGGTCTCGGCGGCGATGCCGCCCACGTCCTGCAAGGTGCGCGCCAAGCGGTTGAGCGGGTCGTGGTCGTGATCGGTCACCCGGCCCAGTGCGTCCGTCACCGTGTTGGCGTTGCCGTTGGCGTCGTAGGTAAAGTCGGTCGGGTGGGCCTGCGCGTCGGCCTGGGTCGCCAGTTGGCCCAGCTGGTTGTAGATGCGGCTCAGCGTTCGCTTGAGGGCACCGCCCGCGTCCTTGGTCTCCTCGGTGATGCGGTTGCCGGCATTGTCCAGGACATAGTGAATCGTGTTGCCGGCGTTGTCGCTGATGTCGGTCAGGCGATGGGCCGCGTCGTAGGTGTAAAGCGTGAACGCCCCATCGGGCTGGGTGACCTGCTTCACCAGCCCAGTCGGCCAATACGCCACGCGGGTAATGGCGTCATCGGTCTCGACCGTGTCATTCGTGCCACGCACCTTGCTGGCCGTCAGCCAGCCACGCGGGTGGTACTCGTAGTCGGTGATGACGCCATTGGGGTCCTTGACCGACAACGGACGGCCGGCGCCGTCGTACTTCACATACTCAACCACCTGGCCCTTGGCGTTGGTGACTTTCCAGAGGTCGCCCTTGCGGTAGTCGCACCCGCTCCCGGGCACCGCGCAATTGATCGCATCTTCGGCATGATAGTGAACACGCTTGACAAGATGCTCGGATACTGGACCGGACTCGGTCTCCGACAGGAGCAGTCCGGCGCGCGGACAAACCGCATTCAGGACGTCATCCTCCGTGCAGTACTGGTATCTCCGTTGGCGGACAGTCGCGGGGGGCGCGTCAGAAGAACCGCAGGGATAGGTAATTGCCCCGCCGACCACATCGTGGCGACATGTTGCGACAGTCCGTCCTGCTGCATCGTATGCAACATCGGCCCTGGACCGGAGTACTGTTGTCCCCGAATAGGTTTCGTGCCGTATCGGCCTGGAGTTGGAGTCGTAGACCGTCTTCTCGCTCCGCTCCGCAGCCGTACCTACTCCTGATGTAATCAGTTTTGGGAGATTTCCCACGTATTGGTACTCGGTCACGCCTCCCATCCTGTCCACCGCTCTCTGGAGGTAGGCGTTGCCGTATGTCAGCACCTTCTGTCCCGCAACCGACGTGACACTTGAGGGCTTTGGAAACAGCCCCCGCCGAATGTTGATCGTCTCCACACCTGTCCTATCCGACTCGACCTCCACGACATCTTCGGAAACATAACGCACAACGGTCTTGTCGACCGCGCCGCCGTCTCCCTGCAGTACACTCCGCGTGACCCAGCCGTTCTCGTTGTACGAGAAGGTCGCGTACCGCCTCCCGTCTTCCGACTCGATTCCCGTCAGAAGGTATGCGAAATCAACCGCCGGGCCCTGCCCCGATTCGCCGTAGAAGTACTTTTTCTTGCCTCCTCCTTGTCCGTATTCAACCTCGGAAAGATTTCCATCCTGCCCATAGCGATACGCGATGACCAATCCATCCGGGAGAGAAATTTCGCTCAACTTCCCGCTCGTATAGACAAAACTTGCCACTCTCCCATCGACAGTAGTTAGCTGGGACAATCGGCCCGCAGCGTAGGACAGATAAATATCACTTTCCGGCCGGCTCGCATTGCGAATGGACACCAGCCGACCTGAGGTGTCGTAGCTGCGCACGTCACCGCCTACTTCCCGAACCTGATACTTGACACCATTCAGACTCACCTCTCGGAGCGTCGAAGTGTTTGAGTTCTGGAAGGTGTACTGTGGCCACCCGATGGAAATGACGGCATCAAAATAGCCATCTGGCGTGATTCGATAAGGAGCGCTACCCACGACACTTATGATTCTGTCGTCATAGACGTGCGACCACCCCTTTGACATCGCCAGAGAATCGAACTGCGCCAACGAGTGGTAGTTCCGATAGAACTCTCGCCCCCCGAACAGGAAATCTACTTCCTTTCTCGACTTGTCTCCTGTCAGGGGATGACACGGATTCGCGGTTCCACAGGTCTGCACCTGACTGGTTCGGATAACAATTTCCTCTCTGGGCAGCGTGGTTCTGCAGGATTTCCCAGTCTCGTAAGTGTCGCCCGGCGCCAAGGCAAAACTCCCTATGGGAGAAAATCCACTAGGACAACGAAAATGTTGTCCCATGTCTATGGTCATGTATCTTTTTGACAAAGTTCCATTGCAATTCAAGATAAAGCTTGCGCGCCTGAAATTCGACCATGGCGGCGATAGGTATATATCGTTCCACACACCGCTACCAAAGGTTCCCTGGAAGCGTAGGAAGCCATAAGCCACTCCACTCTTGCTCTCCACGGAGTAGACGGGACTAGGTAAATACTGGCCCTCGCCCTCCGTTGGGGGTGAAACCAGTTGACAAGAACCTATCGCCTCGGCCTGTCCTATCTGCCAGCTCGCTGAAATCGCGGATTGCTCAGAAGAACAATGCGCCGCATATATAGGATCGTCCGTTGAACACCCAGGCTGCTGAACAACACCCTGCAGTTTCGGCACGGAGTAGACCGGCGAATAAAAGTGTTCCGGCACCTGATCAGGCCGCTGATAGTAGACCCATCTCCGCCCATCATTGGCTCCACTTGATTCCGAAGCCCGTACCAGCAAATTTCCAGCCGGTGCGCTTGCCCGCATGGCGGCCTCTGCCGCAGGCAGTGAGGGATAACAGACGTCCTTGTAACAGTAGGTGTTGTCCACCGCCCCTGCAGGCACAATTGCAATGACAGAAAGCAACAGCGCAACAATAGTCAAGAAAAAAACACGCATGAGGTCCTTCTCTTCTGTTGAATTATTCGGTAGCGCATCAGGACCGTCCGCCTGGCATTGATGGCGTCGCCAAACGGTTAGGATTTCTAACCACGGTCGAGGCGCAGAATACCCACTGGCACGCCTCAGCGCATTTCCAACACTTCCGCTCCTTCCAGTCCTGCAGCAAGGTGTGGGCGTCATCCTAGGTAAGGGTGCCAGTTTTTCATGTTCACCCCGATGCGGCTCGATTAGCCGAGATGCCTCCTTTACTTTCATCAACTTAGTTCGTGTTACTCGATCTCGCTAGTTCCGAGTAGTCTTCTCCAAAAAAAACCCGGCTTGCGCCGGGTCCAAGAGGATGGTGGGGGAAACTCAGAACCGATAGGTCGCGCCCACATACAGCAGGCGGCCGATGCTGTCGTAGAGCGCGGAGCCGGTGCCGGAGCCGAAGTAGTTGAGCGGTGGGTTGCGGTTGAAGACGTTGTCGATGCCGAGATAGGTGCTGACGTCTGCCTTGGCGAATCGGTAGCCGACCTGCATGTTGTGGATGGCGTGGGACGCGTTGCGGATGGGGCGGGCGGAGCCCGGGTTGCTCTCGTAGCTGGACGGTCTGACGCGCAGGTTCCGGTGCACGAAGTTCACGTCCCAGGAGCCGCGCCAGTTGCCGCGGTTGTACTTGGCCTGGAGGTTGGCACGCCAGCGGGGCGAGGTGATCGAGTCGACGTACTCCTCGAACTCGTCCGGGAAGTCCTGGAAGCTCCATTCGCGGTGCTGCAGCATCCGGGTGCCGGTGAAGCGCACGACCGCATCGCCCTCGAACAGGCCGAAGCGGTAGTCCATCTCCACATCGATACCTTCCCGGCGCGACTTCGCCATGTTCTCGTTGATGCCCGTCCAGCTCGTGATGCTGTGGGCGGGGAAGTCATTGCCCTTGGCATCCGTATACCCACCCACCGGTGCGCGGGTGATGAACGAGCAGAACTTGTTGTCGATGCCGCTGGGCGAATCCACGCAGCGGGTGGCGTTAGTCTGTCCGGTGACACGCCCGATGGCGTCTTCCAGCGTGACGCGCCAGTAGTCCACGGACATGCCGAATCCCTCCAGGAATTCGGGCTGCCAGACAAACCCGAACGATAGGCTCTCCGCGGTTTCCGGCTGCAGCTTCGGATTGCCGCCGCTGATGCCCGGCCGGGTTGCGCTGAAGCTGTCGACCCAACCCACCGGAATACCCAGTGCCGAACAGTTCGCCCGCCGCAGTGCCGGGTCCTTGGCCGTGTCGGGCCGGTTCGAGTTGACCTGGTTGTAGTTGCAGGGATCGGCGATGAACGCGTAGTTCTCCATCTGCCCGCTGTAAAGCTCGCCGATGGAAGGCACGCGGACGGCGCGGGCCTTGGTGGCACGGAAGCGCAGCGAAGGCAGGACGGTCCAGTCGATGCCCACGTTCCAGGTGGTCGTGGATCCCATGTTGCTGTAGTCGGAATAGCGCCCCGCCAGATCCAGGGCCAGTCGCTCCACGCCGGGCAGGTCAGCCAGCAGCGGAACGGTGGTCTCGGCAAAGACCTCCTTGACCGCGTACTCGCCCCCCTGACTGGGAATGGCGTTGAGGAAGGTCAGGCCGAGCGCCGACAACGGATCGGTATTCTCGCGACTGGTCTCCTTGCGGTACTCGACGCCACCGGCGAACCCGACATCGCCCGCCGGCAGCGTGAACAGGTTGCTGTTGGCCACCGAGGCGGTGAACACCCGCTGCTCCAGCTTGGAACTGTTCAAGGAGTTGGTGTTGAACCAGTTGGCGGCTTCCTGGCTGACCGCGCCATGGCCGAAGACGCTGAAAGGTACGCAACCGGTGCGGGCGAGCGGCGAATAGACCGCGCCGGTGTGCGGATTGATCGCTGACGGATCGAGCGTGGTCCGACAGACCAGGTTGCCGTTGCCGTCGCGGGCCACGTCCAGTCCCGCCTGCCAGCGCTCGTTGATACGGTTGCTCATATTGACTCGATCAATCGTCGTCTGGCCGAAGTTGACGGACGCCTCGTACGTCCAGTCCTTGCCCAGAAAGCCTTCCACGCCAAAAACGGCTCGCACGGTCTGGCGATCGACCTCCTCGCCCCGGCGTCCCGCGTCGAGGTTGAAACGGTTCAACGACAGCAGGCTGACGCCGTGCTGATCCATCAACGCACCAAGTTCGGCGGATACCAGCGGGTTCTGGCGCCGGATGCGGATGGGCTGGTCGAAGCTGGGCTGCCCGAAGTAGTGGGCCTCGGTCTTGCTGTACTTGCCTTCGAAGAACAGCCGGTGCGCGTCATTCAGATCGAAGTTGATGACCGTATTGAAGCTGGTCCGGTCGAACGCCGGCTGGAGATTCGCCACGGCATCCAGATCAAGGAAGTCGCAATCCACACACGATGAATTGCTGGTCACCACCCCGTCGTAGCGGTTGGGACGGAAGGTTCCGTCGGGATTGAACAGGTAGCGATTGCCATACGTGGTCGGGTCCCGGAAGTCGAAACGTCCCAGGGTGAAGGTGCCGCCGTTGGACAGCGAATGCAGGCCACCGGGTCCCTGATACAGGTTCTGCGGGTTGTCCTGGGTGGGCGGTCGCGACGGGTCATAGTTGGGGTTGGGCACGGTGATGAGGTATTCACGCCCGATCTTGCGATCGCCACGCCCGAACCGATCCTGCTTGCTGTATTCCAGCGAGAAGGCCGCCGAGCCCCGATCATCCGCGAAGTTACTTCCGGCAGAGAAACTGACGAAAGAGCGGTTGAAACTCCCCTCTTCGGCCGCGCCATGCTGGCCGCGAAGCTCGAAATCGTCGAAGGACTTCTTCATGATGAAGTTGACCACGCCGGCCACCGCATCGGCACCGTAGACCGCCGAAGCGCCGCCCGTGATGACCTCGACCCGCTCAATCCATTCCACCGGAATCGTGTTGGTGTCCACCGCGGTCGAGCCCGGGCTGGATCCGACATGACGCCGACCGTTGACCAGCACCAGCGTGCGCGAGGTTCCCATGCCACGAAGATCCAGCAGGCCCAGACCCGCCGTGCCAATGAAACGCGTGGAGTTGCCCAGCGTGTAGGTGGGCGTCAACTGCGGCATCCGCGCCATTAGATCGCCGATGTTGGTCGCGCCCAACGCCCGGATTTCCTCCGCGCTGATCGCCATCACCGGCGACGAGGTGACGAAGCCCACGCGCTGGATGCGCGAACCGGTGACCGTCACCTTGTCGAGGTCGGTGGTTTCGCTGGCCGATGGTGCTTCGGACTCCTGGGCGATGGCGGCAACCGGAACGCACGCGGCCAAGGCCAGCAGTACCGCTCCCCGGAGTGGGTGGTGTTTGAACCTGGATTGGTTACGGACTTGCATGACTCCCCTCTGTCGTTTGCAGAAAAACGGTCCGCGTGCGCGAACGCGCGACGCGGACCGGCAACGACCATAGGAAGAGAAAGATTCAGTTGCAAGTATTTGATTTCAAAGTATTTATTCTCACATTTATAGCGCCATTGCTGTTTTTGCGGTTTAACCGCGCGGCGCATGCCAGGGCGGAACACATCGCCCTGGCGTGGCCGCCAAGTCTTCCCGTACATCGGTGGCTGCTTGGTGACCGAGCTGACCGCCCCCGGGTTCCTACGCGTTGGCCGCCGGGTCGAGGAACGCGGCGGCGGCGTGTGCGCGCATCGTGTCCTCCAGAACTGCGGCCAGGTGCAGATTGCTGATCCACGTCACAACCAACCTGCTTATGGCGGGAAACAATTGGAAACCTGTCGCAAATGGATGCGGCAAGGTGGTGGAAGAATCAATCGTCTAATCAAGGAGTGAATCCATGAAGAGCAAGATGTCATCCTGCGTGTTTGCGGTTCTGATGACTGGACTTTTTTTCGCCGCGACCGCTGGCGCCACAACGAAAACAATCTATGCGACGGCAAACAGCAACGGTTCGACCACGGGTAGTGCTTCGATGTCGTCGGCCTCCAAGGTCACGTGTACGTCCGCATCAGGGGGAGGCACCAGCTCCCGGTGCTTCATTCAAGCCCCCGGCTGGAGCGGTCTATTGACGGCTGGACAATCGATCGGGACCAGCGGGCCAGGCACGGTCACTCTTTCGTGTACCGGGACCTACCCGGTGGGTGGGTCATTGTCTTGTTCCGCAAAGGTTGATGACACCACCTGTTCGCCTGAACAGACTCTCTCGGCCTCCGCGAATTGGGCAGGTACCACGCAGGGTCTCGCAGCCATAAAGGGACCGGCGATCGTTGAATGCACGTTTGCGTCCGGCGGTGGTACCAGCTCCAGGTGCTTTGTTACGGCGCCTGGGTTCAGTGGACTCATGTTGGAGGGCCAGACGGTTTCCGCCACGGGTGCCGGCACCGTGGTTCTGGGGTGCGCAGGCAGCTACCCGGTAGGCGGCTCTCTGTCTTGCAATGCGCAAGTCAGCCAGATCTGCCCTTGACCAGGCGCTGATGCTGCAAGGATGAACGGATGGGCCGCACTGCGGCCCATCTCCCTTGGTGTCGGGTAGTTCTTCCACCCGGCAGAGCCGCGCAGCGCATGCCAGGGCGAAACACATCGCCCTGGCATGGCCATCGACTGCGGTTTGTCCCTCGCCCGGACATCGCCCTTTCGGGCGATGTCCGGGCGAGCTTTCAGTAAGCCGAACCACCCGCCTGGGTGGAACTCAGCACACCGGCTTCGGCCGTGACCGTGTAGGTGGCTCCGCCCACCGGCGCCCAGTTGACCAGATCGAAGCCATCGCCGGCGGCGATGCGTGCGACGCCGATGTTGCGATAGGTCAGCGGTTGCTTGGCCGAGCACACCTGCGGCAATCCCGGCGCTTGCAGGAAGTACACCTTGCCCGTGCCGACCACGCTGGCATAGCCGCCGTTGGCGACCAGCAAGGCGGTCGCTTCATCGACGGCGATGCCACGCGGCGCGGAGCTCCAGCCGTTGGCCGCCACACGGCACAGGAAGGCAAGGTTGCGGCCCATGCGGTCGCGCGCGGCGAAGTGGGGGTCACCGATGACGCCCTGCAGCGTCGACACCGCGGCGAAGTCGCGGTCGAAGGTCAGGTAGCGATTGAACGGATCCGCCAGGGCCTGGCTGCTGGTCGCGCCCTGGCTGGCGTTCGCGCTGTAGACGAACTGGGTGAGCACGTTGAGACCGGCACTCGTGCCGCCCACCGGCACGCCCTGCGCGATGCGCGCGTTGAGCGTGGACTGCACCGGCGTGCCCTTCCAGAAATTGATGTAGTTGGACTGATCGCCGCCGGCAATCCACACCACCTCCGCCTTGGCGATGATGGCCGCGACGTCCGCATGGTTCGCCGCCGCCGCGTCCGGAATGATCAGCGTGGCGACCGAGTTCGCGTTCGGGCACAGGCCCTGCACGTACGGATTGTAGGCGTCGGCGCCGGTGGCGCGGATGATCAGGAAATCGCCGTTGCCGCCCAAGTTGCAAAGCCACTGGAAGGCGGCATCCACATCGCTGCCGCCGCCCATCAGGACGGTACCGGACGTGGTGGCCGGCGAGACATCGCTCGCGCTGCCGACGCGGACATACGTGTAAGGCGGGGCCTTGCCGGCCATCGCGGTAGTAGCCAGGACCGAAGCGAACAGGAACACCAGCAGACTGCGCATGGAACACCTCATCGTTGGGTGACAAAAACCCAGACGAGCCAGTTGTCCCAATCCCCCACGCACCGCGACAGGCGGTCGCGCATGGGCGCCTTGGCAGAAAACCCTCTTGCGGCCACACCCAAGTCCTCCAAGGCAGGCCCTGCCCCGCCAGCGCATGCCAGGGCGGAACACATCGCCCTGGCATGACTGTCGCCAGTGCTAGCGCATCGCGCGCTTTCGCTTCAGTACCTTCCGCCTGGGACCGTCGCCGGGTTCGGGCGGCCGGACCGATATCCACTCCGACTGGCTCATGATCCGGTCCACTTGGCGCTCCATGTTCTCGAAGCTCGCATACCAGCGGTGAATCGCCATGGTCGGCTCGTTGTGCTCGTCACCACCACACGCGGCACTGAGGAAACTCATCAGATTGAGCTGGTTACGCAACTGCTTCAGCTCGTGGATAGCGGCTTCGGAAAAGAAATAGCCCGTGCGTGGCAACGGGGTCGCGGGGGCATCAGAACTCATCGGCGGTACTCCAGTCCGTGGGGAAAGAACCCCGTCTTCCGGAAGGAAAACGGGGATGTCGGGAGGCTAGAAAACCGCATTGAGTCGGCGGGCGTATTCCCTCATGAAGAGGTGTTTTATTAGCCGCCCTCCCGACGCTGAACTTCTACCGCGTCGGAGTACCGATGTCGCTAGTACAGAAGAGCCACCGAGAGATGCTGCGGTGGCTCCGCTCAATGAAGGAGTTTCTAGACTCCGGTGATGAGTCTGCCTTCGCTATCGAACGCGTTCAATGCCCTAGCGCTCAATGTTAGTGGAGTGACTATCCAGAATCTCATTGCCTACAGCAACGACACAAAATTTTACTTCATGTCTGCGAATCAAGCTCATTCTCAAAGAATCCGCGCTTATCTCATCCTGAAAACTCAATTATGCCTGCCAGCCATTCTCACTTAGCCAATGATGTTCCCAGCCGGAACATGGCAAACGGCTATGGCGATTAACGCGACTATCATTGCCACCCAAAATGCGAATCGCAATCGCTTTATCTTAATTCTGTTAAGCACAATCTTCCCCTCCTCTTCCTTGTGCGCTCGGGTTCTTCTATCTTGCTCCCAACTGTTCATTTTGTTGGAAAGATAGGCAGCGAGCGCCGGCGTCCCCGACAACCATTCCAGATCTGGCTTTCGTGGAGGCACAAGAACCTGGTCGAGCCGAATAATCTGAGCGGTACACGGCCAGCCATGCTCGTTCCGTTCAACAAAAGGAAGGCCAAACTGACCATAAAATCTACTGGCATCTTCTGGGGATCTGCCGTTGGGCATGTAGCAGATACGCTGCACGCGCGCGGGGGAATCTTGGACGATATTATTCGCCCACCGGATGCATTCGGACATCATTTCAGTACCAATCCCTCGTCGACGGAACTCTCTCTCGTCTACTGTGACGAAACCGTTAGTGAGCTTCACCGTGATGCCTAACCCGTCTTCACCGAACTGCTTGAAAACCCTCGCACTGAAGTCAGCAATCTTTAGTGGCTCCCCCATTACTCCACTGACCACCCACTCAAAGGCCCGACACAGGGAAAATGCGATTTCCCCTTCTTCCAATAGCCGCTCTTCCGCCTCGACACGGTAGGTCAGTGACTCGATTTCACGAACATGGATGAGCAGGGATCCTATCCTTAGCCAACGCACTCGTTCATTTTTTAGTTTTTCCGTCTGCAACACCACCAACACTCAAATACGTCGAAATAAAAGGCCATCATCTTCTCGCGTTCCGTTCGAGAGCTTCACACAATATCCATCAGAAACTCACTCTTTCCATTGTTGGAACTAACATGGATGCTCATATAAGCTAAAACCCAAAGCCTGACTGTGAACCAGTCTTGGCTATCCGACTGATTTTTCCTCGTCCTAGTGCCAAGGCCATCGGCTTCCGCCTACCTGCTGTAGGCCCTCCCCACTTCCCATCTCCTCTCTACAACGATAGCTAAGTCCTTCAGCCGCTGATCTCGACGTATCCGATCACTTCGGCCGAATAGCTACCATCACCATTGGCAGCCTCCTTATACTGCAGCTCCCGCTGCAAGGTCGGCTCGATGAGGCGCACAAACAGGTCGATCCGCTGTTGTGGCGAAAAGGCCGGGCCGGCCAACGGAGCCTGGAGGTACTTCTCGCAGAGCCGCTCGACTGCTGGCACGCGGGTACCGTCCTTCTTGACCGCTATAGGCTGCACGAATACCCGGCGCTCACCTTTGCCGATCGAGGCCTCGACCATCCACAGCGAAAGCAGCACTGGCTCGTTCACGTCGCCGGATACGGCGATGCCGATCTCCTCCGGGGGCACGCTGCGGCAGCGTCCCAACTCGTCCTGCACCAAGGGATGATCCAAACCCAGCAGTTGCAATGCATCTTGGTTCGTGGCGGCCTCTCGGTTCAAGGTGAAACGTGCGCGAGTGGTGCCATCGGTGTCGACGAGGTCGTAGGTCGTATCGTCCGCCTTGACCAACTTCTGCTGGCGATCCGCAACCGCCACCGATAGGAAGCGCACCAGCCGATCCAGACTAGATGACACATCCGAGAACGGCTTGTAGTCGTCGAGGCTGAAGCCATCAAGGTCTTGGAACAGATCAAATACCACCTGCCGCGCTTCGCGAGAATTGGACAAGGCTGCTTCCAGTTCCTCCTGAGTGCGCTTCAGTTCTGGGTCGGACAACGCCTCCTGATACAGGCGATCATAGTTCAGGCGTTCGGACAGCTGGCCGAGAATCTGCGCGCGCAGGTCTTCGGCCACGTTGCCACGGTCATCGACCTTGCCGACTGCGCGAGCGATCTCGGTGAGCTTCTCTTCCAGTAGCAAGAATATGCGGCCTTCGATGGTGTCCGATAGCACCAAGTTGTAAACCTGCGCTGTGTCGCGCTGACCGTAGCGATGGATGCGCCCGATGCGCTGCTCCATTTCCATCGGATTCCACGGCAGATCGAAATTGAATAGGATACGAGCGAATTGGAGGTTGATGCCTTCGCGTCCGGCCGCCGTGCAGACCAGTACGCGCGGGCCATCCTTCTGGCGAAAGCGCCGCTCTGCCGCCACCTTTGCGCCGTGGTCGCCGCCGCGCAGCACCACCACACCCTGACCAGGGAAGGTTTGTTCGATCTCGCGAGCAATCATGTCCACCGTACCCAAGTAGGTGGCGAAGATCACGATCTTCTCGCCTGGATTCTGCCGCCACAGCGTTCCCAAGCCATCCAGCAGCTTCTGCATCTTGGTTTCGCGCTGCGCTGGGAAAATGCGCAGCAGGTCACCGATGCGCAGGCGCTCTTCGGGCAGGTGCAGATTCACCACCGCCGAGGCCGCCTCTTCCGCATGTGTGGCTGAGTACTCGCTGCCGTAAGGATCGGAGGCCATCTCCAGCATTTCTTCATCCAGCTTCCTGACCAAGCGGTACTTCAAGTCGGCCAGCACGCGATCCACCTCGCTGCGGCCAACACCGTCACGCGGCAGGCCGAACTCCTCGTGGATCAGTTCGCGCGCTTCCTCGGTCAATCGTTCACGTCCTTCGATGTCCAACTCGCGGTCGCGCAACAAGGCCTCGTGCAGGGTCAGCATCAGCAAGCGACGCTTGAGCGTGCGAAGCACGGCGGCAAAGCTCGAGGCGGCGATCTTCTGGAAGATAGCCATCAGGAAGCCCAGGGCGCGGCCTTGGCTGCCTTGGCGGCGTGCGAGATCGAAACCCTCTTCTAGATACTCACGCAGCTTTTCGTAGAACAGTCGCTCCGGCTGTGCCATCACCAAGGACTCGGTATGCACCCAGCGCCGCGCGAACAACGGCAAGCCATCCGGCTGGCAGGCGTCCGCCTTGGTGCGGCGGAACATAACCGTGTTGAGGCGATGGCGGTTGTTCACCATCTCTTCGGGATTGCGAAACAAAGTCGGGTCAAGCAACTGCACCAGCATCCAGAACTGGAAATGGCTGCCTTGGTGCGGCGTAGCCGACAACAGCAGTAGGTCGCGCGAGTGATCCTTCAGCGCCTCGGCCAGCTTATAGTTCTCGGTCTTGCGCACCTTGCCGCCAGTGCGATACGCCGTGAGATGGTGCGCCTCATCGAACACCACCAAATCCCAGCGGGGCGCATCCAGCAGTCGCTTGATGCGCGCCGGTCGCTTCAAGGTGTCGATGCTAGCTATCAGTCGGTCGTGCTTGGCGAAGGCATTGGTCTTGCGATCGGTGATGTCGCCTTCGGAGCCAAACACCTCGAAGTCGAGGTTGAACACTTCGTTCAATTCGCGATGCCAGTTGTTGACCAGACCGGCCGGCACTACCATCAGGGCGCGGTTCAATTCGCCGCGGCTGGCCAGCTCGCGCAGAATCAGCGCCGTTTCGATTGTCTTGCCCAGGCCCACTTCGTCGGCGATCAGGTAACGCCGCGGCGAGGCCGTAGCGATGCGGTGGGTCAGCACCACTTGGTGCGGCAGCAGGTCGATCTTGGCCGAAGTCAGCGCCAAGGCGCTTTCCATCACCGGCAACGCATGCGCCTCGTAAGATAACCAAGCCTTGCGCGCACGCTCTGCATCACCCTGCACGGCGCGCAGAATGCGCTCGGTACGCCCAAGCTCGCGCCGCAGCGAAGCAACCGGCACGCGGCGTTCGCCAATGCCGAAGAACGCGCGCAGGTAGCCATCGTGCGCCGGATCTAGGACGACGCCTTGGCCATACTCATGGTGGGTGATGCGTTCACCAGGCTGAAACTGAATCTCGACGGTCACGCGCGCCTCACGTGATCCGCAGGTGGAATAGACCGGCCGGCTGGCCACCTTCGCGCAGCAATATTTCGCGCGGATACTCGTTGGCCTGCCCCCAGAGGATGCGACCGAAATCAATCTGGCTCTGTCCGTGCGGCGGCGCGCACAACCAGCTCACCGCATCGGTGGTCGGCTGCACCCTGAGCCGGTTGCGACCACCGGGCAGCCAGAACGCCAACGCCGCCTCACCCTGATACACATCCTGAAACGACAACACCGCCGGCTTGATGACATCGCCCAACCAGACCTCGGCGTCCGCTGGTGCCAACAGGTCCAGCGCACCGTCCAGACCGGCAACGATCAAGGTATGACCGCCATTGCTAGGCAAATCATCCGGCCATTGCCCCTTGGCACGCAGGAACTGGCGCAGACTCCATACCTCGTTTGCGGAGCAAACGTGGTTGCGCGCTTCCTCATCCCACAGCCAAGTGGTGCCACGCCTGTGCCATGCGGTGTCCAGCATCTGCCTCATTGCCCGTACTCCCCATCGTCATCGAACAAGCTGGCCTGTGCGGGCTGCGGCCCTTGGCTGGCGACCCAGGTCTTATAGATCGTCGTCGCGCGCGAGGCCGCGTTGTGGAACGACTGATCCGGGCCGTGCTTGTGTAGCCATTCCAGCAAAGGTTTCAACGCCACGTGCGGCTTGAAATTTTCGTTCTTCAACGTGTCGGCGGCGCTGATGCCGCTGTTGTCGTAACAGGCACCGATCAGCACCAGAGCCTGGTCGAAATCCGAAGTCAGCCGGCGCTTGTGCTTGCCCTGCCATTCGCGGGCGAACTCCAGCGGATCAGTGCGGGTGAAGACCTTGTTCTTTTCCTTGCACCAGCCGCGCTGGACGAAGTCATCCGGCGTAGTGATCGAGCCTTTGAGGAACTTCTGCAGCTGGTCGCGCTTCAGCTCGCTGGCCGTGCCGAAGGTGCGCAGGAACTGCCGCGTCATCGGCTCGGCGTTGACCGGTGGTGGTTCCTTGCCCTTGTCGGCATCTTCGTCAATGAGCTGGTTGATGCCGATCAACGCTTCACGCACGGAGATGGTACGGCCTTCGTCCACATACACCTTGCCGTAGTGACGCGAGAAGTATTCCAGCGCCTTGCCGCGCCGGATGACCTGAATGTCGGCTGCAGGCAGTCCTTCCTTCATGTGGTTTTCCAACATGGTCTGCAACTGGCGCACATCGGCCATCACCTCGCGGCGCATACGGCCCCAGCTCACCGGCTTGGGCTCTACGGTGCGCTTGCGGCAGACGTGGATGATGTCGTACTCGATGGTCTTGGAACCGAACTCGCCTTCGCCCTTGGTTTCGTCGGAGCGGATGGGGTACGTCGCTTCAAGGTAATAGCCCGCGTTGAAAAGCGACTCCAGCACCGCCACCCACGGCTCGTCTTCGCTGTGGTGAAAGGTAAAAGCCAGAATGCCGCTGGGCTTGAGCACGCGGTGCGCTTCGCGCCAGCACTGCGTGAGCAGGCGCTGGTAGAACCCATCCGGGTCTTCCGATTCGCGCGCGCGGTTGGCAACCGCTTCCAGCGACTTGGGCGTGTAATCGGCGCGGAAGTAATCCGGATACTTGTCCTTCAGCGCGAGGCGCAGCCAGACGTAGAAGAAGTCGGATAGCTCCGAGTAGTGCAACAAGCCTCCGAAGGGCGGATCGGTGATGACCAGATCAAGGCTGAACGCGGGAACATTCGTAAGGTCGGTGGATGAACCACAATAGATGTCGGCACCCTGCAACGGATCACCGGGGTAAACCTTTTCGCTCTTTCCTGATACCTCCCCAGCAATGCTTGGTGCGTGCCTATTGAGGTATTCGGCGCTCACGGCTTCCCACGGTGTCTGCGCCCATTCCCCACCCTTGAACAGAACTTCATAGGTAGATGACCATGGGCCATAGCCCATTGGCGGGAACACGCCTACCTCCACAACATTGTTCTTCGGGTGGAAATTACTGTTCGACATGGCAGGAGCCAGCTTGTCGAGCTTCATGTGCCAAAAAGCGAGCGAGTTTTGATTGCGCAAGAAATTCTGGAATGCACCAAGCACATACTCGCGCGTCTTCCAGTCGTAGCTGCCAACCTCGACAATGGCCTTCAACAGCTGTGCGTGAACGAGCAACTGACGCGGATTGAACATCGTCCACCAGTGCGTGAAACCGTGGTTCGGCACGCCACCTTGCAGATGGTGGGTCATGAAGCCGTAGGCCAGTTCGGAGCGCGGCCAGTAGTCCTTCAGGTCAGCGTCCTTGCGCCTCTCCCATTCCGCGAACGCGGCATCGTACTGCCGGGCGTGCGCCGCGTCGTATGCGGCGAAGAAGCGACCGCTGTAGGGCTTGCCTGCTTCATCTCGCTTGGGCGCATAGCCCTGCACGGCGTAAGCGGCCATCGGCCCGGTCTTTCCCGTGGCCTTGATGGTGGTGAGCACATCCTGCACCGTGCCGCAGGCCGAGCAGGCGTAGTGCGACTTCTTCGGAACCGTGCCTTTCTCGGGCGCAAAGGTGACACCCGTTTCCGGGTCAGTCACTTCATCCGGCAACGCGCCGCGCACTTCCAGCAAACGAATCTTCGCGGCGCGTGCGGCGTCCCATCGCGTGGTCGCCGCCACGTTGTCCTGCGCCGAACCGCCGTAGGGCGCACCCGTAGCGTCCTGCTTCGCTTCGCCCGCCAGCCATTGCGGATGCACCAGCAGGCTCAGTTCCACCTTCTTGTTCTTGCCCTTGCCAAGGTTCACCAGCGCGGCGTGGCCGCAATGCGAGCAGATCACTCCCTTCTTGCGGTCGAGCACGGAGTACGGCGCTTCAGCGGGGGAAACGTAGAACGGCGCATCGGGGGCCATGCGGGCGGCTTCTTCCTCCACATCGAACGCCTCACCGCACTTGCCGCAGGTGTGTTCCCAATGCTTGACGGTGAGAGTTTTCACTGCCATCACGGGGCTGGTCATGATCGGCGTGCGGTGGCCGCAGCCCGTCACCTGACAGGGGCCGTGCTTGGCCCAGAAGGTGTAGATGATCTCCGGGCCTTCGTACTGGTAGGCCTTGCGCTCATCACGCAGAATGGTGAGCGGGTCGAAGTCGGGTGGCATCACCTTGCCCGTGGGCAGATACGTCCATTTGCCTTTCTCACCCTGCGGGCCGTCGCAGTAGTAGTACGGCATGATCTGCGGCTTGACCTCGGCTTCAATGTCGGCAAGCAGCTTCTTTACCTCGTCCAGATCGACGTTGGCCAGCTCCTGCTTGACCACGAACCACGCGACCGGGTTGAGGTCGTTGCCGATCATCTGCATGCCGAGGCGCGAGCCTTCCACCAGCGTGGTGCCGCCGCCCATGAAGATGTCCGCCACCTTCAGGTGCTTGAACGCGCCTTTCTTCTGGTGATTGGCGTAGTAGTTGTCCCACACCAGCTTGGCCGCGTGCGAGGAATCTTCCGGCGCTTTGGTGGCCGCCGCGATCAACATCGAGCGGAACACGCTGGAACGACGTCGCGCCCACCATTTCGACATCTGATAGATCGGCTTGCCCGCGTTGCCCTCGATAATCGCCACCTGATTGACCGGCAGGATGGGGAAATCCACCTCCAGGCAGGTCTTGGGGCGGTTAGGGTCATTGAAATCCACCGTCTCCAGCGCGACGGCCTTACCTGCGCCGACGGCCTTGGCAACTTGCTGTTGGAGTAGTTCTTTCTTGGTTGCCATCAACCATAATCCTTACTTGGTCAGCTCGACGAAAGGCGACAACACTTCCAGCAGCGACAAGCCGCCGTGCGTGAGCGAGGGGTAGCCGCCTTGGCTGCGCCATTTGCGCCGACCCAGCGCCAGCAAGTACGGCCCGTGCGGGCCATCGACGTGCAAGGCGACCGGTGGCACGAAGGGGCCGGCCCCATGCACGCCCTTCATGCCGCGCCCGCTGGAGAAAGCCTGCTTGAGCCAAGTCGCAGCATCCCCATCGGCATCCGGGAAATAGCCGGTGGCCGCATAACCGTGATCGGAAGTAATGACCAAGCGACGTCCCGTGGCCAGGCGCTCGACGAAAGCCCAGAATTCGTCACTGGAAAGCCGCTGCGCGGCATCCTTGGTCAACAGCTCCAAGCCTTGACCCGCGCCGAACTCATGCAGCATTGAATCGGGCCAGTGATGCCAGAATACCCAGTTTTTCGCCCCCGATGCCCGGTTAATTTCGGCCTCACAGTCCTTCCACGGAAGATCGACTGTTTCAGTCTGTACCGGTTGCAACCGGTGTGCCAGGCCAGCGCCGTTGCTCTGGAGCTTGCTGCGGCCGGCAAAGCCCAGCGCACGCGCGAATTCGTCGGTTTCGCCCGGCAACTCGGACGCATGCGCGCAAACCTCGTGCACGTTGAAGCCACGTTCTGTCGCGCCTTGCAGCAACCACGGCAGCTCGCGTAGGGACAGCGCATCAAGGATCAGCACCGCCTTGGCGCTGTATGGCTCGTCCCACCAACGCAGCAAGCGATCCGAGGTACGCTCCACGTTGCTGCCGAAGACCTGCCACAAATCCCAACCGCTTGATGCCAGGAACAGATCGAGATTCCCGATCTCGCGGTCACGCCGAACGACTTCGCTCGGTGCATTGCCTTCAGCCAAAGGTTTGCGGAAAATCTCGATGACTTGATTGATGATGGCGGCCCAGGCATCGGAAGCCGTACCCGTAGTCAGCGTGTGCAATATAGCGGGCGACAGGGCCATCAGTCCTCTTCCTTCTCAAGGTTCAGCTCAAAGGTCATGCCATCGGGCAGCTTCTTCAGCAATTCCTTGAGCTGCGCACCGGTGGCCACGGAAACCTTGATCGACACTTCAGCGACCTGCGTAGCCGGGCCAATGCCCCAGCCTTCCAGCTTCCCGATCAGATTCAGCGCCGAGGTGGCAGGATTCGACAGGACGGTACGCTGCTTGGTTGGCGTACCATCGCCTCCGAAGATGCTGCTGAGAGCCGGGGTCGGCGCGGGATTATTGCCGGGGACAGGATCGCCCGTCCCCGGCGTGGCAGGTATTGCGCCGCTATCAATTAGCGCAGGCACGGCTGGCGCGGTTCCGCCGGTGGCGGGCACGGCCGAAGGCTGCATCACGAACACTTCATCGAGATGTCGCCCGGTTGCTGTGAGCTTGGGGCGCAGACGTCGCCAGGCACTTTCTTCATCCTCGCCCGGCATGGTTTGCAGGTACTCCATGCCACGCAGGTTGATTGCGATCCAACCCTTGGCGCACAGGCGCAGGATGCGCTCCTTCATCACGGTTTCGCCTAGCCACGGGATGCACTCCTGGCCTGCCGGACGCGGCTCTTTCAGCTCATTGAGCAGCTTACCCACGGATTCGCTGTTGGCCGCGAATTCCAGCACCAGCGCCTCGAAGTCCTCCGGTACAAACAGATCGTTGGCCAGCGACTCTTCGATGGCTTCGGGGATTTTCGCGCCTTGCTCGCTCAAGCGTTCGATGCTGAATTTGCATTGCGCCGGATCGGCGAAATTCCATCGCTGCAAGACGGCAAAGCGGTCAAAGCGCTTCTTGAGGTTCTCCCTCAGCGCCGCCTCAAACTCCCGATGCAACCGGCGGTATTCCTGGTTCTGCGCGCTCCACTCCTGGGCCTTCATCTCGGCTCGGGCCAGGATCAGCAAATCCCGATCCAGAAAGGCGTTGGGGCTACCCCCGCGCGGCAACAGGAAGCGCACGGTGTTGCGGCGCTTCTGCAATTGATCCTTGAGCCAGCGTCCCAGCGTGGCTTCGAGTTTCTCCGGTTCTTCCGGCAGCACGAGGATCGGCAGGCGCTCGTCCCAGCGTTCCGGGCGCTCGGCCTCGTCGAGCGACGACCACGGATCGGTCTGCCACGATTTCGGCAGGGCAATGACACGGAATGCACGAGCGACATCATCGCTGCCGCCGATAACATAGCGCACCTGCTTGGCCAATTGCGCCTGGTCGGAGCCATCGACGAACAGCTTGTCATTGCGAGCGCAAGCCATCAGCTTCGCGCGGGGGTTCTCATCCTCGCGGAAAAGCAGCTTGTTGCCTTCCTGGTGGATATTGAAGCTATTCTCGACGATGGTGTGCAGTTCGACCTGGAAAGCGTTGTCATCCACCGGCTTGTCGCGGGTGATGTCGACTTGCAAGGTGGCTGGCTCACCGCCCGCCAAATTGCCGACGGCAATCGAGCGCAACCATAGTGCGCCCATGATCTCTTGCAGGTTGGGCGTTCGGCTTGCATAGTCGGGGACCGCTTCTTTCACCGAGATGATGTTCTGCTGCGCTTTAGCGCGCAGGTTGCGGTGATGTTCGTTGGACACCGAATCCAGCAGCGCCCCGATGCCCGAAGTGTCATCGTCCAGGCGGAAATCTGAGGCAGTCAGCACCGGAACCACGCCACCACGGCTCTTGTAGAGATTGGCAAGGATGCGAATCATATCGCGCGTTTCCTGCGCGTCGGTGGCAACCAGCACCTGTTCTTCAAGCAGGCGCAGCAGGTGCGGCGCATAAGGCCAGGATTCGATAAACTCCTGGCGCTTGCGATCCTGCTCGGCAGGCGGCACTTCCAGCAGGCGGAAGTATTCGGCCACGTGTTGCGCCACCAGGGATTCGATGGTGCCGTCGGCGATCTGCATCCGGTTGTCGAATAACCGGTGCAGCAGCATCCGGCGACGATCCCGTTGGATGCGCTCGGCGCTGCCGCCCGCCTTGAAGTCGATGGCTACCGGATTGACACGATGCACCTGCTGGTAAGCGTCGCTGCCGCCGTTACGCACCGAGATCACTAGCACCAACAGGTCCGGTCGCTCCTTGGCGATCTCCGAAAGAATCTGGATGAAATTGAACGCCCAGGTCTTCCACGGGTACTGCTTGGTATTGGTCAAACCGTCGAACCAGGTCTGGAACTCATCCAGCAGCAGCATCGTCGGCTTGTTCTCCAACAACTCGATAATGAGCCTGTCGGACGGCACGTCGGTCTTGGAAGCGCCTTGGCCTTCCCATTTGCCCTTGACATAGGTGCCATGTGGGTGGTTCTCGAACAGCACATCCCACAGGAACTTGTAGCGATGGCGGTGCAGGCTCTCGCCGATGACATGCATGCCGTCGCGCAGGGCGATCTTGGCGATGCCAGGCTCGTTCAAGATGCCGGCCCAGGATTTGAGCCAAGCGCCGGTGGATGCCGGATCGGTAACGGCGTGGTACAGCGCCGCCATCAGGTGCGACTTGCCTTGGCCGCGCTCGCCGATGACGACTACCGGTCGCCCTTGGCTGGGGCCGATCGCCTCGATGCCCTTCAGCAGGTCATGGGTAGGATAGGTGATCTCCAGGAACAGCCGGGCGGCGATTTGGGTCGCGCCCGTGTTCTGGTCATTGGACAGCTCGATGGCCGTACCCTTGAGACGATTGCCTCGAAATTCTTCTCGCAGAGCCAGCCCAAGCATTGATTCTTCCCCTTTGTGTCTGTTCCGCGTTCTCCCCGAGGAGGCGGCTTCCTGAACGCCAATTCTAGCCCTCAATCGCCCAGCAAAAAGACAGATCAGAACAGCTGAAAGCGAAAACAAGCAAAGAAGGCCTCAAGGTAGGCCTTCGAAGTACCCGGGGGCCTTTGCACTGAACTCCCAAATCACCCCCGCCCCCCGCGCCGCGTAGACGAAGCCTCCACCAGCGGATACCCACTGAACGGCTTGACCTCGTCCATCAGGAAGTAGGAGACGATCTTCTCCACGCCGTAGTCGCCGCCGAGCAGCAGGCGGGCGATGTCTTTCCAGTGGTGCACGTCGTTGACGATGACCCGCAGCAGGTAGTCGTACGCGCCTGAAATCCGGCAGGCCTCCACCACCTCGGGCATGGCCAGGATGCGGCGGTCGAATTCGGTGAATTCTTCCAGCGCGTGCTGCTTGAATGAGACCTGGGCCAGCACGACGGTCGCCGAGCGGATGCGGTCCACGGCCACGTGGGCGCGGTAGCCGCGGATGAGGCCCTTGGCCTCCAGCGTGCGCACGCGGGCCAGGCAGGCGCTGGGCGAGAGCGCGACCCGCTCGGCCAGGGCCTGGTTGGTGATGCGCGCGTCCTGCTGCAGCACATCCAGGATCTTCAGGTCGATGCGGTCCGGCGTTTTGGCGGTCATGGGTGTCCGGCGGTTGGGGGGTGCCGCAGGTTGTTCACCATTTGGCGGTCCTCGCCGCAGATTCTGCATATTTTTTGCGGGAGACCAACCACATCTTCGGCCTACCGACCAGCAATACCATTTGAATCAACCGGTTACTTCCGTTCCGGCACCCGTTGATTCTGCTGGACAGCGGTGGCCTTTTTCACTTTCACTCGGGTCAGCCATGTTGGCCGAGGCGCGAAAGCCGCCGGCGGCCCTTTCCATCGCCATCCCGGGGAACCGTGTCATGTCATCGCATCCGCGTCTTCGCAAGCTCACCCGCGCCATCCGCTTCGGTTGCTGTTTCGGCCTGATGGCCAGTACGCCTGCCTGGGGACAGGACGCGGCGCCACAGACGGACCCGGACGCCGCCACCAACCTGGAAACCGTGGTGGTCACCGCCGGCAAGTTGAACGAGTCCGTCCGCGAGATTGCCGGTTCGGTCTCGGCGGTCACCGACCAGCAGTTGCAGGACCTGGGCGCGCAGTCGTTGGCCGACTACATCCAGCGCACCCCCGGCGTGGTGTTCAACAGTTACCAGCCCGGCGTGTCCCATGTGGTGATGCGCGGCATCGCCACCAGCTCGGGCAATGTGCAGGGCCAGCCGACCACGGGCTACTTCCTCAACGAGGTGCCGCTGACCGAGCCGGGTTGGACCATCGCCATTCCCGATGTGGATGCCTTCGACCTCAATCGCGTCGAGGTGCTGCGCGGGCCGCAGGGCACGCTGTTCGGATCGGCGTCGATGGGCGGCGCGGTCAACTACGTGGCCAACGTGGCCGATGCCAGCGGGTTTGATGCCTCCGCCGAGCTCACCGTCAGCCAGACCAAGAACGCCGACGTGGGCTTTGCCGCCAAGGCGATGGTGAACGTGCCGCTCAAGGAGGACCTGCTGGCGGTGCGCGCGGTGGCGCAGTACCGCGATGCGCCGGGCTTTCTGGACAACATCGGCACGGGCCGGAAAGGCGCCAATGACAGCACGCTGGAGGGAGGCCGCCTGTCGGTGGTGCTCACTCCGAGCGAAGCGACCACCCTGACCTGGCTGAGCCTGCTGCAGAACAGCGACAGCGACGACAACAGCTACCAGATCGTCGGGCTTGGCGATCTGGAGCGCAACACCGCGCTGCCGGAATTCACCAATACCAAGATTGCCGTGCACAGCCTGCGGCTGGATCAGGATCTCGGCTTTGCGGATCTGACGGCGCTGCTGGCGCACCAGAAGAAGCAGCAGGACTGGCGGTTCGACTACACGCCCATCCGCGCGGCCTACAACGCCGACCTGGGCCTGGACCTGAGCACGCCGCTGTACATCGTGTCCGGCGGCGAAAGCCGGGGCAAGAGCATCGAACTGCGATTGGCGTCCAAGCCGGGCGGCCGGGTGGACTGGCTGATCGGCGGCATGTACTTCGACTCGGACAAGGATCTGTACGAACGCATCGGCGCCGAAGGCGCGGCGGGGGCGTTCGACCGGTCGCCGCTGTTCGGGCCGGGCAGCGGCGCGGTCATCGCGCCGGACGGGCAGATATTCAACAGTTACTTCACCGATCTCGCCGGCTCGGAGGCCGCGCTTTTTGGCGAGGCCAGCTTCCATTTCAACGAGCAATGGAAGCTCACCGCCGGCGGCCGCCTGTTCCGCAACAAGGTGCGCACGACCAGCACCCAGGTCGGCTTCTCGACCTATCCCGGCAATCCGATCATTTCCCGGCAGCAGACCGAGGAGGACGGTTTCAATCCGAAGGTGGCGCTGACGTGGCAACCCAGCGCCGATGTGATGGTCTATGGCCTGGTCTCGGAGGGCTTTCGCTTTGGTGAGCCGAACACCGCCGGTCTCAGCGCGTATCCGGTGCCGTCGGGTTCCAAGAGCGACAGCCTGATCAACTACGAACTCGGTACGCGCACCACATGGGCCGATGGCCGTCTTCTGCTGGACGCGACGCTGTTCTACGTGGACTGGAAGGACATCCAGCTGCGCCTGCAGACGCCGGACCTGTTCAACTACGCGAGCAATGGCGGCAAGGCCTACAGCCGCGGCATCGAGATGGCCGCCACCTGGCGTCCGACGGATGCCTTCGAATGGCAGGGCTCGGCGACCTGGCAGCGCGCGCGGCTGGACGAGGATCTGTTCATCCTCTACTACGGCACCGCGCCGGCCGGCTCGCAATTGCCGGGTTCGGCCGACTGGACGGTGAGCAATCTGCTGAGCTACCACTTCGACACGCGCTTCTCGCCGACGATTTCGCTGTCGCACCAGTATGTCGGCGGCGGCATCAGCGACCTCAACTCCGCGGTGCCGGGCGTCACTCCGAATCGCCAGGGCAACTACAACCTGTTCGACCTGCGTTATCGGATGACCTTCGGCAACACCGAGGTGACCCTGTTCGGCAGCAATCTCACCGACAAGCGCGGCATTACCCGCACCGTGCCCGAGACCAATGGCATCGGCCAGGGCGTGGTGCGGCCGCGCACCTACGGCGTGACCGTGCATTGGCGCTACTGACGCGATGGAAGGGAGCGGCTTAGTGAAAGCGCGTTCGATGGGACGCTGGCAGTTGGCCACCCGCCGCAAGTCGCTGGAGGCGGTGGTGGCCGATGGCGAGCGTGCCGGCCTGCATCGGCGGCTGGGCGCCGGCAGCCTGCTGGTGCTGGGCGTGGCCAACATTCTTGGCGCCGGCATCTATGTCGTCACCGGCACGGCGGCGGCCAGCTTCGCCGGTCCCGCCGTGGTGCTGGCCTTCGTGCTGGCGGCGTTGGCCTGCGGGTTCACCGGCCTGTGCTACGCGGAGCTGTCCTCGGTCATCCCGGTGTCGGGATCGGCGTATTCGTATTGCCAGGTGACCCTGGGCGAGGGTGCGGCGTGGGCGTTGGCGTGGATGGTGATCCTGGAGTATCTGCTGGCGGCCGCGGCGGTGGCGGCGGGGTTTGCCGGCTATCTCACCAGCCTGCTGGGTGACTGGCATGTCGCGGTACCGCTGGCGTTGGCCACTTCCAGCGTCACCGCCAGCCAGCAGGGCGGGCATACCGAACTGGCGTTCAGCGGCGGCATCAATCTGGTCGCGATGTTGGCCGTGCTGGCCGCGGCGGCCGTGCAGATTGCCGGCGTGGGGCGCTCGGCCTGGGCGAACCTGGTGCTGGTGCTGATCAAGATCGCGGTGTTGCTGGCGTTCGTGGCGGTGGGCTCGCAGTTCATCGACGCGGCCAACTGGCGGCCGTTCCTGCCGCCGAACGAAGGCGGCTTTGCCTATGGCTGGCCCGGTGTACTGCGCGCGGCAGCGATGCTGTTCTTCGCCTACCTCGGGTTCGAGACCGTTTCGATGGCGGCCGCCGAAGCGCGCCAGCCGCGTCGGGATGTTCCGGTGGGCATCCTCGGTTCGCTGGTGGTCTGCACCGTTCTCTATATCGCCGCAGGCGCGGTGCTGACCGGCCTGGTGCCTTTCCGCGAACTCGGTGTGCCGGATCCGGTGGCGCTGGCGGTGGATCGCATCGGTTGGCCCGGCTTCGCGGTGCTGATCAAGATCGGGGCGCTGACCGGACTGGGCTCGGTGCTGCTGGCCAATGCCTATGGCGCCTCGCGTATCAGCCTGAGCATCGCCCGCGATGGCCTGCTGCCGGCCTTCTTCACCCGCGTGCATCCAAAGCTGGGTACGCCCTGGCTGGCCAGCGTGGCCTTTGGCGCGGCCAGCGCGCTGCTGGCGGCGCTGCTGCCCATCAGCATTCTTGGCGATCTGATCTGCCTGGGCATCGCCTCGGCCTTCATCGTGGTGTGCATCGCGGTGATGTGGCTGCGTTCCCGGCGTCCGGACCTGCGCGGCGGTTTTCGTGTGCCGCTGGGCGGTGTGTGGATAGGCCGCACGTGGATTGGCGTGGTCCCCGTGCTGGGCATCGTGATGTGCCTGGCGATGATGGCCCCGGTCCTGGGCGACATGGTGGCGCAGGTGCGGCGCGGCGATGTGCTGCCCGCCAGCATCCTGGTGGTTTACGTATTGGCAGGCGCCTCGCTCTATCTCGGTTATGGCCAGCGCCGGGCACGCCGGCAAGTCCAGGATTCCAACGCATGACCTTTCAAGCTTTTCCCCTGGCCCAGGCGCTGCAGCTGGGCTGCCTGGATGCGCACGATCAGTCCGCCCTGGTGCGTCGCGGTGAACTCTCGCCACGCGAGCTGACCGCCGCCGGCATCGTGCGCGCACGCCATCTCGATCCCACGCTGGGCGCGCTCAGCCATGCCGACTTCGAGGGCGCGCTGGATCGCGCCTCGCGCGTTTCCCCCGACGCGCCGATGGCCGGCGTGCCGTGGCTGCCGAAGGATTCGGTGCGCTATCCGGGCATGCCCACGCGTGGCGGCTCGCGTTCGCGCAGCAGTGTTCCGGCGACCGACGCGCCGCCCTTCGTCCAGCGGTTTGATGCGGCCGGACTAGTGGCGATTGGCAAGAGCGCCATGCCCGAGTTCGGTCTGATGGGATCCACCGAGCCCCTGCTCGGCCCGGTCACGCGCAATCCCTGGAGCCTGGATCATTCGCCTGGCGGTTCCAGCGGTGGCGCGGGCGCCGCGCTCGCCGCCGGCATCGTGCCATTGGCCCATGGCAGCGACGGGGCCGGATCGATCCGTATTCCAGCGTCTGCCTGTGGCGTGGTCGGCCTGAAGCCCGGGCGCGGCGCCACGGTGGCGGTGCGCGGTCGCCATGCCATCGAGGATCTGATCGTGGCCGACAGCCTGATGTCGCGCAGTGTGCGCGATACGGCCTGGGCGTTCGCGGCCGCCTACCCGGATGCCGACTTCAGCGTGCAGGCGCTGACTCGCCCGCCCAGGCGTTTGCGCATCGGCGTGATTGACGCTTCCTTGCCCGGGTTGGCGCCCGATCCTGCGGTTTCCCGCGTGCTGGAGGACGTGGTCGCGCTCTGTTCGTCGCTCGGCCACGAGGTCGAGACCACGCAATATCCGCTGCCCGGTTCGGAGGTATGGCAGGCGCTGTACACGCTGTGGTCCAGGCTTGGCCTGGATGCCGTGGAGATGGCGGCCGCGCAAGGCGGCGACGACTTCGCCGCCCGGTCGCTGGAGCCGTGGACGCACGGACTCGCCCATTACCATCGCACGCGTTGCGGGGTGGCGGAGCTGGAACAGGCGTATGCGGTCGTGGCCGCGCTGCCCACCGCGTTCGCCGCACTTCATCAACATATCGACGTATTGCTGACGCCGACGCTGCGCAGCCCGCCTCCCCCGCTGGGCGACTTGACGCCGGATCGCGACTTCGAGGAACTGCTTCCCGCGATGTTCCATTGGATGAGCTATACCCCGATGCAGAATCTGGCGGGCACACCGGCGATATCGCTGCCGTTGGGGCAAAGCGATCGACTGCCAATAGGCGTGCAGTTCGCCGCCGATCGCGGGCAGGAGCCTTTGCTGCTGCAACTGGCGGCCGAACTCGAACAGGCGGCGCCCTGGCGTGGCCGCTGGCCTGATGTTTCCGCCGCCGCAGCAGTGAAGGAGATCCGCTGATGGGACATGCCCGTGACAGCCGCTACGCGGCGCGAACGCAGGACGACGTGCTGCGCCTGTTGGCCGCCCATCCGCTCGCCTGGCTTGTGTCATGCGGTGGCGAGGATGCCGCGTTCACTCCGCTTCCGTTGCGCGCGGAGTGCGACCCCAACGGCACGCTGTTGGCGCTGCGCGGCCATCTGGCCAGGCGCAATCCGCATGTCGCTCGCCTGCAACGCGACGGCCGCGCGCAAGCGCTGGTGATGGGGCCGCAGGCCTATGTGTCTCCCAGCTGGCTGGATGACCGCACCCAGGCGCCCAGTTGGAACTATGCCGCCGTGGCTTTCGACCTGGAGGTCACGGTGAGTTCGGACGAGGATGACATCCGGACGGAACTCGAGGCGCTGACGGCGCAGATGGAGTCCGATCGTCCGCGTGCCTGGTCGCTGGAGGAGATGGGCGAGCGCTATGCGCGATTGGCCTCGGGCGTTGTGGCGTTGCGTGGTTCGGTGCGCGAGGTGCGAGCCACCTTCAAGCTTGGCCAGGACGAAGCGCGACATGACTTCGCTCAATTGCTGACGGGTCTGGAAGCCGGTGGCGAGCACGCACTGGTCGGCTGGATGCGGGATTTCGCCGGTGATGCGAAGGAGCGCGCATGAGCCGCAGCCTGGAGGCGCTGGACCCGCAGATCCGCCGTTTCATCGAAGACGTCTGCCGGGAAGGCGCGCGGCTGCGCGGTGGCCGCGCGCTGGACTGGCCCGAGCGCCGGCTCATCGCGGCCCAGGCGCGCACGCCGTGGCGTGAGGGCGGTCCGCGCATGCTTGCCACCCGGGACTATCGCCTGCCCTCTGCGCACGGTGAGTTTGGTCTGCGCGTGTTGTATCCGCAGGCCATGGAGGCGCAGCCCTCCCCCGCATTGGTGTACTTCCACGGCGGCGGATGGTGCATGTTCGGACTCGATACGCATGACCGTCTTCTGCGGGAGTACGCCGACGCTTCGCGCAGGGCGGTGGTGGCGATCGACTACAGCCTGGCCCCCGAGCATCCCTACCCCGCTGCACTCGACCAGGCCGTCATTGCGCTGGACTGGTTGAAAGAGAACGGAGCGGAGGCGGGTATCGATACCCGGCACATTGCGTTGGGCGGTGATTCCGCCGGCGCCAATCTTGCCGTGGCGGCCGCGCTGCGCCTTCGCCAGGCCGGACAGCTGGCGCGCATATCGGCGTTGGTCCTCAACTATGGCGCCTGGACGCCGGTTCTATCCGCTGCTGCGCGACAGAGCCTGGGGACATCCGAGGACATGCTCAGCGGCGCGGAGATGGACGAGTTCTGGGCCGCGTATCTGGGGCCCGAGGCGGAACGCACGGTCACTCCGCTGTCGGCGCCGCTTCTTGCGGAACTGCATGACTTGCCACCCGCCCTGCTGCTCTGGGGCGACCGCGACGTCCTGGCCGAACAGAACGCGGCGATGGCGCAGCGGCTGCAACAGACGGGCGTGCAGGTAAGCACCCACGTCTATCCCGGCGCGCCACACAGCTTCATCGAGGCGATGTCGGTCTCCGATCAGGCGCGCGACGCCATTGCCCGTGGGGCAGAATGGATACGCCGACACACTCCTGTTTTCTCCTCGCAAGGACTCCCTGCATGAGGCCGATGCTTCATCGTCTGTTCGTCATCGGCCTGATGATGGCGGCCCTACCGACCTTGGCCTTGGCACAGGCGTCACCGGTGATCCCCACGCCGGACATGATCATGGCGCTCAAGATCGTCGGCGATCCGCAGATCGATCGCGAGGGCCGCTGGATCGCCTATACCGTGGGGACACCCCGGAGCCACGGGAAGCGGTCGCTCAGTCGCATCTGGCGCGTGCCGGCGACGGGCAAAGGGGGCGCCCAGGAAGTCGTCGCTCCCGAAGACGCCAACGAGGAACATCCACGATGGAGCGCGGACGGCCGCTACCTGTACTTCATCTCCAATCGACCTTCATCCGCGGCGGATGACTCCAAGGACGTGGCCGACGCACAGGTGTGGCGGGTCGACGCGAACGGCGAAAATCCAACCGTCCTGACGCATTCGCCCGGTGATGTCAGTGCGTTCGAAGTCGCGCGCGACGGAAGCCGCATCGCCTATCTGGCTGCGGACGCACCCAGTGCCGCCACCGTCGCCGCGCGCGAGGCCAAGGATGACGCGGTGCTGGCGGATCACCCCACACAGTTCTCACGCGTATGGCTGCGTGACCTGGGCAACGGGGAAGCCCGGGCACTGACCGCGCCGGATCTCCAGGTTCACGACCTGGCCTGGTCCCCGGATGGGCGACGCCTTGCCATGCGGGTATCCCGTGGCACCACGCTCAATGACTATTGGTATCGCTCGCGCGTGGTGCTGATTGACGCCGATACCGGCGAGCTGGCCAAGGAACTGGAAGCGCGCGCGTCGGCGCATCCCCTGCAATGGTCGCCCGACGGAACGCGACTGCTCTATGGCCACCTGGGCGAGTACGGCATGGTCGCCGACGTCACCGTGCACGACCTCGGGAGTGATCGGAAGACGGTGCTGGCGCCCGGCTGGAACGGCACGTTGTGGCTGGCGCGCTGGCAGGATGATCGCACCCTGCTGGGGCTGGGCCAGCGCGGTGTGCGGGGCGCGTTCCTGCGCCTGGACGCGGCGACCGGTCAGTGGCGCGAAGTCGCACGGCCCCGGATTCCGTTTGCTTCATTCACCACGACGAGCACCGGTCGAAGCGCCTATCTGGGCATTCGCGACGACCAGCCCGCCGAGGTATGGACCCTGGATGGCGGCACGCTCGCCGCACGCACCGACACGCATCCGCAGGTCGCTGGATGGGCGCACGGCCAGGTGCGGGAACTGGCCTGGACGTCCTCGCGCGATGGTTTGGGCATCACCGGCCTGCTGGTCACGCCGCCCGGCTGGAAACCCGGCACGCCATTGCCCACGCTGGTGCAGGGCCATGGTGGCCCGGCATGGGCCTGGTGGTCGGGCTGGCTGGGCTCCTGGCATGACTGGGCGCAGCTGCTGGCGACCCACGGCTATGCGGTGTTCCTGCCCAATCCACGCGGCTCGGAAGGCGGCGGCCATGCCTTCGCCGAAATGGCGCGTGGCGACTGGGGCGGCGGGGATTTCCAGGACATCCTCGATGGCCTGGACATGCTGGAAAAGGAAGGTGTGGTCGATCCTCGGCGACTGGCCATCGGCGGCTGGAGCTACGGGGGCTACATGGCGGCCTGGGCGGTCACGCAGAGTGATCGCTTCCGCACCGCGATCGTCGGCGCGGGCGTCATCGACATCGGCGCGATGGCGCTCACCACCGACACACCCGACTACCTGCCAGGCTATTTCGGTGATCCGGTAACGCAGCGCACGCGCTATGACGCGCACTCGCCGATTCGTTACGCCGATCGGGTGAAAGTGCCGGTGCTTATCCTGCATGGCGAAGAGGACAAGCGCGTGCCGCTGTCGCAGGGCGAGATGTTGCATCGCGCACTCGTCTTCAACGGCACGCCGGTGACCATGGTCACCTATCCGCGAGGACCGCATTGGTTCTTCGAAACCGCCCACGGTCGCGATGTCCAGCAACGTGTTCTGGACTGGCTGGATCGGCAACTGGGAACGGAGCGGTCCCCATGAGTTTCGGTATGGAGGTCGCCTTCATCGGGGGCGGGCACATGGCGCGCTGCCTGGTGGAGGGATTGCTGAGCCAGTGCCGGGATCCGGCACGGATCGCGGTGGCCGATCCCGTGGCGGCCACCCGCGATGCCTTGTCCACGCAGTTGCAGGTCCGCGTGTTCGAGCAGGGTATCGACGCGGTCGCCACCGCCGACTTGTGGGTGCTGGCAGTGAAACCACAGGTGGCGCGCGCGGTTTGCGAGGCGCTGGCCGGACAGGCGGCGCGGACGCGGCCATTGGTCATCTCGGTCATGGCCGGCATCACCCATGCGCAGCTGAGGCAATGGCTGGGGATCGACACCCTCGTGCGCAGCATGCCGAATCAGCCTGCGGCCATCGGCGCGGGAATCACCGCGCTGTATGCGGATCCCGCGCTGGACGTCACGTCGCGGACGATCGCCGAGGCGGTCTTCAGCAGCACCGGCACCACCGTCTGGATCGAGCACGAGACACAGATGGATATGGTCACCGCGATCTCCGGCAGTGGCCCGGCCTATCTGTACCGGTTGGCCGAAGCCATGGAGGGCGCCGCCTGCGCGCGCGATCTGCCGCCCGAGATCGCACACCATCTCGTGGTGCAAACCCTGCTTGGCGCCGCGCGCATGCTGCAGGTCTCGGGAGAATCCCCGGCGCAGCTGCGCGCAAGAGTCACCTCCCCCGGCGGAACCACCGAGGCAGCCATCCAGACCCTGGAGAATGGCGGTTGGGCGAAGCTGATCGATGAGGCCGTAGACGCCGCGCATGCACGCGGACGAGCGCTGGCCGAACAGTTCGGTTGAACCTGCGATAGGCCCGTGCACCGAATCGTCCACTTGGGTGGGGGATACGCAGCCGGCTCATTCGCAACGACATCGGAAGTGACGGCGTGTTGCGGCCCGAACATCGTGCACGCCCGGAGTGCTTTTGGTGGGCCCACCAGGACTCGAACCTGGAACCAAAGGATTATGAGTCCTCTGCTCTAACCATTGAGCTATAGGCCCGCTGCCGGGGCATTGTAGCGGGGGGCGGGGGCGGAAACGAAGAACCCGCCTTGCGGCGGGTTCTTTGCTTTGCTGGGTTTGCCTGCTGGCTGGAATCAGTCGATGTCCAGGAAGCTGCGCAGCTGCTCAGAGCGGCTGGGGTGGCGCAGTTTGCGCAGGGCCTTGGCTTCTATCTGGCGGATGCGCTCGCGGGTGACGTCGAACTGCTTGCCCACTTCTTCCAGGGTGTGGTCGGTGTTCATGTCGATGCCGAAGCGCATGCGCAGCACCTTGGCTTCCCGCGGGGTGAGGCCGGCCAGCACGTCGCGGACGGTTTCCTGCAGGTTGATGTTGGTGGTGTTGTCGATCGGGGACTCCACGTTGGTGTCCTCGATGAAGTCGCCCAGGTGGGAATCCTCGTCATCGCCGATCGGGGTTTCCATGGAGATCGGCTCCTTGGCGATCTTCATGACCTTGCGGATCTTGTCCTCGGGCATGTCCATTTCCTTGGCCAGCTCCTCCGGGGTGGCCTCGCGGCCGTACTGCTGGAGCATCTGGCGGGAAATGCGATTGAGCTTGTTGATCGTCTCGATCATGTGCACCGGGATACGGATGGTGCGCGCCTGGTCGGCGATCGAGCGGGTGATCGCCTGGCGGATCCACCAGGTGGCGTAGGTCGAGAACTTGTAGCCGCGGCGGTATTCGAACTTGTCCACGGCCTTCATCAGGCCGATGTTGCCTTCCTGGATGAGGTCGAGGAACTGCAGGCCGCGGTTGGTGTACTTCTTGGCGATGGAGATCACCAGGCGCAGGTTGGCCTCGACCATCTCCTTCTTGGCCTTGCGGGCCTTGGCTTCGCCGTAGGCCATGGCGCGGCTGATTTCCTTGATCTCGGCCAGCGGCAGGTGCATCGCCTGTTCGACGGCGATGGTGGCTTCCTGCTCGGCGATGATCTGGTCCTTGACCTCGCGCAGGCCGGAAGACCACTTCTGCTTGCGCTTGAGGACTTCGTCCACCCAGCCCAGGTTGGTCTGGTTGCCTTCCCAGGCGCGCAGGAAGTCCTTGCGCGGCATCTTGGCGATGTTGGCCGACAGGTGCATCACGCGGCGCTCGTGGTCCTTGATCTCGTTGACCACGTCGCGCAGCTTGCGGACCAGGGTGTCGGTCAGGGCGAGCGGCAGCTTGAGGGTGACGAAGACCTCGGCCATCTCGGTACGGATCTTGGTGACGGCCTTGTTGTCCGGGCCGCTCTTGGCGTGCGCCTTCTTGAACTTGGCGTAGCCGTCGGCCAGCGCTTGCATGCGGCGGGCGACTTCTTCCGGATCCGGACCGGTGGGCGCCGCCTCTTCGGCCGCGTCGTCACCGCCATCCTCGTCTTCGTCGTCGCTGTCGGCGTCGCTGTCGGAGGCTTCGACGGCTTCCGGCACTTCTTCCGCCGGTTCCTCGACGTCGTTGAAGCCGACCACGACTTCGGCCAGGCGCTTCTTGCCGGTCTTGTGCAGTTCGTACTCTTCCAGCAGCAGTTCGATCGACCACGGGAAGTTGCCGAGCGAGGCCTGGACCTGGCCCAGGCCTTCCTCGATGCGCTTGGCGATGGCGATTTCGCCTTCGCGGGTCAGCAGCTCGACGGTGCCCATTTCGCGCATGTACATGCGCACCGGGTCGGTGGTGCGGCCACCTTCGGTGTCGAGCGAGGTCAGCGCGGCGGCGGCTTCCTCGGCCGCGGTCTCGTCGACTTCGCGACCGCCGGTGTTGCCGTCGGACAGCAGCAGGGTTTCGGCATCGGGGGCGACTTCATGGACGTCGATGCCCATGCCGTTGATCATGCCGATGATGTCTTCGATCTGTTCCGGGTCGACCAGGTCGTCCGGCAGGTGATCGTTGACTTCGGCGTAGGTCAGGTAGCCCTGCTCAAGACCCTTGCTGATCAGCAGCTTGATTTCAGATTGTTGGGCAGGACGTTCGTTGGCCATGGAGGTTGCGCCACCGGCAGGAGAGGAGGAAGGAACCTAGTATTATACCAGCCCGGGCCACCCCTCGTCCCTGAAAACCATCGTGGGGACGCTGTGTCCGCCTGTCTTGACGTCAGGGGCGGAGCAGGAAGGTCACGGGCCCGTCATTGACCAGGCTGACGACCATATGGGCGCCGAAACGCCCGGTTTCCACCCCTGGCGCGTGTTTTTGCCGGCAGATTTCGACCAGTCGGTTGAATCCCCGTTCAGCCTCCTCCGGCGGGGCGGCGGTGGTGAAGCTGGGACGCATGCCGGAGCGGGTATCGGCGGCCAGGGTGAACTGGCTGACCAGCAACAGGCCGCCGCCGGTATCGGTCAGGGAGCGGTTCATCTTTCCGGCGTCGTCGGCGAACACCCGGTAGCCCAGCAGGCGCTCGGCCATGCGCTGGAACTGCGGCTCGGCATCGCCCGGCTCCACCGCCACCAGGGCCAGCAGGCCGCCACCAATGGCGCCCACGGTTTCGTCGTCCACGGTCACCGACGCCCGGGTGACCCGCTGTATCAAGGCAAGCATGCGGCCATGCTCGCGGCCCGGCCGGTCACGGTCAACCGCTAGACTGATCACGATGAAGCCGCAGACCACCGCCCTCCTCCTCTACACCGCGATCGCCTGGTTCATGCGCCTGCCCTGGCCCCTGCTGCGGTGGCTGGGGAACCGGCTGGCCTGGCTGTGGCTGCGCACCGACGCCCGCGAGAGCCGGGTGGCCCGGCGCAACCTGGAGCTGGCCTTCCCCGGCCTGGACGACCGCGCACGGCAGGCGCTGCACCGGGACATCCTGCGCGCCACCACCCGCCAGCTGATGGAAACCCTGCGCTTCTGGACCCAGCCGCACGCGCGGAACCTGGCCTGCCTGCGCGAGCTGCACGGCGCCGAGCTGTACGACCAGGCCCGCGCCGCCGGCCGCAGCGTGATCATCGCCGCGCCCCACTACGGCAACTGGGAACTGCTGAACCAGTGGCTGGCCTCGCGCGGGCCGTACGCGTTCGTGTACCGGGTGCCGGAGTCGCCGGTGGGCGACGCCTTCCTGCTGCGCGCGCGCGGCGCGGCCAACATCACCCAGGTGCGCGCCGAGGGACCGGCGGTGCGCCAGTTGTGGAAGCAGCTCAAGGACGGCGGCGTGGTGGCGATCCTGCCGGACCAGCAGCCCAAGGCCGGCGACGGCGAGTTCGCGCCGTTCTTCGGCGTGCAGGCGCTGACCATGACGCTGCTGTCGCGGCTGGCCGAGCGCACCGGCGCGGTGGTGCTGTTCGCCTGGTGCGAGCGGATCGGCGACGGCCCGGATTTCGCCCTGCACATCGAACCGGCCGAGCCGGCCATCGCCGATCCGGATCCGGTGGTGGCGGTGACCGCGCTCAACGCCGGCGTGGAGCGGATCGCGCGTCGCGATCCGGCCCAGTACCAGTGGACGTACAAACGCTATACCCTGCGGCCACCGGGCAGCGGCGAGGACAATCCTTACCTCTGAACCCGCGTGATGATTCGAACGCGACAAGGGGACGACATGCGTGCAATGGGATTGTGGCTGGCGCTGTGGGCGGCGCCGGCGCTGGCGGCGGGCGATGATCTGGCCGAAATGAACGCGGTCAGCCGCGCCTGGGATCGCTACGCGGAGCTGGTGAACGCGAACAAGCCCGAAAGCGCGGATCTGCTGGCGGCCTCCAGCTTCACCCATTTCACTTTCCTGCGCGACGCCGCGCTGTACGCCTCGGCCGACCAGCTGCGGCGCCTGCCTTCCGATGATCGGATCAAGGCCTACCTGCTGCGCGCCACCCAGGACGAGGCCGCGCTGAAGAAAATGGACGGCGTCGCGCTGGCGCGCCTGTTCGCCAGCAAGGGCTGGATTTCGGTGCGCAGCGACGAGGAGGACGGCCCCGTCTCGCTGACCCATGTGACCATTTCCGGCGATCACGCCGTGTCCGAGCTGGGCCCGCCGACCGAGAGCAATTTCCAGTTCGGCCCGGATTTCGTGCGCGAGAAGGACGGCTGGAAGTACCGGCTGGAATCCTCGGCGCTGGCGGCGTCGGCGGCTTTCGACCAGTCCGCCACCAATGCCGGCGTCACCAGCACCCAGATGACCGAGTTCGTGCTCGGGCGGATGCTGGAAGCGGAGCCGCCGCGGCTGGCGGTGCTGGATCGCGCGCCGGTGGACGATGCCGCCGCGCGCATCCGCCTCAATGAGCAGTGGCCGGACTACGACAGCGTGTTCCGCTTCCGGGTGGAGGCGCTGTGGCGCAAGGCCGAGGCCGAGGACGGCCTGGCCCAGTTGGCGCTGGGTTCGATGATGCTGGACGAGAATCCGCAGTACGTGCAGCGCGATCCGAAGCAGGCGCTGGAGTGGCTGGAACGCGCCAGCAACAACGGCAACACGCGCGCGGCGATGTATACCGCCGGTCTGCTGATGCAGGACCCTTCGCAGTTCGGCGATGCCCTCTACCGGCGCGTGCTGCCGCATCTGCAGCGCGCGGCCAATGCCTCCAATGGCATGGCGATGGTGGAGTTGTCGCATTTCTACGCCGAGGGACTGGCCGGTCTGCCACAGGACTGCCGGCAGGCGGTCGACTGGCAGGCGCGCGCGGAGGAAGCGGGCGTGGAGCACGCGCGCAACGAACAGGTGTGGACACTGGCGACCTGCCCGGTCCCCGGGCAGCGTGACCCGGCCCGCGCGCTGGAGCTGGCGCGGTTCATGATCGAACGCAAGGACAAGCTGTCCTCGGGCGAACTGGACACTGTCGCCGCGGCCTTCGCCGCCAACGGCAAATTCGAACAGGCGGTCGCCTACCAGACCGAGGCCGTGGCCAAGGCCCCGGAGGAGTACACCGACCGCAAGGCGCTGGCCGCCACCCTCAAGCGCATGAAGGGACGGCTGTCCGACTACCGCAAGGGTCGCGACTACGTGCTCGACTACAGCATGTACGAACAGGCGAAGGCGGAGAGTCGCTGATGAGCGACCTCCCCGTCGAAACGCCAGACGCGGCACCGCCCGCCGCGCCGGACACCGCGTCCGGCTGGCAGCCCGTGCCGCCGCGCGGTGGCGTGCTGGCCGCCTTGGGCGGCGCGATCATCGGCATCCCGCTGGCGGTGGGCGCCGCGTTCGTCAGCCAGGCGTCCGGCTGGCTGTCGCCGTGGCTGGCCGCGCCGGCCGTGTTCCTGATCGGCGCGGTGCTGTGCGGTTGGCTGAGCCTGCGCCGGCACCTGCGCACACGCTGGAAGCTGGACGAGTCCGGCTTCGCGGTGCGGCGCGGCAACTGGTGGCAGAGCGAAACCCATGTGCCGATTTCGCGCGTGCAGCACCTGGACCTGAAACGCGGTCCGCTGGAACGCGGCATGGGCCTGGCGACGCTGGTCGTGCACACCGCCGGCACCCGCCAGGCCACGGTGAGCGTGCAGGCGATGGACGCGGCCGACGCCGAGCGCCTGCGCGACCGGCTGGCCCGGCAACTCGACCTCGACGACGCGTTGTGAGCGTTCCCCCGCCTCCCCCGCTCCCTTCCGCCGCCGACGCGCCGATGGCGGTGGAGCAGCGGTTGCATCCGTGGTCGTGGCTGTTCGTGCTGGTGCAGCAGCTCAAGCAGTTCATCCTGCCGCTGATCGCGCTGGTGGTGTTCGGCGGACGCGGGGATCCGGACAATCTGTGGGCCTCGCTGGGTCCGCTGATTGCCGTCGGCGTGCTGGTGATCCTGTCGGTGGTCCAGTACTTCACCTATCGCTACCGGATTGGCCGCGATGGCCTGACCATCCGCAGCGGCTGGCTGCATCGCAGCCTGCGCGAGATTCCGTTCGCGCGCATCCACAACGTGGGCATCCACCAGTCGTTGCTGCATCGCCTGTTCCAGGTGGCGGAAGTACGGCTGGAGTCGGCCGGCGGGCAGAAGCCCGAAGCGGAGATGCGGGTGCTGAGCCTGTCGGCGGCCACCGCGCTGGAGAACCTGATCCGGCATCGCGGCCAGGCCGCGCCGGCATCGATGACCGATGCGCCGTCCCTGCCCGCTTCGAACACCTTGCTGGCGCTGCCGCTGACGGAAGTGATCCGGCTCGGGCTGGCCTCCAACCGCGGCATGGTGGTGGTCGCGGCGGCGTTCGGCCTGGCCTGGCAGGTGCTGCCCGACAAGATGATGGCGGGGCTGGTGCGGCGCTATTCGCGCGAAGCCTTCGGCTACGCGAGCCATCTGGAATGGACGTGGCAGAGCGGCGCGCTCGCCGCGCTGGCAATCCTCGCGCTGGTGCTGGTGCTGACCCGCCTGCTGTCGGTGCTGCTGGCGCTGGTGCAGTTCCATGGCTTTCGCCTGAGCGAATCCGATCGCCGCCTGACCGTCGAACGCGGCCTGCTCACGCGCCTGCGCACCAGCGTGTCGCGCCGGCGCATCCAGGCCTGGACCTTGCGCGAAGGCGTGGTGCAACGCTGGCTGAAGCGGCGCAGCCTGCACATCGATACCGCCGTGGCCAGCCGGGTGGATCACGACGATGGCCGGGCCTTGAAGGTATTGGCGCCGATCGCCACGCGGGACGCCTGCGATGCGCTGGTCCGCCATCTGTTGCCGCATTCGGACTGGCCGCCCACGCACTGGCAGCCAATGCCGGCGCGGGCGGCGTGGCGGCTGTGGCTGCCCGGGCTGATCCTCACGCCGCTGCTGGCGCTCGCGCTATGGTTTCCGTTCGGCGCCTGGGCGGGCCTGGCATTGCTGGCCTGGCCGCTGACCGGTTGGGCCGCATGGCAGAACGCGCGCCGTTCCGGCTACACGGCCGGCGATGAACTGATCGCGGTGCGCGGCGGCTGGTGGTGGCGCTGGTGGCGGTTCGCCGAGGTCGACAAGCTGCAGGCGCTGCGGCTGGCGCGCTCGCCGATCGATCGCTGGCTGGGCACGGCCACGCTGTGGCTGGACACCGCCGGCGACAGCGGTCTGGCCTCGCCCCTGCGATTGCGCTTCCTGCCCGAGCCGGAAGCGCGGGCGATCTGCGAGCGACTGGCGCAGGCGCTGGCGCGCCGCCGCCTGCGCTGGTGAGCGCTCAGCGCGCGGCCGGTCCCCAGTAGCCGAGGTCCTTGCGGATCTGCAGCCCGCGCAACAGGCTGCCGAACGGCTTGCGCGCCAGCGGACCCAGTTCGCCGCGCAGCAGCCGCTCGGTGGCAATCATCACCCGCTGCGAGGAATGCCCGTCGTGATACGGATGGATCGCGGTGGCGTAGTCGGCCAGCGCGGCGCGCAACGCGTCGTCCGGTACGAACGCGCGCGCCAGCATCTCCGGCAGGCGCGCCGGATCGTCGAAGTCGATCATGTGCGGCTTGGGCGCACGGTTGCGGAAAGTCACCACCGGCTTGCGCTGGACCACGAATTCGCTGACCACCGAAGTGGTGTCGGCCACCAGCACGTCGGCCGCGCGCTCGGCGCTGATCAGATCCTCGGTCTCGACGAACACGGCATTCGCGCCGGCCAGCGCGCGATAGCGCGCGAACAGGTCCGGCGCGCACTTGGGGTGCAGGGTCAGCAGCCAGAAGCGCTCGCCGGTGGCCACCTGCGCGGCGATGGCCTCATGCAGGTGCGGGGCCGCGCTCAGGCGTTCGGTGAAGGTCGACGCGAACATCGCCACCGGCCGCCCGTTGGCCTGCGCGCGCCATTGCCGGACCCGCGCGTCCTCCGGCCCGAACAGCGGATCCAGCTTGGGCCAGCCGGTCTCGACCACCTTGAAGTGACCGGCCTCACGGGCCAGCGCCTCGAACGGCGCGGTGGTCGCCGGCCCTTGCGTGCAGTACAGGTCGAACATGCCGCGCACCCGGAAGTGGCCGCGCGCGGCATCGCGCTTCTCCACGTTGAAGCCATGGAACAGCTGCACCTTGGCGCCGGACACGAAGGTCGGCACCCAGTTGGCGGCGCTGAACACCGCGCGCGGGCGCAGGTCGACGGCCTGGCGCGCGTGTTCGATCATCCTCACCGGCGCAGGCAGCCGCGAGCCGGCGGCACCATCGACGAACCAGGCGTGCACGCCGTGTCCGGCGGCTTGCAGCGCATCGGCCAGCGGCTGCAAGATGGGCAGCGCATAGCGTTCCGTCGCAAACAACAGGTAATCCGCCATCAACGCCTCCTCGAACCACCGGGTCCCGATTTCGGCCTGCATTATCGCGTTTAACGAAGCGGACCGCATTGGCGACTGCCTGGCCTCGCTGGCGTTCTGCGACGAGATCGTGGTGGTGGATTCGTATTCCACCGATGCCACGGTGGCGATCGCGCAGGCGGCGGGCGCGCGGGTGCTGCAACGGGCCTTCGACGGCTTCCGCAGCCAGAAGCAGTTCGCGATCGAACAGGCCCGGCATGACTGGGTGCTGTGCCTGGACGCGGACGAGCGCGTGGACGACACCTTGCGCGGCGCCATCGAGTCGGCGCGCGCGACCGGTTTCGAGGGCGCGGCCGGTTACCGGTTCGCCCGCCTGTCGGACTATTTCGGCCGCTTCCTGCGCCACGGCAACGCCTATCCGGATCGAGTGCTGCGCTTGTTCGACCGCCGCCGTGGCGGCTGGCGCGGCAAGCGCGAGGTGCACGAAGCGGCCAGCGTGGACGGCGCGGTGAAGACCCTGCGCGGGGACTTGATCCATTACCCGTACCGTTCGCTGGAGCAGCAGTTGCTCAAGACCCAGCGCTACGCGCGGATGATGGCCGAGCACGATTTCGCGCGCGGCAAGCGCGCCACCCTGGCCAAGCTGGTGCTGTCGCCGGCCTGGCGCTTCTGGCGCGGCTACCTGCTGCGCGGCGGCTTCCTCGATGGCTGGCACGGCCTGGTCTACGCCTACGTGCGCGCCAACTACGTGCGCCAGAAGACCGTCATGCTGTGGCTGCTGCAGACCGGGCAGCCGGTCGTGACTCCCGTTTCCCCCGAACCTGCGAACAAGGCCTGACCATGTGCGGCATCGCTGGCGCCTGGTCGCCCCAACCGCGCACGGGCGCGGACGAACTCCATGCCCTTGGCCGGCGCATGGGCGAGGCCATTGCCCACCGCGGTCCGGACGACAGCGGCACCTGGGTGGACGCGGATATCGGCCTGGTGCTGTCGCACCGGCGCCTGTCGATCCTGGATCTGAGCCCGGAAGGCCACCAGCCGATGGTGTCGGCCGACGGCCGCTGGGTGATCGCCTTCAACGGCGAGATCTACAACCACGCCGCGCTGCGCGCGGAGCTGGAAGCGCTGGGACACCGGTTCCGCGGCCACTCCGACACCGAAGTGCTGCTGGCGGGCATCGCCCAGTGGGGCGTGCAGGCAGCACTGGAGCGCGGCAACGGCATGCTCGCGCTGGCGGCCTGGGATCGCCAGGAGCGGGCCCTGTGGCTGGCGCGCGACCGGGTCGGCAAGAAGCCGCTGTATTACGGCTGGACGACGGACGGCACGCTGGTGTTCGGCAGCGAGCTGTCCGCGCTGCGCGCCCATCCGGGCCTGCGCCACGAGGTGAATCCCGACGCGCTGGCGCTGCTGCTGCGGCTGGACTACATCCCCGCGCCGTACGCGATCCTGCGCGGCGTGCACAAGCTGCCGGCCGGCACCCTGCTGCGCCTGGATCCGGCCGCGTTGGCGGCGGGCGACGCCGGCCACGATCCGCTGCGCGCGCCACTGCACTGGTGGAATGCGCGCCAGCGCCAGGAAGCCGCGATCGCGCAGGGTTTCGACGGCGACGAGGGCGCCGCGCTGGACGCGCTGGATGCATTGCTGCGCGACGCGGTCGCGCTGCGCATGGAGGCGGACGTGCCGCTGGGCGCGTTCCTGTCCGGCGGCACCGATTCCTCGCTGGTGACCGCGCTGATGCAGGCGCAGTCGGCGCGGCCGGTGCGCAGCTTCTCGATCGGTTTCGACAACACCGACCACGACGAGAGCGCCTATGCCACCGCGGTGGCGCGGCACCTGCGCACCGATCACACCGAACTGCACGCCGACGGCCGCGCCGCGCTGGATCTGGTGCCGGACATGGCGCGGATGTTCGACGAACCCTTCGCCGATTCCTCGCAGTTGCCGACCGCGTTGCTGTGCCGGCTGGCCCGCCAGCACGTGACGGTGGCGCTGTCGGGCGATGGCGGCGACGAACTGTTCTTCGGCTATGGCCGCTACCTGCGCGCGCTGCGCAACGACGCGCGGCTGGCGCGCCTGCCGCGGCGCCTGCTGGCCCGGCTGGCCGGCAATCCTGGCGAACGCTCGCGGTTGGGCGGACTGGCCGCCGCGCGCGCGGAACTGGCGACCGGCGATCTGCAGGGCGTCGCCCTGCAGCGGGTCAGCCGCTGGCGGCGGCCGGAATCGGTCGTGCGCGGCGCCCGCCGCGCGATCACCGCCTACGACGATCCGGCCGCGCTCCCGGCCAACGGCGGCCCCGCCGATCGGCTGATGGCGCTGGATTTCGCCTGCTACCTGCCCGAGGACATCCTGACCAAGGTCGACCGCGCCAGCATGGCGGTGGCGCTGGAGGCGCGCGCGCCACTGCTGGACTGGCGGGTGGTGGAGTTCGCCTGGTCGCTGCCGCTGGCGATGAAGTACCGCGACGGCCAGCTCAAGCACCTGCCCAAGCGCCTGCTGGAACGCTACCTGCCGACCCCGCTGGTGCATCGGCCCAAGTCGGGTTTCGGCGCGCCGGTCGGCGATTGGCTGCGCGGTCCGCTGCGCGACTGGGCCGAGGCGCAGCTGGACGAGCGCCGCCTGCGCGAGGAAGGGCATTTCGATCCGGCGCCGATCCGCGCCATCTGGGGCGAATTCCTCGCCGGCCAGCGCAAGTGGCACACGCACCTGTGGGGCGTGCTGATGTTCCAGGCGTGGCGCGAGCGGCTGTAGCGTTCACGCCGCCCGAAGGCGCCGTCGCCGCATGTCGCGGGTGTCCGCCCTTCCCCCCGCCCCGACCCAGCCGTGACAATATGCGCCTGCCCGGCGGGCCCGCTTCGTGCCGCCGGCGGTGTTCTTCCTTCCAAGAGAGTGGTTCATGCAGCGCATTCTGATCACCGGCGGTGCCGGCTTCCTGGGTTCCCACCTGTGCGATCGGCTGATCCGGGACGGACACGACGTCCTGTGCGCGGACAACTTCTTCACCGGCAGCAAGCGCAACGTCGCCCACCTGCTCAACCATCCCTACTTCGAGCTGATGCGGCACGACGTGACCTTCCCGCTTTACGTGGAAGTGGACCGCATCTTCAACCTCGCCTGCCCGGCCTCGCCGATCCACTACCAGCACGATCCGGTGCAGACCACCAAGACCAGCGTGCACGGCGCAATCAACATGCTCGGCCTGGCCAAGCGCCTGGACGCGCGCATCCTGCAGGCCTCCACCAGCGAGGTGTACGGCGATCCGGAAGTGCATCCGCAGCAGGAAGGTTACTGGGGCCGGGTCAATCCGATCGGCCTGCGCAGCTGCTACGACGAGGGCAAGCGCTGCGCCGAGACGCTGTTCTTCGACTACCACCGCCAGCACGGACTGGACATCAAGGTGGTGCGCATCTTCAACACCTACGGCCCGCGCATGCATCCCAACGACGGGCGGGTGGTCAGCAACTTCATCGTGCAGGCGCTGCGCGGCGAGGACATCACCATCTACGGCGACGGCAGCCAGACCCGCAGCTTCTGCTACGTGGATGATCTGGTCGAGGTGATGGTGCGGATGATGGACACCGAGCGCGGCTTCACCGGTCCGGTCAACATCGGCAATCCCGGCGAATTCACCATGCTGGAACTGGCCGAGAAGGTGCTGGCGCTGGTCGGCGGCCATTCCCGCCTGGTGTTCAAGCCGCTGCCTTCCGATGATCCGAAGCAGCGCCAGCCGGACATCACGCTGGCGCGCGGGAAGCTGGGCTGGGAACCGAAAGTGGGGCTGGAGGACGGCCTGAAGGAAACCATCGGCTACTTCCGCAAGCTGCTGGCCGAGGGCCAGGCATGACCCGCTTCGCGGTCATCATCACCAACTACAACTACGCCCGTTTCGTGATCGAGGCGGTCGACGGCGTGCTGGCCCAGGGCCGGCGCGCGGCGCAGATCCTGGTGGTGGACGACGGTTCCACCGATGGCTCGCAGGCACTGCTGACCGAACATTACGGCCACCATCCCGGCGTGCGCCTGCTGTTCGGCGAGAACGGCGGCCAACTGGCGGCCTTCCAGCGCGGCGTGGCCGCCGTGGATGCAGACGTGGACGTGGTCTGCTTCCTCGATGCCGATGATCGCTGGCAGCCGGACTACCTGGAGAAGATCGGCGCGATCTACGACCAGCGCAAGGATGTGGGCTTCGTGCTTTCGGACATCGATCTGTTCGGCAACGAGGAAGGCCGCATCGGTTTCGCCGAAAAGGAACTCGATCTCGGCTACACCGCCATCAGCACCTACGCGCTGACCTACTGGTATGGTGCGCCGACCTCGGCGCTGTCGCTGCGGCTGCGCTATGCGCGCCTGTGCATGGACCTGCCGCCGCAGGTGGGCGCCACCTGGCGGATCTCGGCCGACAACTGCCTGGTGTTCGGCGCCAGCATCTTCGGTGCGCGCAAGTACTTCCTGCCGACCGGCCAGGTCGGCTATCGCATCCATGGCAACAACGGTTGGTGGGCGCAGCAGAACCGGACCACCACCTTCCTGGGCCTGCTGCAGTCACGCGGGCTGATCGGGCATTACGCACGCGCCGCCGGCATGGACGATTCCTGCCTGGAACTGGCCAAGCTGGAATACCGGACCAAGCCGGAGCCCGACTGGGCCGAGGCGCGCCGCTACATCGGACTGTGCTGGCGGGCGCGCCTGCCCTGGTGGAAGCGCCTGGAGCGCATCCTGAGCATCGTCCGCAGCCCGAAACGCAAGAAATAGACACGCTCTACACGCAATGGATTGCGCGCAGCGACAATCGGTGACTTCCGGCTTGGTTCCCGGGTGTAGCTTGCCTTACGCTTGGGCGGATCTCCCGCATTCCCCCGACCCTGCCGGACGCCGTGTTTGAGCTCTCGACCTTCTCCTGCTCCCCCCGCGCCTGACGCCGCGCCGGCGCGCCCGCGCACGCCGTCGCAGGTTTCCCGCGCACCGGCCCCGGATCGGCTCCCCGGCGGGCACCCGGCTGCGACGCTGCGTTCGGATCCCGCGGTTTCCGGGATGGCGGTGCCCACGCGCTGGCGCAACCTGCTGTGCGTGGGATTGATGGTGCTGATCGCGGGGATGTGCGTGTTGCCGGCGGGTCCCTCGTTCAATCCCGGCAAGCCCTACCAGTACCTGCTGGCGCTGACGCTGTATCTGCCTGCGCTGATCCTGGGCTTCGCGCATTTCGATCGCTGGCGCGATCTGGGACGCCGCCCGCTGATGCCCTGGCTGCTGGCGCTGTTCTGCTGGTCCGCGTTGAGCCTGGCATGGACCAACGCGACGCGGCCGCTGGACGAGATCCTGCGCATCCTGAGCGTGCTGGTGTTCCTGTTCGCCTGGCGGCACGGCATTGGCGACGACCCGCGCCGCCAGCGCTGGCTGCTGGTGGGTGGCGCAGGCGTGCTGGCCGCCACCGCCATAGCGGCGATGCTCCGGTTCGCGATCCAGCCGCCACCGGACGGCCGCGTGACCGGCTTTGGCGTGATGGCCAACGCCAACCTGATCGCCGCGGCGATGGGAGCCGGTTTCCTGTGGCTGTGGCCTTGGCGTTTCCACACGCCGGGACAGCGCCTGTTGAAATGGTCCGCCATGGCCGTGCTGATCGCCTGCCTGGTGCTGGCCGACTCGCGCAGCGCCTGGGCGGCGCTGTTCGCCGCGATGTTCGTGCTGCTCGCCATCCGCAGCAAGGAGCGCGCCTGGCGGCGCGTGATCGCGCTGATCGTGGTCGGCGCAGGCGTGGCGATCGCGGCCTACCCGGAGCTGAGCGAGCGCGGCTGGTCGTTCCGGCCGCAGATCATGCAACACAGTTGGGACCTGTTCCTGCAGCAGCCATGGCTGGGTCTGGGGCTGGGCGCGCGCTTCACCCTGCCGGTGCAGGGCGGCATGGGCATGGACCAGGTCCATACCCACAACCTGTTCACCCAGATCGCGGTCGAACTTGGCTTGCCGGGATTCCTGCTGTGGTCGGTGATCTGGCTGGCATTGGGCTGGCGTGCCTGGCGTCATCGAGACGACGTGATCGGCCGCGCCGTGCTGGGCCTGTGGGTGTTCGCCAGCGTGATGGTGCAATTCGACCTGCCGCACCTGATTGACAGCCCACGCCCGGGTTGGTTGATCATCTGGCTGCCGCTGGCGCTCAGCCTGTCGTTGCCATCGGCGTCCACCGACCCTTCGCGCGCACGATGAAGATTTCCCTGGCGGTCCTCACCTACAACTGGCCCGAAGCCCTGGAGCGGGTGCTGGAAAGCGTGGCGGCGCAGCGGCGCATGCCCGACGAAATCCTGATTGCCGATGACGGTTCCCGGCCCGATACGGCCGAAGTGGTGGCGCGCTGGCAGAAGGCGCTGCCGGTTCCGGTGCGCCATCTGTGGCAGGAGGATCGCGGCTTCCGCGCGGCGCGCTGCCGCAACCGCGCGATCGCCGCCAGCCGCGGCGACTACGTGATCCTGCTGGACGGCGACATGATCCTGCATCCGGACTTCATCGGCGATCATGAAATGCTGGCCGAGCCGGGGTTCTTCCTGCAGGGTGGCCGGCTCAAGGCGACGGTCGCCGAGAGCAAGCGCCTGCTGGCCGGCGGGCGGCCGGTGTTCGCGCCGTGGATCGACGCCGATTTCGACGAGTTCGACGGCACCCGCCGCCAGTACGCCTTCCGCCAGCCGCAGCTGGCGCGCTGGAAGGCGCGCTCGCGCAACGGCGGGCGGGTGATGAGCTGCAACATGAGTTTCTGGCGCGCCGACCTGCTGAAGGTCAATGGTTTCGACGAACGCATGGAAGGTTATGGCGCCGAGGATCGCGAGCTGGCGGCGCGGCTTGAGAACACCGGCCTGCGCCGGCGCGCGCTCAAGTGGGCCGCACTGGCCGTCCACCTGTGGCACAACTCGCGCGCCCCGCCGGACGTGGACGACATGAGCCTGCCCAACAACCGCCTGTTCCAGGCCACCCGCACGCAGAAGATCACCCGCTGCGAACACGGCATCGACGGCCACCCCGAGTTGCTGCAGGATCCGGTGATCTCCTGATCCCGCTCACGACTCGCCGATGAAGCTGCTCTACACCAATTTCCACAGCGGCAGCGGCGGCGGCCACACCACCTACATCCGCGAACTGGCGCGCGCGCTCGGACCGCGGCACGAGGTCCATGTTGCCGCCCCGGCCGGCAGCCGCCTGCTGGCCGAAGCCGCCGCGCTGCCCGGCGTGCACACGCTGGCGCAGCCTTTCCCGAACGGACTGCGGAAGCTGCGCGAACGCGCGCTCGCCATCCGCCAGTTGCGCGATTACCTGCGCGCGCACCGGTTCGACATCGTGCACGTCAACGGTTCGGCCGATCACCGCATCGTCATCGCCGCATTGCGCGGCGTCTCGCCGCGTCCGCGCGTGGTCCTGACCAAGCACAACACCAAGCCGATGGGTGGGCTCCAGCACGTCTGGCGCGCGCGTTTCCATACCGACAAGGCGATCGCGGTGTGCGAGTACGTGCGCCGGCAGCTCGAGGCCACGCCCTACCGCGTCTGCCATCCGCAGACGGTCTACAACGGCGTGGACACCACCCATTTCGCCCCCTGGCCGGACGCGGACGCGCGCATGTCGCGGGAACGCTTCGCGCCGGACGCCGGGTCGCTGCTGATCGGCAGCAGCGCCGGCACCGCCGACTACAAGGGCTGGACGGATCTGGTGGCGGCACTGGGGCTGCTGTCCGCCGAAGAGCGCCGCCGGGTGCACGTGCTGATTGCCGGCCAGCCGCCTTCCGCGCGGCAGTTGGCGATCGTGCGCGAGGCCGGCCTGGAAGCGCAGTTCCATTTCCCCGGACTGCTGGAAGACGTGCGTCCGATCATCGCCGCGCTGGACGCCGGCTTCGTGCTGTCGCACGACATCGAGACCATCTCCTTCGCCTGCCGCGAAATGATGGCGATGGGCAAGCCGGTGATGGTGACCGATTACGCCGGCCTGCCGGAAAACCTGCACCCGGGCGAGGACGGCTGGGTGGTGCCGGTGCATGGCCACGAGGCGATGGCGACCACCCTGCGCTGGATGCTCCGGCATCGCGATGCCCTGAGCGGAATGGGCGCCGCCGCGCGCGCGCATGCGCTCGCCGAATTCGGCATCGCTCGATTCGCCGACGCCACCGAGGCGGTTTACCGGGACCTGCTGGTCAACCGCTGATCGATTACGGCTTCATCGCCGCTCGGCAGCCCGTTGTGGCCGCGTCGTCCACCAGCCACCAGCTACGCCGGTTGGCCGAACCCAAGGAACGTGCAAGGGTGCGATCCACGCAGGCCGGCAGGGTGGCGTCCTGCGCCATCAGCACGCGCCGCGCGGGCGCCTCGTGCAGCCAGGCCAGGCCGCGCTGCCATTGCAGCTCGACCGGCGCGCGGAAACCGAACTCGGTCACCTCGCCTTGCGCCTGCAGCAGTTGCTGTTCCTTCCAGTCCACCAGCCCGATGGCGGTGTCCACGCCGGCGCGTGCGCGTGCTTCGGCCATCACGTCGCGCGCCGAGTTCTCGCCGTCCAGCAACGGCGCCAGCGCCATGCCGTAGCCGACCCACAGCACCAGCACGGTCACCAGGGTCAGCGGGATCGCGCGCGCGCGCCGCAGCCACAACGCGGCGGCGACGATCAGTCCCCCCATGACCGCCAGCGCCAGCCACAGGTGATCCGCATGCGGATCGCCGGCCAGGCCACGCTCGGCTTCCAGCTTCAGTTCGAAACGCGGATCGCCGGTCAGCGCCATGCCTCCGGCTACCAGCAGCAAGCCGCCCAGCGCCACCGCGAACACCAGCAACCCGGCGCGCACGCCGCGACGCTCGCCCAATGCGGGCAGGAACGGGGCCGCCGCCCACGCCAGCGCCGGCAGTGCGGGCAGGATGTACATGTCGCGCTTGCCCGGGCTGGCGCTGAAGAACAGCAGCACCAGCAGCATCCACGCCAGCGGCCACCACACCCGCGCGTCGTGCTGGCGCCAGGCCTCGCGCCACGGCTTGATCAGCCAGGGAATGAAGATCGAGAACGGCAACCAGAACAGCGCGATGACTTCCAGGAAGTACCACGGCGGCGCCTGGTGGTGCCATGCGGCGACGTAGCGGGTGGCGGTCTGGCGGAACAGGATTTCGTTGAGATAGGCACGGTGCTCGGGATCCCCGCTGGTCAACGCGGTCACCACCATCGGCACGAACCACAGCGCGATCGCCAGCAGGAAACTGGCCCCGCCCAGCCACCATCGGCCCGCGCCCTTCGGCGCCGGCTCGGTCAGTCCCTGCCAGCCGCGCCAGCGCATCAGCGCGTAGGGAATCAGCGCCAGCAACGGCAGGAAACCCACGCCCTTGCTGATCACGCCCAGGCCGGCGGAGAAGCAGCCCAGCCAGTACCAGCGCCAGTTCGGTCCCAGCAGCATGTGCCGGCCGAGGCCGTACATGCCCAGGGTGATGAAGAACACCACGGTCGGATCGATCTGCGCGCGCTTGCCCTGGTAGACGAACTGCATCGCGCACAGCACCGCGCCGGCCGCCCACAGCGCGGCCTGGCGGTTCCAGGTACGGCGTGCGAAGTCGTAGGTCAGCACCAGCGTGCCCAGCGCCGCCAGCAGCGACGGAATCAGGAAGGCGACGTTCCAGTCGCGCACCACCGCGTAGGTGGACGCGATCATCCAGAAATACAGCGGCGGCTTGTCCGGATAGAGCTCCTGGCCGCGGTGCGGGAACAGCCACTGGCCGGACTCCCACATCTGCCTGGCCACCAGCACGAAACGCGGCTCGTCGGCCGGCCACGGCGCGCGCATGCCCAGCCCCGCGCCGATTACCACCAGCGCGAACAGCAGGAACCACCAGAACGCGGTCTTGTCGTCGGTCTTGATCATGGCGCGCGATGATACCGGCGATTCGTTAGGCAATTGTCGGAACCGGCCCTGCGGCCAGCCAATGTCGCGTGGCTCACGCCCCGTCGCTGCGGACCAGGCGCGCGTAGAAGAAGCCGTCCATGCCATCCTCGCCCGGCAGGCGCTGGCGGCCGGCGCCGGAGGCATGGCCGAAGCGCGGGTCCAGCGCTTCGGTGCGGGCGTCGGGCGTGCGCGCCAGGAAGGCGTCGATCTGGCGCTCGTTCTCGTCCTTGAGGATCGAGCAGGTCGCATACAGCAGCATGCCGCCCGGCCGCAGCAGGGTCCACGCCGCATCCAGCAGGCGTGCCTGCAGCGCGCGCAGCGCGTCGATGTCCTCCGGCCGCCGGTGCAGCAGCACGTCGGGCTGGCGACGGACGATGCCGGTCGCCGAACACGGCGCGTCCAGCAGGACCGCGTCGAACGGCTGGCCGTCCCACCAGATCGAAGGCTCGCCCGCATCGGCGGCGCGCAGTTGCGCCCGCACGCCGACCCGCGCGAGCGTTTCGCCCACGCGTTGCAGGCGTCGTGCATCCACGTCCATCGCCAGCAGACGCAAGGTGCCGTCGCGTTCGAGCAAGTGCGCCGCCTTCCCGCCGGGCGCGGCGCAGGCATCGAGTACCCGCGCGCCGGCGGCGGGCGCCAGCGCATCGGCCACCAGTTGGGCGGCCCCGTCCTGGATCGACACGTCACCGTCGGCGAAGCCCGGCAACGCGGCGACCGCCACCGGCGTATCGACGCGAATCGCATCGGTGGCCAACGGCGAGGCGGACGCGACGAGTTCCGGCAACGTCTGTCGCAGGCGCTCCAGATAATCCGCCACCGGCATGCGCGCGCGGTTGACCCGCAGCCACAGCGGGGCGGCTTCGGCGCTCGCGGCGAAAACCGCATCGGCCTGCCCGGCCCAGTCCTGGCGCACTCGCTCGCGCAGCCACGCCGGCCAGGCCCGTTCGGGTGCGGCGGCCGGCAGGCCTTCGCGCTGCGCGCGGCGCAGGATCGCGTTGACCATCCCGGCCTGGTGCGAGCGCTTCAGTTCCCGCGCGGCTTCCACGGTGGTAGAGAGCGCGGCATGCGCCGGCAGTTGCAGCGCATCGATCTGGGCGAACCCGACCCACAACAGCGCCCGCAGTTCGCCGTCGCGCCGGCCCAGCGGTTTCTGCATCCAGCGGCGCAGGGCCTCGTCATAACGGACGCGCTGGCGCAACGCGGCGAAGCAGATCGCTTCGGCCAGCGCGCGATCCCGCGGGTCCGGCAGGCGCGGCAGGCCGGCGGCCAGTTCCGCCTTGAGCGAACGCCCCCGGTGCGCGACCGCATCGAGGATGCGCGCGGCCAGTGCGCGCACGGCGGCGCCGGTGCCCGGATTCACGCGGTCACCAGATCCCGGCGCGCGTTGAGGTAGTCGGCGGCAGTGATCGCCTTGCCGCCCTCGCGCTGGACCACCCGCAGGCGCAGCGCGCCCTGGCCGCAGGCGATGTCCAGGCCCTGCCGGCCCGCCGTGAGCAGCGTGCCGGGTTCGGCCCGGTGCGCCAGATCCAGCGCGACCGCGCCATGGATGCGCAGGCGTTCGCCGGCCACGCTCGCCTCGGCCACCGGCCAGGGTTCGAACGCACGCACCTTGCGCGCCAGCGCGTCGGCTGGCTGCGACCAGTCCAGCCGCGCTTCGTGCTTTTCCAGCTTGTGCGCATACGTGGCACCGGCTTCGGGCTGCGCCTGCGCCACCGGGCGCATGCCCGCGCGCAGCAGGCCAAGCCCGTCGGCAAGCACGCGCGCGCCCAGTTCGGACAGGCGGTCGTGCAGTTGCCCGCCGGTTTCCTGTTCGCCGATGGGCGTGCGCTGGGACAGCAGCACCGGGCCGGTATCCAGCCCGGCTTCCATCTGCATCAGGCAGACGCCGGTTTCGGCGTCGCCGGCTTCGATCGCGCGCTGGATCGGTGCGGCGCCACGCCAGCGCGGCAGCATCGACGCATGTACGTTCCAGCAACCGTAACGCGGGATGTCCAGCACCGCCTGCGGCAGGATCAGGCCGTAGGCGACGACGATCATCAGGTCCGGGGCCAGTTCGCGCAGGGCTTCCTGCGAGGATTTCTTCCTCAGCGATTCCGGTTGCAGTACCGGGATGCCGCGCTGGATCGCCTCCAGCTTGACCGGCGAAGGCGTCAGCCCGCGGCCGCGGCCGGCGGGCCGATCCGGCTGGGTGTACACCGCAACGACTTCATTGCGCGCGTGCGCCGTGCGCAGACTGGGAACGGCGAACGCCGGCGTGCCGGCAAAAACGATTCTCATGGGAGACGAGGTATCCGGGGAGGTAGAAGGAGGATGGCGGCCGGCGCGACCCGCAACCTGGCTCTTGCGAATCCCAAATCCCGAATCACCAATCCCGCGGCCGTCAGGCCGCAGCCTGACGCCGCTGCTTGGCCAGCTTCTTGCGCACCATCTCGCGCTTGAGCGGCGAGAGGTAGTCGACGAACAGCTTGCCGTCGAGATGATCCATTTCGTGCTGGATGCAGACCGCCAGCAGGCCGTCGGCGCGCAGTTCCTGCGCCTGGCCCCGGCGATCGACGAAGCGCACGGTGATTTCATTGGAACGGGTGACGTCGGCATAGATGCCGGGAACCGACAGGCAGCCTTCCTGGTAGACCTGGTCGCCGGCCCGGTCGACGATCTCCGGATTGATGAAGACCCGGGGGTCGTTCTTCTCTTCGCTGATGTCGATGACCATGAAACGCTGGTGCACGTCCACCTGGCTGGCGGCCAGGCCGATGCCCGGGGCCTCGTACATGGTCTCGAACATGTCGTCCAGCAGGGTCTGGAAGGCCGGCTCGGTCACCCGCGCCGGGTCGACCGGCACCGCCTTGGTGCGCAGCCGGGGATCGGGGAATTCGAGGATGGGAAGCAGTGCCATGGTGTGTCCGAGATGGGGGCGCCAGTGGAATCCGGCAAGGCCTCACGGATTCTAACTCGGGCGCTTGCGTTGCGCCGGGTTTTCTGGACTATAGTGCGGACCACCTGTCGGGGAATCAGGTAGATACAGCCATGTTTAAACATTTTCGTACGGTTCTCGCCGTTGCGGCGATTACCGTGGGCAGCTATGCCGCCGCCGCAGAAATGGCGGGGGACCACCCGGACACGTACGTGGTCAAGCGGGGGGACACCCTCTGGGACATTTCCGCCCGCTTCCTGAAGAAGCCGTGGCTGTGGCCGGAGATCTGGCAGGCCAATCCGCAGATCAAGAACCCCCACCTCATCTACCCCGGCGACGTGCTCAGCCTGGCTTATCTGGATCGCGTGGCGGTCCAGGCCGGTCCGCGCCAGGAAGCCCCGCTGAACGCGATTCCGCTGTCCGACGTCGAGCCGTTCCTGAAGAACCTGAGCATCGCCGACAGCTTCCAGCATCTGCCGTACGTCGCCGGGCTGGAAGAGAACATGCTGCGCGCCACCGCCGGCCAGAACGTGTACGTGCTCGGTCTGGACCAGGCCCAGCCCGGCCAGCGCTACGCGATCGTGCGCCCGGGCCTGCGCTACACCCAGACCCGGGTGAAATCCAGCGGCGAGTACCTGACCTACAAGGAAGACTTGGATTATCGCGGCGCCCGCATCAAGGGCGCGCCGGCGGACTGGAACCGCCAGTGGTCCAGCTCGGCGCTGTCCGACGGCGGTCCGGTCGAACTGCTGGGCTACGAGCTTGAGCAGGTCAACGTCGGCACCATCACCCGGGGCCTCGTGCCCGGCAGCGAAACGGTCACCCTGACCCTGCAGGACAGCGGCAAGGAAGTGCGTGCCGGCGATCGCGTGGTCCCGGTCGAGGCCAAGCCGTACGACCTGCAGTTCTTCCCGCACCCGCCGGCCACGGCCATTGCCGAGGGCAAGCTGCAGATCCTGGCCGTCGCCAACGCGCTGACGTCCGGTGGTCCGCGCGACGTCGTCGCCATTTCCGGCGGCAGCCGCGAAGGCATCGACAACGGCACCGTGCTGTCGGTCTGGCGCCGGGGCGATCACGTCGCGAACAAGGTGCGCTGGCCCAATTCCTCGCGCATGGACGACTCGCCGCGCAACGGCGCCGGCCGGGTCAGCCTGCCGGATGAGTACGCCGCGCACGTGATGGTGTTCCGCACCTTCGACAAGGTCAGCTACGGCCTGGTGATGGAAGGGGTGAAGGCCACCCGGGTGGGCTACGAGCTGAAGCATCCGGACGCCACCTACTGAGTCTTCGGACAAACCCTACGCAACACCGCGACGGCGCCCGAGGGCGCCGTCGTCGTCTCCGCACTAGGCTGGCCTCATGTCCCGCCACGAAGACGACTCCGAGGCCCTGTTGCGCCTGACCCTGGCCGGCGGCGGCAGCGCCGCCCGCCGCCGCCTGCTGGAACGCCATGGCAGCCCCGGCGCCGCATTCGCGGCCGGGCCGCGCGGATGGCGGGCGGCCGGACTGGACGATGGCCAGGTCAGCGCCTTCGCGGCGCCGGCCGCTGCAGGACTGGCAATCGCCCGGGAGTGGCTGGCTGCTTCGCCCCGCCATCACCTGATCGGCTGGGATTCGGGCGACTATCCGCCGCTGCTGCGCCATTGCCCGCATCCGCCGCTGGCGCTGTTCGTCGATGGCGATCCGGCACTGCTGTGGCGTCCCTCGGTGGCGGTGGTCGGCAGCCGCTCGCCGACCGCCGGCGGACGCGACAACGCCGCGGCGTTCGCCGCCGCGCTGGCCAGGGCGGGGGTCGTGGTGGTCAGCGGCATGGCCGCCGGCATCGACGCCGCCGCGCACGAGAGCGCCCTGGGCCAGGTCGAAGGGACCACCGTCGCAGTCCTGGGCACCGGTCCGGAACAGGCATATCCGCGCCGGCACGCGCCATTGCGGGATCGCATCGCCGCGCACGGCGCGGTGGTCAGCGAGCATCCCCCCGGCACCAGCGCGCATCCCAGCCACTTCCCCCGCCGCAACCGGATCATCGCCGGCCTGTCGCTGGCCACGCTGGTGATCGAGGCCGCCGAGCGATCCGGCGCACTGATCACCGCTCGCCAGGCGGCGGACAGCGGCCGTGACGTGTTCGCCGTGCCCGGTTCCATCCACAATCCGCTGGCGCGCGGCTGCCACCGCCTGATCCGCGACGGCGCCGGCCTGGTCGAACGCGGGGACGAACTGCTGGACGCCCTCGCCCCGCAATTGGCCGGGACGGTCCGGATCCTGCGCGAACAGCTCGGCGAACCTGAACAGACCCCTCCCGAACGGTCGCTTCCGGCCGGCGGCGGCCGGGACCCCGACTACCAGAAGTTGTGGCGCGCGCTTGGTCACGACCCAACGGGTATGGATCAACTGGTGGACCGGACCGGATTGACGACCGCCGCCCTGTCCTCCATGCTGCTCGCCATGGAACTGGATGGGCGCGTATCGGTCGAACACGGCCGTTACTGCCGCAAAGGCTAGTTTCTTTCCTCCACAGCGCCACCGTGCGCAGGCCGAGGGGCAATGAAAGAGAGCATCCTGGATGTACTGCTGTACCTGTTTGAACACTATTTCACCGAGGACGCGGACCCCGTCCGTGATCGCGACTCTCTCCAGAACGGCCTGATCCAGGCCGGTTTCAGCCCCGCCGAAATCAACAAGGCTTTCGACTGGCTCGACGCCCTGGCCGATCAGCGGCCCGGCGCGCCGCAACCGCGCGTGGGCGGCCCGACCCGCATCTTCCATGGTCCGGAGCTGGAAAAGCTCGACGTGGAAGGCCGCGGCTTCCTGATGTTCCTGGAACAGCACGGCATCCTCGATGCCGATCAGCGCGAACTGGTGCTGGATCGGGCGATGGCGCTGGACCAGGACGAGCTGGATCTGGACGACCTGAAGTGGGTCGTGCTGATGGTGCTGTTCAACCAGCCCGGCTCGGAAGCGGCCTACGCGTGGATGGAAACGCAGATGTTCGTGGACGAACCTGAACCGGTACACTGAGCCGACTTCAACCTGCTTTCGGGGGAAAGCATGGCCCAGTGGTATTACGCGGAAGGACCGGGGCGGAACGTTGGACCACTGACCACGGAGGAACTGGCGGCCTGCTTCCGGCGGGGCCAGTTGATGCTGGATTCCCAGGTCTGGCGCGAGGGCATGGCGCAATGGCAACCCTTGCGCAGCGTGGCCGCCGAGCTGGGCCTGGACGCCACCGCGTCGGCCACCGCGCCGATGCCGCCGCCGCTTCCCGGCGCGCCGGGCCACGCCAGCCCGCGCCCGGGCGCTCCGGCAATCACGCCCGCACCGCGAGGGATGAGCCGCGGCACGATCATCCTGATCATCTGCCTGGCGGCGATCATTCCCATGCTGGCCATCCTCGGCATCCTGGCGGCGATCGCCATACCCGCGTACCAGCAATACACCTCGCGCGCCAAGCTGATGGAACCGATCGCCGCGGGCGACGCGCTGAAGCCGCTGATTGAACGCCATCTGGCCGAAGGCCGCTGCCCCGACAACGACGCCGACGGCTTCCAACCGGAAGCCGCCTACGCATCCCCGCATGTCGCCGGCATTCTCGTCGGCGAGTTCGACGACGGCACGTGCGGGGTGGAGGTGCGCGTCCGCGGCACCGGCAATTCGCGCATGGACGACCACGCCATCTGGATTTTCTACGACGGCCAGTCCCGCAGCTGGGGCTGCACCTCGGACATCGAGGACCCGCTGCTGCCGGAGCGGTGCCGCGGCTGATGTGCCGCATGCCGGCGATCCCGCCCCGCGGCGGTCGCCCATCTAGGCGTTGACGAGCGCTTGCGGTAACGTTCGCAGCGCAACGGTTTGGGGAAACCAGCATGTCCACTTGGTATTACGCCGGGGCCGAGCGGCAACCGCTCGGCCCGTTGTCCACGGATGAACTGAAACAGCACTTCCACAGCGAACGGATCGCACTGGACACGCTGGTCTGGCGCGACGGAATGATGCAGTGGCGACCATTGGCGGACCTGGCCCAGCAGCTCGGCCTGCTGGAGATGCCGCGGGCACCGTTCGATGCCTCACCCGCGTCGCCCGCCGCGTTCGCGCCTCCGGCGCCGCCGACGGTTCCCGCGTCGCCGACGATCGCACGCGTGGAAGCCGAAGAGGTCGCAGCCGCCGTCACCGCGCCGCCCGAACGGATGCCGGCACCATCGGCCGCACCGGTGGGTAGCCGCGCGGTGTTCAATCTCGGCAGCGATCCTTCGCCCACGCCGGTGTACGAGCGTCCGGAGATCATCGAGCGCATGGCCGCGGCGGGCACCGGCGAGACCGCTGCCTCCCGCAACCCGTACCTGGCCGCACGCGCGCCGCTGCAGGCGCAGCCCTCCTTCGTCGCCGACCAGAACGTCGTCTACGCCGGATTCTGGAAGCGCGCGGCCGCGACGATCATCGACGGCTTCATCCTGTCGCTGGTGGTGGGCCTGTGCGGTGAACTGTTCGGCGTGATCCTCAGCGATCTCGCCGGCGGCGGCGAATTGGCCACGGCGATCACCACCTCGCTCAGCACGCTCGCCCTCAACGCGCTCTACTTCGCCTGGTTCCATTCCACCTTCAACTACGCCACGCCGGGCAAGATGGCGATTGGCATCAAGGTGGTGCGCAGCCATGGCGAACCGATCTCGTTCCTGCGCGCGCTGGCACGCTTCTTCGCCACCATCCTCAGCACGCTGACGCTCTTCATCGGCTATCTGATGGCCGCGTTCACCGCGCGCAAGCAATCGCTGCACGACATCATCTGCGACACCGTGGTGGTCGACAAATGGGCCTACACCACCGAGCCGGAGCGCCAGCGCAGCGAGCTGGGTCTGGTCGCGATCGTGGTGCTGGGCCTGTATGGTCTGGTCATCGTGGCGGGCGTGGTCCTGATTTTCTTCGTCATCGGCCTGGCCGCGACCACGCAGCGGTTCGGTTGAACAAGCAACAGCAACAGGAGCAGTACAAAAAATGAGCAGTTGGTTTTTCGCCATCGGCGAGCAGCGCCAGGGTCCGATCAGCGCGGAAGAACTGGGCACGCGTTTCCAGCGCGGCGAAATCACGCCGGATGCGCTGGTCTGGCGCGAAGGTATGGACGGCTGGCGCCCGCTGGGCGAGATGGCCGCGGAACTGGGCCTGGCGATTCCGGCCGCCGCGCCCGCCATTGCCACCGTGGTCAACGAGCCGGCTTCGCCGTACGCGGCACCGGCCGCGCACGTTCCGCTGCAGTCCGCGCCGGTGTTCGCCGGCCAGGTGGTGATGGCCGGTTTCTGGAAGCGTTTCGCCGCTTCCTTCATCGACGGCATGGTGATGATGGTGGTGACCCTGGTGGTCGCTCTGGTTGGCCTCATGCTCACCGGCGGAGCGGCCGCGCTGAATCCGCAGGCATTCGCCAACGACATGATGCGCGGCACCTTCGGGGTGACCTTCATCCTGGCGTTCTACGTGCTGCCGATCCTCGCCCAGGCGGTCTATTTCACCTGGATGCACGCGTCCGCGTCGCAGGCGACCCTGGGCAAGCTCGCGGTCGGCATCAAGGTGGCGCGCACCGATGGCCAGGCGCTCACCCTGGGCCGCAGCTTCGGTCGCTGGTGCGCGTACTTCTTCCTCAATCTGGTCAGCTGCGGCGTCACGACGCTGATATCGGCATTCACCGTCGGCCTGACCGAGCGCAAGCAGGCCCTGCACGACATGATCGCCGATACCCTGGTCGTGGACCGCTGGGCCTTCACCGCCCATCCGGAACGGCAGCGCCGCGACCTGGGCGCGGTGACCTGGACGATCATCGTGCTGGCGGGCCTGTTCTTCGTCGCCTACATCGGCTTCTTCGTGTTCGCCATGGGCATGGCCGCCATCGCCGGCGGCAATCAGTAATCCCGGCGGGCGATGAAGCACTGGTACTACGCGGACGAGGCGCGGCAGCCGCAGGGTCCGGTGGATGCCGCGATGCTGCGGGATCTGCTGGCCGGCGGACGGATTTCCCACGCCACCCTGATCTGGCGCGACGGCCTGTCGCAATGGCAGGCGGCCGGCGATTTCGCCCGGGAACTGGGCCTGGACACCGGCGCGCGTTTCCGGCAATCGCCGGTGGTCGCGGAAGACGTCGCGGAAGAAAAGGACGGGTCGACGGCCGGGGCCATTACCGATACTGCGTCGTTCCCGCCCCCGGACACCACGCCTGAAACGGACGCGTCCCCGTATGCCGCGCCCGAGGCCGCGGTCGGGCTCGTATCCCAGGTCGTGCAGGGCGGCGAGGTCGTCTATGCCGGTTTCTGGAAACGCACGGCGGCCTATGTCATCGACAGCTTCCTGCTGACCATCATCACCACGGTGATCAGCACCGTGACCGGGCTCGCGATGCTGCCGCTGGTCATGGCCGGCGCGACCCAGCCATTGCTTGTCGTGGTGCTGCAGGTCGCGTCCTACCTGGTGCAGATCGTGGTGATGGCCGGCTATTTCGCCTGGTTCCATGCCTCTCCCCACCAGGCCACGCCCGGCAAGATGGCGATCGGCATCAAGGTGGTGGACACGCAGGGCGGGCCGATCAGCTTCTGGCGCGCCATCGGCCGGTTCTTCGCGACCTTCGTCAGCACGCTGCTGCTCATGGCGGGCTACCTGATGGCGGCCTTCACCGGCCGCAAGCAGGCCCTGCACGACCTGATCTGCGGCACGCTGGTGGTGGACAAGTGGGCCTACACCCACTATCCGGAGCGCCAGCAGCCGAAGCTCGGCGTGGTCACCTGGATCGTCCTCGTCCTGGGGGGGCTGCTGTCCCTGCTGTTCCTGCTGGCGGCCGGTGTGCTGGTCGCCGCCATGGGAGGCGTTTTCGGAAAGTGACGGGCTTCACGGAACCCGTTCAGGGTTGACAGCCGTGCCCGGGCATGATTCCACTAGTAAATAGCGAAACCTGAACGCCCGGGGCCACGGCTCCGGGCGTCGGCTTCTCTGCCGCCCGCTTTTGCGCCACCCTTGCCGGCCACGCGCCGCCCCCACCGCCCATCGGAAGGACATGTCCAAGCACCTCCTCATCGTCGAATCGCCGGCCAAGGCCAAGACGATCAACAAATACCTCGGCAAGGACTTCCACGTCCTGGCGTCCTACGGTCACGTGCGCGACCTGGTGCCGAAGGAAGGGGCGGTGGACCCGGACAACGGCTTCGCGATGCGCTACGACCTCATCGACAAGAACGAGAAGCACGTCGATGCGATCGCCAAGGCGGCCAAGGCGGCCGAAGACATCTATCTGGCGACCGACCCGGATCGCGAGGGCGAGGCGATCAGCTGGCACATCGCGGAGATCCTGAAGGAGCGCGGCCTGCTCAAGGACAAGCCGCTGCACCGGGTGGTATTCACCGAAATCACCCCGCGGGCCATCCGCGAGGCGATGAACCAGCCGCGCCAGATCGCCAACGAACTGGTCGATGCCCAGCAGGCGCGCCGCGCGCTGGACTACCTGGTCGGCTTCAACCTGTCGCCGGTGCTGTGGCGCAAGGTCCAGCGCGGGCTGTCCGCCGGCCGCGTGCAGTCGCCCGCGCTGCGCATGATCGTCGAGCGCGAGGAAGAGATCGAAGCCTTCATCGCCCGCGAGTACTGGTCCATCGAGGCCGAATGCGCGCACCCGCGCCAGTCCTTCACCGCCAAGCTCACCCGCCTGGACGGCCAGAAGTTCGAGCAGTTCACGGTCACCGACGGCGACACCGCCGAAGCCGCGCGCATGCGCATCCAGCAGGCCGCGCAGGGTTCGCTGCATGTCACCGACGTGACCAGCAAGGAACGCAAGCGCCGGCCCGCGCCGCCGTTCACCACCTCCACCCTGCAGCAGGAAGCCGCGCGCAAGCTGGGCTTCACCACCCGCAAGACCATGCAGGTCGCGCAGAAGCTGTATGAAGGCGTGGCGATCGGCGAGGAAGGCACGGTCGGCCTGATCAGCTACATGCGTACCGACTCGGTCAGCCTGTCGGTCGAGGCGCTGAACGAGATCCGCGACGTCATCGCCCGCGACTACGGCACCCAGGCGCTGCCGGACAAGCCCAACACCTACCAGACCAAGTCCAAGAACGCGCAGGAAGCGCACGAAGCCGTGCGCCCGACCTCGGCACTGCGCACCCCGGCGCAGGTGGCGCGCTTCCTCAGCGACGACGAGCGCAAGCTCTACGAACTGATCTGGAAGCGCGCGGTGGCCTGCCAGATGGTGCCGGCCACGCTCAACACCGTCAGCGTCGACCTGGCCGCGGGCAGCGAGCACAGCTTCCGCGCCAGCGGCACCACCGTGATCGATCCCGGCTTCCTAGCCGTGTACGAGGAAGGCAAGGACCAGAAGGGCGCGGAAGACGACGACGAAGGCCGCAAGCTGCCGCCGATGAAACCGGGCGACCGGGTGCCGCTGGATCGCATCCACGCCGACCAGCATTTCACCCAGCCACCGCCGCGCTTCACCGAAGCCGCGCTGGTCAAGGCGCTGGAGGAATACGGCATCGGCCGTCCCTCCACCTACGCTTCGATCATCCAGACCCTGCTGTTCCGCAAGTACACCGAGATGGAAGGTCGCGCCTTCAAGCCCACCGACGTGGGCCGCGCGGTCTCCAAGTTCCTCAGCGGCCACTTCACCCAATACGTGGACTACGACTTCACCGCCCGGCTCGAGGACGAGCTGGACGCGGTCTCTCGCGGCGAGGAGGAATGGGTCCCGCTGATGGAGAAGTTCTGGGGCCCGTTCAAGGAACTGATCGAGGAGAAGAAGGAATCGGTCGATCGCAGCGAGGCCACGGGCGCGCGCGAACTCGGTACCGATCCCAAGTCCGGCAAGCCGGTCAGCGTGCGCCTGGGCCGGTTCGGGCCCTACGCCCAGATCGGCGACAAGGACACCGACGAGAAGCTCGAATTCGCCTCGCTGCGTCCGGGCCAGTCGATGCACACCATCACCCTGGACGAAGCGATCGAGCTGTTCAAGCTGCCGCGCAAGCTGGGCCAGGACAACGGCGAGGAAGTCAGCGTCGGCATCGGCCGCTTCGGTCCGTTCGCCAAGCGCGGCAGCACCTACGCCTCGCTGAAGAAGGAAGACGATCCGTACACGATCGATCTGGCCCGCGCGGTCTTCCTGATCAACGAAAAGGAAGAAATCGCCCGCAACCGCATCATCAAGGAATTCGACGGCAGCGACATCCAGGTGCTGAACGGCCGCTTTGGTCCGTACATCAGCGACGGCAAGCTTAACGGCAAGATTCCCAAGGATCGCGAGCCCGCCTCGCTGACCCTGGCCGAAGTGCAGCAGCTGCTGGAGGAAACCGGCAAGCCCGCGCGGCGCGGTTTCGGCGCCAAGAAGGCCACCGCCAAGAAGGCCGCGGTGAAGAAGGAAGCCGCGCCGAAGAAGACTGCTGCCAAGAAAACCGCCGCCAAGAAGACGGCAACGAAAAAGGCTGCGACCAAGAAGACCACCGCGAAGAAGGCCGCCGTGACCGTCACCGAACCGGCCAAGTCGCTGCTGACCCCGGCCAAGGTGGAACCCGGCAAGAAGCGGGTCGCCAAGAAGCAGAGCGACGACGCGCCGTTCTGATTCGCTGCCTCAAGCCGCGCCCCGCGGGGCGCGGTGGACACGCGGGCCTGCCGTGGCAGAATCGCGCCATGAACGATCCCCTGCCCTTGTCCGCCGCCGTGGAATGGCTCCAGCACGGCGGCGTGATCGCCTATCCGACCGAAGCCGTCTGGGGCGTGGGCTGCGATCCGTTCGATGAAACCGCCGTGCGGCGCCTGCTGGCGATCAAGGAGCGTCCGGTCGAGAAAGGGTTGATCCTGATCGCCGCCGATCTGGAACAGCTTCGCGCCTGCCTGGATCTGGACGCGCTGCCGACCGATCGGCTGGCCGAGGTGCTGGCCAGTTGGCCGGGTCCGCACACCTGGGTGATGCCGGCGAACGCACGGGTGCCGCGCTGGCTTACCGGCGAGCATGACGGCATCGCCGTCAGGGTCACGGCCCATCCCACGGTCATCGCGCTGTGCCGGGGCTTCGGCGGCCCGCTGGTCTCCACCAGCGCCAACCTGAGCGGACAACCGGCACCGCGCGATCGCGCGGGTCTGGACCCCGCGCTGCTCGAGCGCCTGGACGGCGTCAGCGAAGGCGAAACCGGCGGACTGGATCGTCCCTCCTCGATCCGCGATGCCCGCACCGGCGCGCAGTTCCGGGCCTGAATCCATCCGCATTGTCCCTGCCGCCGTTCGCGCGCAAGATGCGGGCATGCGCATCGTCCTGGCCGCCTGCCTGCTTTTCCCGCTCGCTCCGGTGGGCGGGATCGCCGCCGCGCAGGAAGTGACGATCTACCGCTGCGTCGGCAAGCAGGGACAGGTGGCGCTGCGGGATTCTCCCTGCCTGCCCGGCGAGACCCAACAGACCCGCAGCATGCAGCGGCCACGTGATCCGGCGCCGGNCGGTGCCCAGCATCACGCCCGCGACGCCGGTGCCGGCGCCCACCGAGCGCATCGTCTACCGGAATCCGCCGCGCGCGATGTACGAATGCATCACCCCGGACGGCGAGCGCTATACCAGCGACGATGGCGAAGGCCGTCCGCGCTTCGTGCCCTACTGGGCGGGTGGCTATCCCTATCCGGCCTGGCCCCGTCCGCATGGCGGCAGCATCTCCGGGCACATCCCGATCGGCAACGGCGGCAACATCTCGTTCCAGAGCGGAAATCCCACGCCGCTGCCTCCGACACCGCGTCCTCCCGGGCATGGGCCCGGCAACGTCATCGTGCCGGCGGGCGGTATCTGGGTTCGCGACCAATGCCACGAATTGCCGCAGGCGGAAGTCTGCGCGCGGCTGTCCGATCGCCGCTATGAAATCCTGCGCCGCTACGGCAGCGCGATGCCCAGCGAGCGACGCACGCTGGATCTGGAACAGCGTGGCATCGATGCGCGCATGGCCAACGATTGCGGGAATCCCTGATGTCCTACCGTCTCGCCTGGCTGATGCTCCTGGCGGCCCCGGCCGCGCATGCGGACGAAGTGGTGATCTATCGGTGCACCGATGCCGCCGGCGCGCTCACCGTGCAGAACATGCCCTGCCCCAAGGGCAGCCGGCAGCAGGTCAAGCGGATGCCGGCGCTGGCGACCGTACCGATGGCACCGGCGGCATCCACGCCCGCCGCCGCCCCACCGGCGACGCCCGCCGCTGCGCCCGAACCCGCGGTCCCGGCGGCAGCGACGGCGCCAGCCGAATCCACACCGGTCGCGACGGCCGCGCACCTGCCGCCCCCCAATCTGTTCCGCTGCACCACCCGCGACGGCGGCGGCTACCTGACCGAGGACAGCGAGCCCGCCTCGCGCTGCGAGCCGCTGCAGACCATCGGGCTGGATGGCAATCCGCAGGGCGGCGCGGGCCAGGCCTGCGAAGTGGTGCGGGACACCTGCGCCCGGGTTCCCGACGAAGGCTTGTGCGAAGCGTGGAAGAAGCGCCGCGACGAAGCCGAAGTGGCCTGGCGATTCACCCGCACGGAAACCAGCGAGAAGAACAAGGCCGAGTTCGAGCGCGTGCAGCGCATCCTGGCCGAGAGCACCTGCGGCGGCTGAACACGCGGCAGCAGCAACTAGAGCGGCAGCAACCACGTCCGGGTGGGCATCGGCTCAGAATCCGTAGCGAAGAAAGCCCCCGTCCACGGCAATGCATTCGCCGGTCACGTAGCTGGCCGCCGGCAGGCACAGGAATCCCACCGCCGCGGCGACCTCCTCGGGCTCGCCGATCCGGCGCATCGGCGTGCGCGCGATCACTTCCTCGTAGTAATCCGCGTCGGAAAGCGGCCCCGACGTGCGACGGGTGCGGATGTACCACGGCGCCACCGCGTTGACCCGCACACCGTCCTCGGCCCATTCGGCGGCCAGGTTGCGGGTCATCTGGTGCAGCGCGGCCTTGGTCATGCCGTAGGGCGCGCCGCTGCGCACGGCGGTGATGCCGGACACGCTGCCGACGTTGACGATGGCGGAACTGGCGTGGCGGGTCAGCAGCGGATGGGCGTAGCGCGAGAGTTCGAATGCGGAGAACAGATTGGTCTCGAAGATGCCGCGCCACTCGTCCTCGGTATAGTCCACCGCCGCCTTGGTGACATTGCCGCCGGCGTTGTTGATCAGCAGATTGAGGCCGTCGGCATGATCCTCTACCCAGTCGAGGATCGCGCGCCGCTCCTCGTCGTCGGCCACGTCGGCGGCCATTGTCGCCACTTCGCGCTCGGGAAATTCCTCGGCCAGATCGTCGCGCGCAGCGTCCAGCAGATCCTCGTCACGGGCCACCAGCATCACGTCCGCGCCGAACCCCAGCAACTCGCGCGCGATTGCCAGGCCGATGCCGGCGCTGGCGCCGGTGATCAATGCAATCTGCCCGTCCAATCGCCAACGATGGGATGCCATGCGCCACTCCGTTCGAATGGGGGTAGCATACCGCCAGCCATACCGGAGGGGCATTGCATGAAAACGCGCCCGATCGCCTGCCTGCTGCTCCTTTCATTGTGCGCCTGCCGACCGGCGCCACCGCCGACCGAGCGCCCACCGGAACCCCAGGCCGCGAGCGCCGCCCACCTGCGCGACGCCCTCCAGGCCCCCATCGACAAGGCCAAGGCGGTGGAGGAAGCCGCCCGCAAGGCTGCCGACGACCAGCGCGCCGCGATCGACGCGGCCAAGCAGCAGTAACCCTGCGCAAACCATATCGGCTGGCGGCAGACCGGCGACAAAAAACCTCCGCGCGCTTGCGGAACGACTCCACGAATACCCCCTTCGCAGAAGGGAGTGGGCGCCGCGGGCGACCGGGGGATTGACCCGCCATGCGGCGTGGGGAGGGCTTGCTTTTGCGTGGAAGAGCAAATCCCCCTCAGTCCCCCTTCGGAGAAGGGGGAGGCAAAGCAAAGCCACAAAAAAGCCCTCCTTGCGGAGGGCTCTTTTTTTTGCCGCCACTGGCGCGCGTCGCGTGATCAGAATCCGCAGAAGCAGTACGCCAGCGCCTTGACCGGCGCGCCGCCCTGGCGGTCCTGCAGGGCTTCCTCGACGAATCGCAACTGCGTGTTGGCTTCCGGCAGGCGCTGCGCCAGCATCGCGCGGGCGATGTCGGAATCCTTCAGCCACAACGCACCGATGCGGCTTCCGGCCATCCGGCCCATGAACTGGGCAAACGGCGAAGCGTTCTGCTCGATGTAGCGAACGCGGTACTTGTCGGCGCCACCAAGCTTGGCCAGTTGCGCGGCGTAGTCGGTTGCCGCCTGCATGCCGCCGAGTTCGTCGACCAGGCCGCGCTCCTTGGCCTGCGCACCGCTCCAGACGCGGCCGCGGGCGACTTCGTCCACCGCCTCGACCGGCTTCTTGCGCGCGTCGGCGACCTTGCCGGTGAAATCCGCGTAGCCCTTGTTGATGATCGACTGGATCACCTGGCCGACGGCCGGATCCAGCGGACGGGTGATGTCGAACGCGCCGGCGAAGCGCGTGGTGCCCACGCCATCGGTGTGCACGCCGATCTTCTCCAGCGTGCGCGGCACGGTCGGAATCATGCCGAAGATGCCGATGGAGCCGGTGATCGTCGACGGGTCGGCATAGATGCGATCGGCGTTCATCGAGATCCAGTAACCGCCGGAGGCGGCCAGATCGCCCATCGACACCACCACCGGCTTGCCGGCGGCCTTCAGCGCGGCCACCTCGCGGCGGATCTGCTCGGAAGCGAACACGCCGCCACCCGGGGAATCCACGCGCAGCACCACCGCTTTCACGTCCTCGTCGTCACGCGCTTCGCGCAGCAACGCGGAGGTCGATTCGCCACCGATGCGGCCGGCCGGCTGTTCGCCGTCGGTGATTTCGCCTTCGGCCACCACCACCGCGATCTGCGGCCGCTTGTCCAGCGTGGCCGCGCGCTGCGTGTCCAGATGGGCGAGGTAGCCCTCCAGGGTGACCTGGCGGAAACCGGTGTCCGAATCCTCGTCGGCCACGCCGCGTTCGATCAGCAGGTTCTCAACGTCCTCGCGGGTCTTCAGGCCATCCACCAGCTTCTGCTGGAGGGCGAACTTGGCCAGATCGCCACCGGCGGCGGCGATGCCTTCCGGCAGCGTATCGATGCCCGCGGCCAATTGCTGCGGCGTCAGCTTGCGTGCCTTGGCGACGTCGCCCAGGTAGCGCTGCCACACGTCGTTCATCCAGAACAGATCCGCTTCCTTGGATTCCGGCGAGGCGGCGTCCAGCACATAGGGCTCGACCGCGGACTTGAACTCGCCGACCCGGAACACGTGCACGTCCACGCCCAGCTTTTCCTGCAGGGCCTGGCGGAAATACTGGCGATAGCGGCCGAGGCCTTCCAGCAACAGGCCGCCCATCGGATCCAGATAGACCTCGTTGGCCTGCGCCGCCAGCAGGTACTGGTGCTGGCCCAGGTTCTCGCCGAACGCCACGATCTGCTTGCCCGAGGCGCGGAAGCGCTCCAGCGCCGCGGCGACTTCACGCAGCGAGGCGTAACCGGTCGGCTGCAGCTTGTCCACGCGCAGCATCATGCGCTCGATCTTCTTGTCCTCGCCCGCCGCGTCAATCGCGCGCACGAGATCACGCAGCTGGATTTCCTCGGCGTCCTTGTCGTTGAGCAGCTTGGCCAGCGCGCGGGTCGCCGGGTCGGTGCTGTATTGCTCGACCAGGCGTCCTTCCGGCGCGACCACCAGGGTGGTGCGATCGATCACCGGCTTGACCGCACTGCTCGAACTGATGCCGGCCAGCAGGATCATGAACATGATCAGGAACAGCAGGAAGCCGAAGAACAGCACGTTCAGGAACAGCTTGCGGGCGAAATTCACCACGTTCCAGGCGCCAACGAAGAAGGTGGCGACGGGTCCGCGGGCGGGAGGCGGTTGGTTCATGGGGGTGGAGACTCCGGTATTCCTGGGGCCAGCTTAACGGGTCGGCCCCCGGGGCGGCATGCCCCTTTAGTCACCGTGCGCCAATGTCGGTCAAGTCGCGTCCGCTGCCAGCAGGCGCCGGCTGCTGCGGTTGAAGCGCCAGCCCAGGCTGATGGCGGCGGCGGTGAGGCCCATGATCAGGCCCAGCCACATGCCCTGCGGACCCCAACCCAGCCACAGCCCGAAACCGGCGCCCAGCGGCATGCCCAGGCCCCAGTAGGAGAACATCGCCAGCCACATCGGCGCGCGGGTGTCCTTCAACCCGCGCAGCGCGCCGGCCGAGAGCACCTGGATGCCGTCCGGGAACTGGAAGGCCGCCGCGTACAGCAGCAACGTGCCGGCCAGGGCCGCCACCGCCAGGTCCTGGGTATACAGGGACACCACCGCGTCGTGGCCGAACAACAGCACCAGCGCGGACAGCGCCTGGGTGGCCAGCACGATCGCGTAACCGGCATGCGCGGCCCGGCGGATGCCGGCCGGATCGCCGGCACCCAGCGCATGGCCAACCCGTACGGTGGTGGCCTCGGCCACGCCCATCGGCACCATGAAACACAGCGCGGCGACATTGATGGCGATCTGGTGCGCGGCGGCGGACACAGCGCCCAGCCGCGCGATCAGCAGCGCGGTCACGATGAACAGGCTGCCCTCCATCAACACCGTGATGCCGATCGGCAGGCCGGTCCGGAGCAGCTGCCCGATCGCGGCCCAGCGCGGCGGTTCGAAATGGCTGAACAGCTTCAGGTGGGCGAAGCGACGCGAATTCCACAGGTACAGCGCGAAGCAACTGGCCTGCACCCACATCGTGATCGCCGAGGCGGTGCCGAGTCCGGCCGCGCCCATTTCAGGCAGGCCGAACTTGCCGAAGGTCAGCACGTAGCCGACCGGCGCCAGCACCAGCAGGCCGCCGAAGCCCAGCAGCATGGTCGGCAGGGTCCAGTGCATGCCCTCGCTGAGATAGCGCATGCAGAAGTAGAAGGTCAGCGCCGGCACGCCCCAGCGGATCGCATGCAGGAAACCGGTCGCGCCGGGAATGATGTCCGGGGCGATGCCGAACGCGCCCAGCGCGTAGGGCGCCAGGCTGAGGAAGCCGAACATCAGCAGGCCCAGGCCCAGCGACAGCCAAAGTGCCTGGCGGAACAGCGGCCCGATTTCGTCGCGGCGATTCGCGCCATCCAGTTCCGACACCGACGCGGTGAGCGAGATGAGCGTGCCGATCGGCACCATCATCGGCAGCCATAGCAGGGCCGTGCCGACCGTGACCGAGGCCAGGGTCTGGGTGCCGTGGTGCCCGGCGATGACGTTGTCGACGAAGCCGATGAGGCCGGTGGAGACATGGCCCAGCACCAGCGGCAGGGCAAGTTTCGCGGAAGCGCGGACCTCATCGCCGAAACGCGGCGAATGGGAGACGGTGGAGGACATGGGGGAGACCGCCGGACTACGGTCGCGCGGTCGCGCGCTGGCACCGGGTCACGGGAGGCCGGTATCTTACCCGCTCGCGCCAGGGGAAGCACAACCGCAGATGAGCAGCCAGACCGACGCCTTGCGTCAAGACGACCATGCACCCGCCACTTGCGAAAACTGCGACACGCCGTTGCAGGGCGAGTTCTGCCATCGCTGCGGGCAGACATCGCACAATCCCCTGCGGCATGCCGGCCACGCCATCGAGGAAGTGTTCGAATCCTTCTGGCATCTGGACGGGCGCATCTTCCGCACCCTGCGTGCGCTGTGCGCGCCGGGCCGCCTGGCCAACGCCTACCTGTCCGGGCACCGCGCGCCCTACGTCGCGCCACTGCGGCTGTTCGTGATCGTCAGCGTGCTGACCTTCTTCATCGCCCAGTTCGCCGTGCACATCGGCGAACCCTCGTCCGACGCGGTGGTCAAGAGCAATTTCGAGGAAGTGACGACCGTCGCCGAAGTCGAACGCCAGCGCGACGAAGCCATTCGCGGATTGCTCGAAGGCAAGGCGGCGGTCGGCGACATCCCCGGCGCCAGCACCGGTTTCGATCGCAGCATCAAGGCACTGCGCGAACAGGCGCGGGAACGCATCGCCGAGCTGGATCCCACCCACCCTTCGCTGCTGCAGCCCCTGGAGGCCACCGGACCCGCCGCCACGCCGGCACCCGAGGTGACCAACGCGCCGTCGAACGCACCGCCGGGCATCCGGCTCACGCCCGATTCCTCCACCGGGGACGCCCCATCCGCGGCCTCTCCCTCCTTCGTTGTCGCGGACAGGGATCAAGCGACGCAGGCCGAACCCAAGGGTTTTCTCGACCGCTGGCTGAAGAAGAAGGCGCAGCGCGCGGAAGAGAACTGGGAGCGCTTCCAGAAGGATCCGGAGCTGTTCAAGAACGCCGGGCTCAAATCCATTCCCACCGCGCTGTTCTTCATGGTCCCGATCTTCGCGGTGTTCCTAAAGATCGCCTACCTCGGTTCGGGCCGCCTGTACCTGGAGCATCTGGTCGTCGCCCTCTACAGCCACGCGTGGCTGTGCCTGGCGCTGCTCGGCATCTTCGTGCTGATGGCGCTGGACGAATGGATCACCCCGCATGCCGGCTGGTTCTCCAGCGTCACCGGCTTGCTGCAGTTCGTGCTGTGGTGGTGGATGCCGATCTACCTGCTGCTGATGCAGAAGCGGGTCTATGGACAGGCCTGGTGGCTGACGGTGCTGAAGTACCTGGCCGTCGGCATGGTCTACCTGTTCCTGGTGAGTTTCGCGGCGACGTTCGTCCTGCTTACCAGCTTCATCAACGCATGACGATCATCTACGAAGTCGATCTCGCCATCGACGCGGACATCGCCGAGGCCCACGCGCGCTGGCTGGACGCGCACGTCCGCGAGATGCTCGGTTTCGCGGGATTCCTGGAAGCGGAAATCCTGGATCGGCGGGATCCGCCCGCCGGGTCCGGATGGGTGGCGCGCTGCGTGCGCTATCGACTGGCCGACCATGCCGCGCTCGATGCCTACCTGCGCGATCACGCACCGCGCATGCGGGCCGAAGGCATTGCCCGTTTCGGCGAACAGGTGCGCGCGAGCCGGCGGATTCTCGCCGTCGCCGCCCGCTACTGAGTCGCGCCGCGCCAGGCGTTACTGATTGCGGCGCCGGTGCAGCCAGTCGCCTCGACGCGCCGGCTCCACCCGCAGCAAGGCTTGCCGGAACGCGGCGCGCTCCTGTGGCGGGATACGCTGCGCCAGCGCCGCCAGATCGTCGCGTTGGGTCGCGTCCAGTTGCCGCAGCAAGGCCAGCAGCGCATCGCGTTCGGCCGCCGGCACATAGGCGAACAGCGGCTGCAGACGCGGCCAGTCCGCGCCCAGTTCCAGCCCCAGTGCCCAGCCCCGCTGCTGCAGGGTGTCCTGGCTGTCGTAGAGCGTACGCAGGCGTGCCTGTTCTTCCGCCGGCAGGGCGGCGAACGCCTGCGCGGCCGCACGCAGTTGCGCGCGCTGCGTTTCGTCCAGCGCGCGCCAGGCCAGGTAGCGCCCCCGCTGGCGTTCACGCTCCATCGGCGCCAGCCCGTCCCAGGCCTGCGCACGCGTGGCGGCCTGGGCGCGTTGCGCGGGTGCGAGCGCGGACCAGCGCGCCTGCCGTTCCGCCAGCCATGTTTCCGTCGACGGCGATTGCGCATGGCCGCACCAGGCCGCGCCCGCCACCAGTAGCGCCAGCAGCGTCGCGCGGCGCTCAGAACGTCGTGTCACGGCCTTCCTCCTGGGCACCGGCTTCAATGGCGCCATCAGCCGCTTTTCCCGCGGGCAGTGGCTGGCGGGTTCCGGCCAGGTACCACGCATAGAAGGCCGCGTCGTTCGACAGCGTTTCGCTTTCCGGATCCAGCAGCAGATCCAGATCCGGATGCAGCGCCAGGACCTGGTCGGCCGCCACCGTTGCCGCGGCGGCTTCGGCGGGCGGCAGCGCCTCCTGCTCGATATCCGGTTCCTCGGCCAGTCCAAGGCCGGTGCGGCCGACCTCTTCCAGCGAGTCGCCGCCGCGTCCGAACAGCCCGCGCGGATTAAGGAAGGTCACCGCCAGTCCCCCGGCGCAGGCCAGCACGATCGCGATCACCGCCCAGCGTCGCCAGCGCCCGCGGACGGGCATCGCGGCGACGGCCCGGGGCCTGGTGGTTGCCGGTGCCACCGGTACCTGCGTTTCCGGTCGCGGAGACCGGGATACGGGCGCCTCGGGCCTGAGCGCGGCTTCGCGCAATCGCGCCAACCGGGCCAGACGCTCGGGAGGCAGGTCCCGCATCTGTTGCTGGATCGCCTCGGCCAGCGCGCGCCAGCCGGCGGCGTCGGGCTGGCCGGCGGCGTCGGTGGGACACGCCGCCGCCAGTGCGGCGCGGTAGCGGGTCATGTCCACGCCCAGCACTTCCACCGCCTCGTCTTCCGGCAGGCCGGCCGCCAGCCGGCTCAGCAGCGCCTGGCGATCCTCCGGGGCCAGTGTGGCCAGATGGGCGACCGCGCCTGGCCAGCGCGCGCCCGCGGGCGGGCGATGGAGGGCCGGCGACGCCATCATCTTCTGCCAGAAACCGCGTGGCCAGTCGGCCATGGGCTGGGACGGCGCCTGTGCGGCGAAAGCCCGCATCGCGGTGGCGAGGGCGGCATCGCCATGCTCGGCGTCGCCGCACTGGAGCTGCGCGAACAGCGCGCCGCGGCGTTCGACCCCCCGCAGGAAAGCCGCCAGGGCGGCGGGCGCCGGGACGGCGGACGGCGATGGATCAGTCATGGAAGCGCGGGCTCATCGCCGCGAATCATAGCGGCCACGAAGGTGATTCCGGACGCTTGACACCGCTTGGAATCCTGCTCTCCCAAGCGCCGCAAGGCTTTCGCCGATTTGCGTTGTGCACAGCGGTCACGCGAATGTCATGACCCGCCGGCCGACGGTGGGCGACCGTCACATTTCAACTTGGTTTCACAATTAAATTGCTGATTCAAAAGGAAAAAGTTGCGTTGGCGTTTTTTTCACCAAACACCAGCCGAGGCCCGAAAATGGGTCATCGGCGCGTGGAGCAATGGCGACATGCACAGATTTATCCACAGCTCGTGTGGATAAGCCGGAATCTCTTTGACTCACACGTACTTGCGTGAACTTCGTCATTTTTTTGACAGATTGATCCCGCAACCCCATCCGACCCGCAGCGCTTGACCGGCTCGCTAAACTGCGGAGATGCCGTCGCCCGAAATTCTCCGCGTCGCCCTGCCCGTTCCGCTGCCCCGACTGTTCGACTATCGCCCGCCGGCGGGCTCGACGGTTTCGGCCGCGGACGTGGGCCGGCGCGTGCGCGTGCCCTTCGGCAGCCGCGAACTGGTGGGCTGGGTGGCCGACACCGGACCGGCCGAAGAGACGGTAGAACTGAAGGCGGCCCACGCATGGCTGGACGCCACCCCGCTGCTGCGCGGCGAACTCCTGGACTCGCTGCGCTGGCTGGCGCGCTACACGCACGCGCCGCTGGGCGAGGTGTTCGCCACCGCCCTGCCGGCGCCCCTGCGCCAGGGCGAGCCGGTGCCCGCCGCCGAACAGGCCTGGCAGTGGCGATTGACCGAAGCCGGCCTCACCGCCCTGCCGCGCCTGCGCGCGGGCAGCCGTCCGCGCCAGCTCGCCGAATGGCTATCCACCGGGCCGCAGCCGGAGGACCGGCTCGCCGTCCGCATGGAGCAGTGGCGCGATGCGGCCCGCACCCTGGCCGGGCGGGAGCTCGCCGAACGGATTCCGGCCCCGCCCGGCGTCAGCGAAGCCACACCCCGCCCCGGCCCCACCCTCAACGAAGAACAGCAACAGGCGGCCGACGCGCTGGCCGAGGGCAACGGCTTCTGCCCGTTCCTGCTCGACGGCGTCACCGGCAGCGGCAAGACCGAGGTCTACCTGGGCGCCATCGCCGCCTGCCTGGCGCGCGGCCGGCAGGCGCTGGTGCTGGTACCCGAGATCGGCCTGACCCCGCAGACCCTGGCGCGCTTCCGCACCCGCCTGGGCGTGCCGGTGCACGTGCTGCACTCCGGCCTCAACGACAACGAGCGCGCGCGCACCTGGGGCGCCTGCGCGCGCGGCGAGGCGCGGGTGATCGTGGGAACCCGCTCGGCGGTATTCACGCCGTTGCCGGAGGCGGGCCTGATCATCGTCGACGAAGAGCACGACGGCAGCTACAAGCAGCAGGACGGCATCCGCTACCACGCCCGCGATTTCGCCCTGGTGCGGGCCAAGGCGCTGGACGTGCCGATCATCCTGGGCAGCGCCACGCCGTCGCTGGAAACCCTGCACAACGCCCGCAGCAGCCGTTACCGGCACCTGCGCCTGCGCCGCCGCGCGGGCGAGGCGCAGCCCCCGCGCGTGCGCGTGCTGGACGTGCGCAAGCGCGCGCTGGAAGCCGGCCTGTCGCTGGAACTGCAACAGGCCATCCGCCAGGCCCTGCAAGCCGGTGGCCAGGTGCTGGTATTCAAGAACCGGCGCGGCTACGCGCCGGTGCTGCTGTGCCATGACTGTGGCTGGAGCGCGCACTGCAAACGCTGCGACGCCTCGATGACGGTGCATGCCGGCGGGCGCCGGCTGCAATGCCACCATTGCGGCGCGCGCCAGCCGGTGCCGCTGGCATGCCCGGACTGCGGCGGGCTGGCCCTGCAACCGCAGGGCATCGGCACCGAACGGCTGGAGGAACACCTGGTCGGCGCGTTCGCCGAGGTGCCGGTGCTGCGCATCGATCGCAGCACCACCCAGCGCCGCGACGCGCTGGCGCGGCACCTGGACACGCTCGGCGACCAGCCCGGCATCCTCGTCGGCACCCAGATCCTCGCCAAGGGCCACGACCTGCCGCACCTGACCCTGGTCGCGGTGGTGGGCATCGACGAGGGCCTGTTCTCCGCCGACTTCCGCGCCGGCGAACGCCTGGCGCAACAACTCATCCAGGTCGCCGGACGCGCCGGACGCGCGGACAAGCCCGGCGAGGTCTGGTTGCAGACCCACCATCCGGATCACCCGCTGCTCAACACGCTCATCCAGGGCGGCTACCACGCCTTCGCCGATGCCGAGCTGGTGCAGCGCGAAGCCGCCGGCTTTCCTCCTTTCGCCCATCTCGCGCTGTTGCGCGCGGAAGCCCAGCAGGTCGACGCGGCGCAGGCATTCCTGCTGGCCGCGCGGCAACTGCTGCGCGAACACGATCCGAAGCTGGAACTGCACGGACCCTTGCCGGCGCCGATGCCGCGACGCGCCGGCTATCACCGCATGCAACTGGTGCTGTCCTCCCCCGAGCGACGCCTGCTGCATCGCCTGCTCGATGCCGTCATTCCGCTGTTGCACGCGCTGCCTGAAGCACGCCGGGTGCGCTGGTCGCTGGACGTGGATCCGCTGGACCTCTACTGAGCCGACAAGCGCGGCGCCGGGCATCCAGCCTTAAAAACAGTCTTTCCGCACACCGCCGCCATCTGCCCAACGAGGCGCGGGCGGGCAGTTAACAGGTGCCGGTCGCCAGCCTCGCAAAAAAAATGACGCTCGCCCGCCATGGAACGCGGTTTGGGAACCAGACACGCCCGGAAAGCCCCGGGCGCGCGGTTTTCCCACCCTCCATGGAGATGCGTTCATGCACACCCGGCAATCTGTTTGTTCCGCTTCACCCGCCCGCCCGCGCCTTCACCGCCTGGCGTTGACCCTGTCCTTCCTGATCGCCGCCCCGGCCTGGTCCGGCGACGTCTGCGATCTGGCCACCGCCGGCGAGGATGGCGCGGGCGCCAACGCATTGGGCAGCAATTCGCTGGCCTGCGGTACCAACGCCAGCGCTTCGGCGGGCGGCGTCGCGCTCGGCGCCAGCAGCGTGGCCACGTTCGAGAGTACCGCGCTGGGCACGAGCGCCCTAGCCACGGGCAACGGCAGCACCGCGATAGGCAGTTGGCGCGACCTCAACAACGACGGCCTGGTGGGGCTGGATGAAATCACCATCGCCAGCGCACAGCGAACCACCGCCGTGGGCGCGGCCGCGCAGGCGACCAACGATTTCGCCACCGCGCTGGGTGGCAACGCCAACGCCTCCGGCTGGGCCAGCCTCGCCATCGCCGGCAGCGCCTCGGGCGAAGCCGGCATCGGCGTGATGGGCGTGGCGACCGGCGACTACAGCATTGCGGTGGGCTATTCCAGCCGATCGTCCGGCAGCGGCAGCACGGCCATGGGTCTCTATGCCGAATCGTCCGGCGAAGACAGCACGGCACTGGGCGGACATAGCTACGCCGATGGTGCCGACGGCACCGCCGTGGGCTATTCCAGCCGGGCCGGCGGGGCCGGCAGCGCGGCCCTGGGCCACGACGCATCGGCCACGGGCCGCAGCGCCGTCGCGATTGGCGAGAACAGCGATGCAGGCGGCGAGAACGGCACCGCCGTGGGCGGATGGCGGGATGTCAATGGCGACGGCATCCGCCAGGCGGATGAATCCACCGAAGCCGCCGCGCTGGACAGCAGCGCGTTCGGCGCGGGCGCGAAGGCAAACGCCGAATCGACCAGCGCCTTCGGCGCAGCGTCGGCAATCCATGCCACCAACGGCACCGCGCTGGGCGCACACAGCATGGTCACCACGCAAGGCGACAACGCCGTTGCGCTGGGCGCCGGCTCCATTGCGGACCAAGCCAACACGGTATCGATCGGCAGCGTCGGCAGCGAACGACGCATCGTCAACGTCGCCGCCGGCACCGGTGCCACCGATGCGGTCAACCTGTCGCAGTTGCAGGCCACCCTGGCGACGGCCAACGCCTACACCGACACCACGGTCGCCACCGGCGGCACCGCGGCCAATGCCTATACCGACAACCGCGAAGCCGCCATCCGCGACGACATGGAAGCCGGCGACGCCGAAACGCTGTCGGCAGCCAATGCCTACACCGACAGCCAGATCGCGCAGTTGGTGGGCCTTGATGCGGGCACGATCAGCGACCGCTTCGACAACATCGACCGTCGCCTGCAGCATCAGGATCGGCGCATCGATCGCCAGGGCGCGATGGGGTCCGCCATGCTCAACATGGCGATCAATGCCGCCGGGTCGCATAGTCCGCGGGGCCGTGTCGCCGTCGGCGCCGGCTTCCAGGGTGGCGAACAGGCGCTGTCGGTCGGCTATGGCCGCCGCATCGGCCAGCGCGCATCGTTCTCGTTGGGCGGTGCTTTCAGCGGCAGCGAGAAATCGGCCGGCATCGGCTTCGGCGTCGATCTCTGATCGGCGTGTGGGCGGCGCATGCCTTCATCGCGCCGCCCGCTTTTTTTTTGACAACGGCCCGGAGCCACCGCGGATGCGGGTACGTCACAATCGCGCCCGCGCCGCCTCCATCCGTTGCAGTTCCTGGGCGTGCGGACTGAGCTGTCGCCGCAATGGCGCCTCGGCGCTAGCCAACTCGCGTCGCGCGTTGGCGCTGTCGCCGGCGGCCAGCAACGCCTCCGCATACGGCACGCGCAACTGCGCGGTCACCGCGCTGTCCGCGCCGGTGAAGCCGGCGGACATCGCCACCGCGCGTTTCCATTCCGCAACGGCCTCCGGAGCACCGCGCCGGCTGGCGATCTCGGCCAGCAGCGACTGCCGTTCCAGCGCCGCGGCGGGATTGTCGGCCGGCACATCCGGCAACGATGCCCGCGCCTCGTCCCACAGGCCCTTTCGCAGCAGCCATTCGGCCTGGACCAGCCGCGTGTTGATCCGCTCCGGCGAATCGTTGTCTGCAACGAAGAATCCCTGCCAGGCGGGCAGCGCGCGTTCCATCAGCGCGCTGGCCTCCGGCATCCGTCCCATCCGCGCGAGCACGCGTGCCCAATAAACCTCGTTGCGGACCCGGGTGCGGTCCCCGGGAGGCCGGCGCGCGCGCCGTATCTCGGTCGCGACGCGGTACAGCGGTTCGGCGGCCGCCAGATCACCGCGCTGCTCCTCCAGCGTCGCCAACTGGCTGGCCACCACCGCATAGTCGATGCTGTCCCGGCCGAGGACCCGTTCGGTGATGCCCAGGGCTTCGCGATAGTGCTTGCCGGCGCCGATGTAATCTCCGGATTGCTGCAGCACCATCGCCAGTTTCATTTCGGTATCGGCGGCACGCTCGCTCTCGCGGCCGATCAGCGCCTCGGCCAGCGCCACGTTCTCGCGCAACAACCCCGCCGCTTCGGTGAAGCGTCCCCGTGACGCGAGCACCATCGCCAACCCTTGCCGGCTGTTGTGCAGGGTCACGCTGCGCGGGGCCTGCCGCACCTTGATCGCCAGCGCGCGCCGATAGTGGGATTCGGCCGCTTCGGCATCCCCTTCCGTGCGGTACAGCAATGCCATGTTGTGCAGCAGCCCGGCGGTTTCCAGCGCGTCCGGGCCGTACACCTGCAGATGCAGTTTCAACGCCTGCGCGTAGGCGGCCCGGGCACCGGGGAAATCCACCGCGGTCTTTTTCGCCAGGCCCAGCACGTTGTAGGAATCGGCGAGTGCCGCCGGCGTGCGATCGTGCGCCATGCGCAGAGACAGTGCCTGCTCGGCGGCCACCAGCGCGTCATCGGCGCGCATCTGGTTGCTCATCAGCGTGGACAGATGGCTGTAGGCCTGCGCCGCCAGATCGGGGCGGCCGAGCGAAGGCTGCCGCAGGGCTTCGCCGGCCTGCCGGAGCATGGCTTCGGCGCGCTCGCGCTCGCCCAGATTGGCATAGGCGCGGCCCAGGACCAGGCGCATGCGCGCCAGCACCGCGGGACTCTGCGCCAGTTCGGCGTCCACCTTGGCCACGCCCACATCGAGCACATTGCGCGCGGTGGGTTCTTCGGTGCCCTTCGCGCCCCGCATGCGCGGGTCCGCGGCATTGAAGGTATCCACCAGGAAGTCGCTGACCTGTTCCGCCGTGGCCGCCTCGCGTTCCGCGCGATCACGCTCCATTTCCAGGCGGGCGACGAACAGCAGCGCGGCCACCGACGCGGCACCGGCCAGCGCGACCGCGCGCCAGTGGCGCCGCCCCCAGCAACGCAGGCGATAGGGAAACGTCGCGGCGCGCGCGCTGACCGGCTGGTGGCCGCGATGACGCAGGAGATCGCCGGCGAGCGCTTCCACCGAGGGATATCGCCGCGCCGGATCGATCGCGCAGGCACGCATCACGATGGCGTCGAGATCGCCTCGCAGGCGACGCCGCCAGGCGCAATCCGGCGCTGCGGCTTCACTGGGCTTGGCGACGGGCTGGAACGCGTCGTGGAGACCACGCTCGATGCGCTGGCCCGACAGCAGTTCCGCCAGCAGCACGCCGAGGCTGAATACATCGCTGGCCGTATTCACGGGTGCGCCGCCGCTGCGCAGCTCCGGACTGGCATAGGCCGGCGTGCAGAAGCCCGCCGCATCGTCACCGCCGGCGGCACCCATCCAGCGGGCAATGCCGAAATCCAGCAGCACCGGCTCGCCATCCGCGCGAACCAGCACATTGCTGGGCTTGAGATCGCAGTGGATCACCAGTTGCCGGTGCGCCGCCTGCACCGCGTCGCAGACCTTCAGGAACAACGTGACGCGCGCGTCCAGATCCAGCCCGTGCGCGTGGCAATACGCGTCCAGGGCGATGCCGTCGACGTACTCCATCACCAGATAGGGCTGCCCGGCCGGGGTGGTGCCTCCGTCGTACAGGCGCGCGATGTTGGCATGCCGGAGTTCGGCCAGGATCTGCCGCTCCGCGATGAGTCGCTGCACCAGGGCGGGGTCGGCGAGCGCGCTGCGCAGCAGTTTGATCGCCACGCACTGCCGGAACGATTCGTCGTCGCGCTCGGCCACGAACACCGTGCCCATGCCACCGCTGGCCAGCCGGCGCACCAGGCGCCAGGGGCCGACGCGATCGCCGACGCTCAGTTCGGGTTCCGGCGAGGCGCTCAGCAGATCGCGCAAAGGCTCCAGCGCGCGCTCGAAGCTGGCGGTGCGCGCCCGCAGCATCGCCATCGCCTCTTCGATCAGGGCCGGATCATCGCTGACGCGTTCCAGCTCCTCCCGCCATCGGGAGGGCGGCAGATCGCAGACGGATTCGAACAGGTGCCGCAACGACTCCCAGTGCACGGATTCCATCGTCTCCCCCGTGGGGCCGCATGGCCGGTCAGGCCAGCTCCTTGCGCAGCCAGGCCTTGGCCACTTTCAGGTCGCGGTCGATGGTAGAGGGAGAGACCCCCAGCACACAGGCGATTTCGTCACGTTCCATGCCACCGAAATAGGCCATTTCCAGGCCCTGGGCCGCCCGTGGATCCCGACGGGCCAGCCGCTGCAGCGCCAGATCCAGCGCCAGCACGTCGAACGCCTCGTTGCCGGCGACCGATTCGGCGTGCGACAGCGTGAGCACCGCGACTTCACCGCCACGTTTCTCGGCCAGTTGCGCGCGCGCGTGATCGACCATCACCGCACGCATCTTCAGTGCCGCCATCGCGAAGAAATGCGCCCTGTCCTGCCAGTCGATCTCGTTGCCGAGCAGGCGCAGCATCGCTTCGTTGACCACGGCGGTCGGCTGCAGGGTGTGGCTTGCGCCATGCCGATGCCAGCGCATCCGAGCCATTTCGCGCAGGGTGTCGTAGACGTCGGACAACAGGCGATCCCGCGCCATCGCGTCGCCGGCACGCCAGCCCTGCAGCAGGCGGGTGAGGTCGTCTCCCATCGCCCCTCCATCACGACCCGGCAAAGAGGCCGCGTGCATGGTAGCGAAGTTCTTCGGCATGGCGCATTGCATGGAGGAAAGAACGGGAATTTTTCCTGCCGGCGGCCAATACCGCCGACACCCGCGATCGGCAGGCGCGCCGCGCCCGTTCCCGGCCTGCGCCAGGGCCGCGTCATCACGAACCTGTCCGCGCGTTGTTTCCCGGGATATCTCCTCCTGGCGGCCATGCCCGCCGGGTGTTCTCCAGCCGAAATGTGGAGTGCCCGCCCGTGCATCCCGTTCCGATTTGCTACCAGCTGAATCCCGCGCCGGCCGATACGCTCTTCTCGCCGCCGCCGAACGCCGCGCCAATCGAAACGCTGGCGCGGTTTCCGACCACGCGCTGGTAGCCGATCGCCATTGCCTGTTCCCCGCCTTGCGAACCGACGCCCACGCCGACCCGGTTCCGGCCCGCGAGACCGGCGGTGTTCATGGCCATGCCGGCATAGGCTCCGCTCATCGCGGCCATCTTGTCGATCCGGCGATCCATCTGGTTGATGCGACGATCCACGTCGCCGCGGAAAGCCTCGAAATCGTCCGCCAGTCCGGTGAGTTCGGAGAAGCGGGCATCGGTATACGCATTCGCGGAGGCAAGCGTCGCCGCATCGCCGGCATCGGCATGCTCGCGGGCGGCATCCAATGTCCGCGCGTCACCCGCGTCGGCATGACTCCTCGCCGTGTTCAACGTCTGCACGTCACCCGCATCGGCGTGACTCCTCGCCGCGTTCAACGTCTGTACGTCACCCGCATCGGCGTGACTCATCGCCGCGCTCAACGTCTGCGCATCGCCCGCATCGGCATGGCTCATCGCCGCGCTCAACGTCTGCGCATCGCCCGCGTCGGCATGGCTCATCGCCGCGCTCAACGTCTGCGCATCGCCCGCGTCGGCATGGCTGTTGGCGGCCGTCAACGCGTTCGCGGTCGCGTTGTCGGCGTAAGCCTGGGAGGCGGCGTTGCCCGCCGCCATGTCACTGCGGACAGCGGCTTCCCGCGCGTCGGCATAGCCATTGGCCGAGGCCAGTGTCGCGGCATTGCCACTGTTCATCTGCGCAACATTGACCGCGTCGTTCGCGCCGGTGCCCGCCGCGACATGGGTCACGCGGCGCTGGGATGATGCGGATCCCACCGAGATGACGTTCGCCTCGCCGCCATCGTTGCTGCCGGCACCCAGTGCCACCGAATTGCCACCCGTGGCGCTGGCGCCATTCCCGAGTGCGGTGTTGCCATTCGTTCCCGCTGTCCCGGTTGCCCCAGGGAAGCCGCAGCACATGTCAGCGCCATTCCCTCCCGATCCGGCCACGCTGTTGTTGCCCAGCGCGATGTTGTCATTGCCGCCGCTCCCCCCCATGCCCCCTGTGCCCCCCGCGACACCCTCGCCGCCGCCGCCGCCCAACCCGGCCTGGCTGTTCTGGCCGATCGCGATGTTGCGTGATCCCCCGGTTCCACCCACGCCACCGTTGCCGCCCGCCGTGCCGTTGGCGCCCGTGCCGCCGTTGCCCGACTGGGCGCCGTTGCCGATGGCCGTGTTGCCGGTGCCACCGGCACCACCGGCCGAGCTGGTCCAGCCAGGCTGATTAGGACCGGGCTGGCCAGCATTGCTCGCGGAACTCCCCGTGCCGCATGCAATGTCCTGGCTGCCGGGATTCTGGGTGCAGGGCTCGGTTCCGGTTCCGCCGGTCGCTTGCGCGAACGCCGTGGGCATCGGCAGCACCAGGGCCGCAGCCAGAAGTACGCCGCAGACCCCGGGTACGAGAACGGAAACCGTCGGGAATCGGCGGCGGACAGAGTGGACGGAATCCATGGGGGCGCTCCAGCGTGACGGACGGTTTCCCCGGAAGACGTCTCGTCTTCCCGGGCGCGCAAGAGCGTGCCCTCCGTCGTCCGCATCGGACATCCCCGGAATCAGGTAGTCCCCTGTCGACGCGCGCAGGCCTGGCTCAGGCCAGCAGTGGAAACTCCAGCCGCAGCCGGGTTCCCCCGGTGTTCGATTCGATGCGGAGCTGCCCGCCGAGGCGCTGGGCGCGCGCCCGCATGCTGCCCAGCCCGGCACCGGGGACCAACCCATCGCCCTCGCCCGCCAAGCCCTGTCCGTCGTCCTCGATATGCAACTGCAACCGGTCATCCGCCCTCGCCAGGCGGACATTCACCTGGCGGGCCCGGCTGTGCTTGAACACGTTGGTCAGCGCTTCCTGCAACAGCCGCATCAGGTCCAGGCTGCGCGCGGGACCGAGTTCGATGCCGTCCAGTCCTTCCAGTTGCCACCGGCTGTCGATATCGGCGGTTTCCAGCAATCGGCCCAATCGGTGCCGCAGCGGCGCCAGTTGCGCCGCCAGCGCCGCCTGCTCCCGCGCGGTGCTGTCGATCACCAGCCGCAGATCGTCACGCATCTCCTTCAGCGTGCCCACGATCTGCGCCTTGGTCGTGTCTTCCGGTGCGTTCTCCAGTTGGGCGATGGCGCCCACCAGGGTGCCGCCGAAACCGTCGTGCAGATCGCGCACCAGTTGCAGGCGTTCTCCCGCCCGGCCATGCGCCAGCTCCAGCGCGTGCTGCTGCGACAGCGTGTCCGACAGCCGCGACGTCGCCGCCGCCACTTCCTGTTGCAGCTCCTCGTTGAATCCTTCGATGCGCCGCATCGCGGCGACGAAGCGGTGGGACAGGACGAAACCGATGCCGATCAGCGTCAACACCGAGGTGAGGCTCAGCAGATAGGTGTCGCTGTGCACCCAGCCGAAGAACAGGGCGAAGTCATAGAAGGACACCAGCACCGGCAACAGCAGGCAAGCGGCCAGCACCAGGAAATCGATCCGCCGCCGCCGCCACGCCTGCGCCAGGAAGTAGCCGATGCCGAGATAGAAGAACAGGCCTCCCAGCACGATCCACGGCGTGCGCGCCGGTCCCATCCAGCCCGGCGCCAGCAGGGCGGTTGCGACCGCGGCCACGCTCGCCAGCGCCATCATCGTCTCGATGCGCGGAAACCGCCGCTCCGCGTAGCGGAACAGGAACATCGTGTAGCTCGCGCCGGTCACCAGGTACATCGCCGCTACGAACGCCTGCCAGCCGTCGGTGGTGGTGAACGGCCAGGGACTGGAAACGATGTAGTTCGCGCCGTACAGCGATCCCGCCAGCTCCGACAGGGCGAACCAGCCGTAGACCGAATCCTGGCGACGGAACAGCCACAACATCAGGAACAGGCCGCCCATCACCACGCTCATGGCGACGTTGATCAACTTGATGTCGTGGCGCGCGAAACGTTCCTGTCGATACAACGCTTGCACGGCAGCGGGTTCGCCCACTGTCACGGTACCGAATCCGGGCTGGTAGGCCGAAAGACCCGAAACCCGCACCATCAGGGTGTTCTCGCCCTGGCGCAGCAGCGCCGCCGGAATCAGTTGGTAATACGGCGCCACCCAGGCACGTGAAAGCGGCTCGATAAGACTCGGGTCGCGCGCCACCAGATTGCCGTTGACGTAGATCGCGCCTGACAGGCAGATGTAGTTCACCAGCAGGCCGATGGGCTGGCGGGTATCCGCCTGTTGCCATCGCAACCGATACCAGACGACGCCATCATGATCCGGCCAGCGCGTGTCCCAGAAATCGACCAGTTGCACGGGCTCCCAGCCACTGTCCGGCGGCGCGGATTCCTGCCAACCGGAACGCACCGCCTCGGCGCGATCGATCGTCACCATCTGGACCGGTTGCGCCCCCACCAATCCGGACCACAGCAGGCACCACAGAAGCATGCAGACACGTCCATGCAATCTCACGGCAGCAGCCCCATCGCCCGGGCTTCGAAGACCGCCGCCGTGCGCGAGCCGACCGCGAGCTTGCGATAGATGTTCTTGGTGTGGCATTCGATGGTGAGACGGGACAGCGACAACAGATCCGCCATCTCGCGATTGCTGAACCCCTGCGCCACCAATCCCAGGATTTCGCGCTCGCGATCGGAGAGGGAAGCCTCCTGTCGCGCTTCTCGTGTGGTCGAGGCGGCGGGCGCCGCCATGGCCGCCGGCAGCAGCGCCAGGATGCGGCGGGCGATCATCGGATCGATGGGCGCACCGCCTTCACGCAGGCTTTTCAGGGACATCAGGATCTCGGCGTCATCGCGCTCCTTCAGCAGATACCCGACCGCACCCGCCCGCACGCCCGCGAGGATGATTTCCTCCTCCGCCCAGGCGGACACGATGACCGCCTGCGTGCCCGGTGCGTGTTGCTGCATCCAGGCGATGAGGTCTATGCCGCTGCCATCCGGCAACTGCACGTCCACCAGCGCCAGCGCGAAGGGGTGTTCCCGCAGGCTCGACCGCGCGGACGCCAGGCAATCGACGTCCACGATCCGCGCGTCCGGTTCGGCGATCCCGGCCACCAGCCGTGAAATCCGGCGGCGAACGACAGGATCGTCTTCGATGACCAACACTGCATCCAGTGTGATCGGCTGTGGCTGCATCATTCCCCCTGCACCGTCGCACATTTGTCGGCTCCGGCGGCCAAGTCTAACTTGGACCGGGATGACCCGCGCATGCACGGGTGCGTGCTTCCGTCTTGCGTATGCCCGCGTCCATGCCAGAATTCCCTGCATGGATACCGTCGCTCTCCTCCCGTCGACGTTGCCGTCGGCGCCTGTCCGGCATCATTCCTGCGCCGCGCACGCCCGCGGAGGGCTTCGATGAGCGCTTCCCGTCCTCCCCACGTCGTCATCATCGGCGGGGGTTTCGCCGGCTTGTGGGCGGCCAGGGCGCTGGCCAAGGCGCCGGTGCGGATCACCCTGATCGATCGCCGCAACCATCACCTTTTCCAGCCGCTGCTCTACCAGGTGGCGACCGCCGGCCTGTCCGCACCCGACATCGCCGCGCCTTTGCGCCACATCCTGCGCCGCCAGGCCAACGTGGAAGTGCGACTGGCCGAGGTCACCCGGGTGGACCCGCAGTCACGCCGGCTGCAACTGGGTGATGCCGGCTCCCTGGGCTATGACTACCTGCTGCTGGCCACCGGCGCCACCCATGCCTACTTCGGCCACGACGAGTGGGCCAAGCACGCTCCCGGCCTGAAGACGCTGGACGATGCGCTATACCTGCGGCGCCACCTGCTGGTGGCATTCGAACGGGCCGAGGCCGAGCCGGATCCGGCACGCCGCGCCGCCTGGCTGAACTTCGCGATCGTCGGCGGCGGTCCCACAGGCGTGGAACTGGCCGGCACGCTGGCGGAGATCGCGCGGCATACGCTGAAGAACGAATTCCGCAACATCGACCCGGGTGAGGCACGCGTGCGCCTGATCGAAGCCGGTCCGCGTGTCCTGGCCTCCTTCCCCGAAGATCTGTCCGCGCGCGCGCGTCGCCAGTTGGAAAAGCTGGGGGTGGAAGTCAGCACCGGCGTTCCGGTCACCGCCATCAGCGAGGCGGGTTACCAGCTCGGCGATACCTTCGTGCCCGCCAGGACGGTGGTCTGGGCGGCGGGTGTCGCGGCTTCCCCACTCGCGCAATCCCTGCATGTCCCGCTGGATCGTGCCGGGCGCGTGGTCGTGCAGCCCGATCTCAGTGTTCCCGGGTATCCCGACATCTTCGTCGGTGGTGATCTGGCCGCGGTGCAGAGCCAGGGTCGGCCCGTCCCCGGCGTCGCGCCCGCCGCCAAGCAAATGGGGCGCCACATCGCGGCGATGATCCGCGCACGAATGGCCGGCAAGCCCACCAGCGCTTTCCGCTACCGGGACTTCGGCAACCTCGCCACCATCGGCCGCATGGCGGCGGTGGTCCATTTCGGCCGACTCAAGCTGTCCGGCCTGCTGGCCTGGTGGTTCTGGCTGGCCGCCCACGTATTCTTCCTGATCGGATTCCGCAACCGGCTGATCGTGCTGCTGAACTGGGCCTGGGCCTACTGGAGCTACCAGCGCGGCGCACGCATCATCTTCGGCGCGCCGGACAAGACATCTTCGGATCAGTGACGATCCACGCGCGCGGCGAAACAGCCGGGACGCGCGTTGTGCACGTGCAGGTACGCCGCGTCTTCGCGCTCGAAAAAGGACGCGATCAGGGGTTCCAGCTGCGTACCTTCCACGACTTCGGCCGCCTGCATCCAGCCATCCGCATCGTAGGCGCGGACCGACAGCAGGCGGCGCAGGAACGCCTCGGGAATCCGATCCTCGAATACCGCCGCCCGGGTCGCTTGCTGGCGTACGAATATCGGACCGCTCGCCCGGTACGGACCCGCCGCCCCATGGTGCTGGAACGGCAACAGCAGGAGAGTCTCGCCGCTCCGCGCATCGTCCAGCGAAACCCGGCAGGGAAAACCCCGATCCTTGTCGGCGACCACGCGCCGTATCGACTGCGCGGCCAGCGCCGCGTCGTCCAGTGCCCACAGATGGGTGAACAGGTCGGGAGAGAGTCCAGTGATTCGGTAGGCCATGACGGAAGGTCCAGGGGGCGGAGGTGCAGCATCCTCCCGGCAACGTCGCGTCACCATCCGGTTCTTGCGCGGAATACCGCGTCCTTCACTCATCGATGGAGCACGCAGCGTGGACAAACAAAACAAAACGGCCCCGCTTCCGGGGCCGTTGCTTGTTTCATCGAAGCGCCCCGAAGTCAGGCGGCGAACAGCGCCTTCATCTTCTTCAGCGCATTGGCCTCGATTTGCCGGATGCGCTCGGCGGATACGCCATATTCGTCCGCCAGTTCCTGCAGGGTGATCTTGCTGTCGGCATCCAGCCAGCGGCGCTTGATGATGTCGCGCGAACGCTGGTCCAGGCCCGCCAGGCCTTCACGCAGCAGTTCCAGCTGGTTGTCCTCGCTGTCGGCGCGCTCGTAGGCCTGCGACGGATCCTCATCGCCCGCCATCAGGTAGCTCACCGGCGACGGCGGCGCATGATCATCGTCCTCGTCGCCAGGCGCATCGAAACCGATGTCGCGACCGGACAGGCGCGATTCCATTTCGAGCACTTCGCGTTCGGACACGTTGAGGTCCTTGGCGACCGCGCTGACTTCCTCCGCGTTCATCCAGCCCAGGCGGGTCTTGGACTTGCGCAGGTTGAAGAACAGCTTGCGCTGCGCCTTGGTGGTCGCCACCTTCACGATGCGCCAGTTCTTGAGGATGAACTCGTGCATTTCGGCGCGGATCCAGTGCACCGCGAAGCTCACCAAGCGCACGCCCATGTCCGGGTCGAAGCGCTTCACCGCCTTCATCAGGCCGATGTTGCCTTCCTGGATCAGGTCACCCAGCGGCAGGCCATAGCCGTTGTAACCGCGGGCGACATGCACGACGAAACGCAGGTGCGAATGCACCAGCTCGCGGGCGGCGTCCAGATCTTCACCGTCGCGGAAGCGACGCGCCAGCGCCTGCTCGTCATCGACCGTGAGCACCGGAATCTGGTGCACGGCGCCGATATAGGCCTCGAGCGAACCGAGCGCGCTGGGGATGGGGAGATTGTTCGCCACCAGGGCGGTGGCAGCAGTGTTCTGGCTCATGGGGCTCATCTTAGCAGTCGGGTTGTTCGACTGCTAACCGGTAAAAGAGTTCCCCATCATTCCGACAGTGGAACGATGGGCGGAAATCATTCAGCTTCCGTAAGGGAAACGGAACCATGAGCGGGCTTCCGGCCACCTGCGATTTGCTTGGTCATTTTTCCTCTCATATCAATAGGTTGCAACATTCCCCGAGCGTCGCCGAACCAAGGCGGACGACTTGCCAGCGTGCCTGGCAGCAATGATGCCGGCAGCGGCCGGGCAAACAGGTACCCCTGCAGGAAGGCCACGCCGTGGCGGGCCAGGGCATCCGCCTGGGCGGGGATTTCCACGCCTTCCGCCACCACGTCCAGGTCCAGGCGTTCGGCCAGATCCAGGATGGTCCGCAGTATCGGCGTGATGCCATCCGGATCCGGCAATCGGGTAACAAAGCCCCGATCGATTTTCAGCCGGTCGGCATGGAGCTCCTGCAGGTGACTGAGATTGGAATGGCCGACGCCGAAGTCGTCCAGCGCGATGCGCACGCCCAGTCGCCTGACTTCGTCGAGGACGGCCAGCACATCGGCGTCCGGAACGACACCCTCACGCTCGGTCAGTTCCAGGACCAGCGCGATCCGCCCGGATGGAAACGCGGCAAGGAAGCGCCGGCAGTGTTCGGGCAGCCAACGCGCGGACAGATGCGCGGGAGTGATGTTGAAAGCGACATGGAATCCCGCCGGCAGCAGCGACAACATGCCGGCCAGTTCCCGCGCCGCGCGAGACATCAGTCCCGCGGTCATCGGCAGGAGGAAATCGGAATGCTCCAGCTGCGGCATGAAGCGGTCCGGAGCCAGCAGGCCGCGCCCGGGATGCTCCCAGCGTGCCAGCACTTCCACACCCGCCCAGTTCCGATCCGCGCAGCGCACGATCGGTTGATAGAAAGGAACGAACTCGCCATCCCGGACCGCTCGCTGGAATTCCCGCTTCAAGGCCCGGCGGCGAATCGTCCAGCGATGGAACAGATAGCCCATTGGCATTCCGGCCAGCGCCATCAGCAGCCATGCTGCGGAGGATGGGCCCCGGGAATGCTTCGCCTGCTCGTCACCCGCATCCGAAGCGATCGCCACCGGATGGCGCGACGACGTGACCAGACGGGATTCCGCGTCGGCATCCGGCGACAGTACACGAATCCCGCCAGCGTGCTCCAGCCGCTTCGCTCCTACCACCCAGGCCGATTCGCGGCCTTCCTGGAATGAGTGGCGGACGTGCAACGCATCCAGCACGGCGATCGCATCATGAGGTCCTCGCGCCAGGCGATACAGCAGCAAGGGGCGATCCGGCGCGACCTCGTTCCCGGCGACCAGCGTCACGGCATCATCGGAAAGCCCCATCGCCTCGGTCGGCACGGCGATTTCGCCATACAGGGTGCTGCAATAGGCCATTCCATCACGGGCCAGGACCAGTGATCGTGCCTGTGGCAAGGCCGCCGCTTTCAGCCGCAGCGCATCCACCACCTCCACGCAGTCGCCGGCGGCAAGCGGCAGGCTCGCATCCACGGTGGAATGAACCTGGTCCAGCATCGCCTCGAGCTTCGACATCACGGCGCGCCCGTGGTCGGCCTCCTGCTGCCCGGCCATCATCCACTGGATGTGGTGCCAGCCCAGGCCTAGAAAAAACGGAATTGAGACGATCAGCGCGACCGCACCCGCATGCAGGACACGGCGTGACAGTCTTGCGCAACAACGCTTCCGCACCGCCATCGCCGCCCCACGACCACCCGCCGCCCGCCCGGTCCGGACGTGCGCCACGGTATCGGCGGCGGGATGTGCAATATGCATGGGTCTGTCGGAGAGATTTCGCAGCGGGCACGGTACCCGCACCTGAGGCAGGCCCAGGTCGTGGTTCCCGTGGCCAGGAAAGAGAGCGTCCAGGAAATGTCTGCTGATGTTTCGACCGCGACTTCCGTGTCGCGGACTACACTTTCACCCAATGTGACTCACCGCAGGAATCGGACATTTCCGAAAAGGCAGCCGGAGGTGATGCTTCGCGTTCAATGACGAGTCATCGCGCCTGAATCCGCATCCCGGGCGGTTCTACTGAGAATGGCTCCGACAACGCGGAGCGGCCTACCCATCATGCTGTTTGACGGGTAGACGATCCATTGGCGCTCATTTCGCCGCCAAGCCGACGGAATTCGCACGACCTCCACTCGCCTGTCGTGCCGCGGACACTGAGGCTTGAAGAATGTGCGGATGGCACGGACGGCCGCGTGACGGTCACGTCGGAAAAAGCACGACGCTGCGCCCGCGATGGCACCTTCGCCGTGCTCGATGACCTGCCTCAAGGCGGGTCCGTGATTGCTTCAACCGACCAGCAACACTTCCGTGGGCGCGCTACTGCACGCCCACGTCCCTTGCGAAGCCTGTTCGCGTGGTTAGCTTTCGATGGAAGGGAGTTGCTCAGGCTATCGCTGCGCAGGCTCGGCTACCGCCTCGACCGCACGAAGCACGCGAAGCAGGTTGCCTCCCCAGATCGCATGGATGTCGGCCTCGCTATAGCCTTCCTTGAGCAGGCGTTCGGTGATCTTCGGCAACGCCGAGACGTCCTCCATGCCGGCCACACCGCCACCGCCATCCCAGTCCGCTCCGATCCCGACGTGCTGAGGACCCGCCACCTTCAGGATATGCAGCAGGTGCCGCATGTAATCCTCGAACGTGGCCTGCGGCACGGGGAATCGCTGGTCGATCTCTGCGCGCTCCTTCAGATAGGCCTGGACCTTCGCCTCGTCTCGCCCGCTTTCCTCGCCATACTTTTGCGAAAGCGCTTCAAGCGCGGCTTCGCGCTGCGGATGCTTGGGAATCGATATCAGATAGCCGCCATACGCGTTGACGTGAATCACGCCCCCCTTGGCCGCCAGCTTGCGGATGCGCGCATCATCGATGTTGCGCGGATGATCGAACACCGCGTCAGCGCTGGTGTGCGACAGCACGATCGGCGCCTTGGAAAGCTCCAGCAACTGATCGAAGACCTGGTCGCTCGCATGCGATGCGTCCAGAATCAGGCCCAGGCGGTTGGCCTCAACCACCAGCGCCTTGCCCTTGGGACTCAGGCCATTCCATTGCGGACCCGCGGCATCGGTGGACGAATCGCCAAAGTCGTTGTTCTTGACATGGGTGATCCCCAGCATGCGCAGGCCGAGCTTGTGGTAGAGCTCCAGCAGGCTCGGATCGCTGGCGAGCGGCGAGGCGTTTTCCATGCTGATGAAGGAAACGCGCTTGCCCGAGGCGGCGATGCGTTCGGCGTCGGCGGCGGTCGAGACCAATTCGAAATCGGCCGCATTGGCGGCGATCATTTCACGAATCTCCACCAGTCGGGTCAGGCCGTGGTCGCGAGCGGCGCGATTGCCGGCCTCGTCACGTGAACCCTGCTCGGTGTAGATCACCCAGAATCCGCCGTCCAGGCCACCTTCCTTCATTCGAGGCAGATCCACCTGCGATTGGTCACCGTCATGATCATGGCGATCGCGGATACTCCAACCGGGACGCGAAAAATTCGCCGGCGTGTCCAGGTGCGTATCCAGCACCAGCGCCGAATCGTGCACCTGCCGCACCTTGGCCGGCGTAACTTCTTTGCCTGCCGCCCATGCGTGCGCGGCCAATGACACGCCTAGGGCGATGGCCAGAACACTTCGCTTCATTCCCCGGATCCCCTTTCTGTTAGGAAGTCCGATTGTTGGCGATCAGCGGAAAAGAAAAAACCCCCAGCCAATTGGCTGGGGGTTTTGGGGTAAAGCCCCTGGCGATGACCTACTCTTGCATGGCTTAAGCCACACTACCATCGGCGCAGCTGCGTTTCACTTCCGTGTTCGGGATGGGAACGGGTGGGACCACAGCGCTAATTTCACCAGGGAGACGGTTGGAGCGTCGCCATCCGAAGGGATGAGGCGCCTGTCTCACATAGGGTCTTGTGACGTAGCGGGCATTGGATTCTCATCGACGCTGCCGTCGAGTCCAAGGCCACTTGAGGTTATATGGTCAAGCCGCACGGATCATTAGTATCAGTTAGCTCAACGCCTTGCAGCGCTTACACACCTGACCTATCAACCACGTAGTCTACATGGTTCCTTCAGGGGGCTTGTGCCCCGGGAAGTCTCATCTTGAGGCGCGCTTCCCGCTTAGATGCTTTCAGCGGTTATCGCTTCCGAACATAGCTACCCGGCAATGCCACTGGCGTGACAACCGGAACACCAGAGGTTCGTCCACTCCGGTCCTCTCGTACTAGGAGCAGCCCCTCTCAAACTTCCAACGCCCATGGCAGATAGGGACCGAACTGTCTCACGACGTTCTGAACCCAGCTCGCGTACCACTTTAAATGGCGAACAGCCATACCCTTGGGACCGACTACAGCCCCAGGATGTGATGAGCCGACATCGAGGTGCCAAACACCGCCGTCGATATGAACTCTTGGGCGGTATCAGCCTGTTATCCCCGGAGTACCTTTTATCCGTTGAGCGATGGCCCTTCCATACAGAACCACCGGATCACTAAGTCCTACTTTCGTACCTGCTTGAGCCGTCGCTCTTGCAGTCAAGCACGCTTATGCCTTTGCACACAGTGCGCGATGTCCGACCGCG